>DASYRN010000198.1:0-9805 GCA_036004365.1 Binatia bacterium
GCGAGCCAGCTTTCCAGTAGCCGGCCGAGCCCGCCAAAATCAAAAGTGGGCCGGGCGCGCGTGAATTCGTCGGCGAGTTGCTTCAGCCGAAGCTTCAGTGATGCCAAATCATTACCACCGTCTTCCCTTGCGACAAACACCGCGCTGTAAAAGAAGGTTAATACCTGTCCGAACGCGCGGGTCTTCATCTCCCGCACCACTTGAATCGCTTCAGAGACGTCATGGGCCGTGAGGTACTCCACCTTCCAGGGCAGAAGTGTCTCGTCGAGAATTTTGAAACCGTTCCCTTGCCAAAGCGCCGGAATGAAGAGAGGACTCTGTTGCGGCATCATCTCGTTTCTAACGCAGGAGGCCGATAGCCGTCAGGGCGACCTGGACCATTTTTTCTTCAGCCTCGAGAAAGGAGGGATCGCGAAAGCCCATTGCGCCGGTTAGACATTCATCCGAAACGGCCAGTATGGCCGCTGCCTTCTTGCCGCGCACCTGCGCGATCGTGAGAAAGGCCGATGTGACCATGTCGATGGCCGCTATCCCTTGTTGCTCCAGCTCTTCGATCAGCTCCGGGCTTTCCTGGAACAGGGCGTCAGTCGTAAAGACCCGACCCAAGTGGCAGCGGACATTCAGGCTCTTGGCGGCTTCTGTCAATGCGTCCACGATCCCTGGATCCGAGACGGTGGAAAAATCTTTTGGGACATAGTAAGGAGTCGTCCCCTCTCCTCGGAGCGCGCCTGAGGCGATGAGGAGATCGCCGATCTTGATGTGCTTCTGTAAAGAGCCGCAGCTTCCAATTCGGATCAACCAGTCTACGCCTCCCGCGCAGAGAATCTCGGTCGTGATCGCGCTGTCCGGGGCATAGAGCCCTCCGTTGCCCACGCTCACCGTTTTTCCGTCGTACGCCCCCGTGTGCATTTCGTAACCGAGAAAAGAGAAACTTTTGGTTGGATTCTTCAAAGCCGCGAGAATTTTTTCACTCCGTTCCTTGGGCCCCGGAACGAGGGCGAAACGACCCAACGCGCCGGGTTTTAACCCGAGCCGAGACAGCATCTTCTCCGGGGTGAAGTGGGGCTCTTTGAGCATTTAACCTAAAACAATGCAGAGTGAAAATTGCAAAGTGTAAAACTCAAAGTCTCCCAAACGACAAATTCAACTCTTTTAACTTTTGCATTCTTCAATTTGCATTTTGCATTGGCCATGATCAGATGGCTTGATAGACGAACTCGAGCAGATCCTGGATCTCCAGGCGCGGTTCTCCGGCGCTGAAGTTTCGTATGCATAGGGCGCTGGTCGTGAGAAGAAGATCGGCGCCAGTCCGTTCACCTTCTCTTAGTCGGTCCTCGGCGTTCCAACGGGCGAGTTCCGGAAATGCCTCGGGCACACCTCCGCCGCCGCCGCAGCACCAGGCCCAGCGACGATTTCGCTCCATCTCGACCAATTCGACTCCGGCTACGGAGCCAAGGATTCGTCTCGGCGCTTCGTAGACCCCGCAGCCTCTTCCCAGATGACAGGGGTCATGGTAGGTGATTTTTCTTCTGACTGTTTTCTTGAGCTTAAGCCGCCCTTGTTGCAAGAGTCGGTCGATATACTCTACGCCGTGAAGCACTTCGACTGAGTCCATTTCCTGCTTCGGATAGTCCTGCCAGATTCGCCGGCAGCTTCCGCAGGCAACGACGATCTTGTTGATGCCAGCTTCTTTAATGGTTTTGAGATTCTCGTCTTGCAGCCGGTGGTATTCGCTTCGGAAGCCAAGATCGCAGGCATAGAGACCACAGCATTTCTCATCTTCCCCCAGAACTACAAAGTCCTCTCCGAGATGTTGCATGATCTTAGCCAGAGCTACAGCTGCGGCTTTTCCTTCCGGCCTGTCGGCGGAGCAACCGGCAAAGAGAAGAGTGGATGCATTTTTCTCGCCCAGCTTTTTTAGCCCCAGCGACTTAGCCCAACCTCCGCGCTCTGTCTTGGACTGGGACCACGGGTTGTTGTGCAGCTTCAACCCATCGAGAAAGGACCGATGCGCATCGAGCGGCCCCTCTTTTTCCGTGATCTCTTCGCGCATGGCGACCGTGATGTCCCAGGGGCCATAGCCGTCGTTCCGCACCCCGCAAATCTCCTGGCACATGAGGCAGGTGGTGCAGGTGTAGATGATCTCTTTGAGCTCAGGCGTGATCTTGTCTAATCCGTGAAAGACCCGCTGCGACATGAGCCAGCGCGACTTGGGAGTGAAGCGCTGGAGGCGATAGAATTCATACGGGGGGCATTTGGTTTTTGGACCCGGCTCGTCCTCAAACGGGTTCACCGGCCCATGGCCATAACAGGAGCCGCAGAGCACGCAGCCGGAGCTTCGCTCTTCGAGCCCTTTGGCGTAGAGCCACTTTTTGACTCGTTCCAGCCCGATTGCTCTTTTTGTGCTCATAAATCTTTAAACACTAAACATTACACCCGTCAAATTTCTGTTGTCAATGAATGAGGTATCGTTGGAGCCGTTAAGATTTCTTTTTCTTCGTGACTTCTTTTGAACTTGTTAGGAAATAAGAAGGGGAAGCCTTTCCGGCTGCGGCGAACAGGCGCAAGGTGAAAACTACCGGCCGGTTTGACTTCTCAGATCAGGGGCTGTGCTAAAAGGCGTCCTCACATCGGCCGTTCAACGTCCTTTGAAGGCTCTTCTTTGGGCAGGACACCGCGCTTCTCCAAATCAGAGCGCTGCTGTGGGCTAAGTTGATCTGAGGGAACGTAACCTTTGCTCTTATAATTTCTCACACACTCCTCGACAAAGCCCTCGGCAAAGCCGGCGATTAAGCCATAGCCCGTGGCGCTGCAGCTCATGGTGGCCCCGCTTTCCGGATGAACTAAAAACACGCTTGGGCTCGCGCAGGCAGAAATGGCTACGAGGCAGATCAAAACAAAGCCAAAGTTAAGACGACGCCGGCGCAGATGGTTGACCATAAAAAAGGGTTTGTATAGTTTACGCATATCAAAAATAACCGAAAAGGAGAAGGAGATGCTGCTTAAAGATAAGATCGCTTTGATTACAGGTTCCACCAACAATATCGGCTTAGGCATTGCTCGCGCCTTTGCCGGAGAAGGGGCCAAAGTCATCATCCACTCACGCCATGCCGAAGACACAAAGAGAATCGCGGCGGAGCTCAACGGAGACTCGTTTGCCGCGGACGTGAGCCGCCCAGAGCAAATCGACGCGCTTTTCAAGCATATCAAAGAGAAGCATCGCAGACTCGATATTCTTGTCAATAGCCTGGCGCAGTCTTCCAAGAGCGGCATTTTGGAAATGCCGCTTGAGGAATGGAATCAAACCCTAGCCGTCAACCTGACGAGTTTCTTTCTTACCATCCAGCATGGCGCCAAGATCATGAAGGAAAATGGAGGCGGAACGATCGTCAATATCTCGGCGGCATCCGGCGACAGGGCCAGTCCTGGCAGAGCCGCTTATTCGGTCTCCAAGGGGGGCGTCTATGCTTTGACCAAGCAGGCGGCGGTGGACCTGGCGCCCTATAAAATCAGAGTCAACTGCATCGTCTCCGGAGTTGTCGGCACTCCCATCGGAAGGAAGGATATGGGGAATAGAAAGCCCGAGTATGATTCCATTCCGCTTCGACGCATCGGTCGGCCAGAGGATGTGGCCGAAGCAGCGGTATTTCTGGCGTCGGATAAGGCGAGCTATATTACCAATGCGATCCTAGCCGTAGATGGCGGCCGCATGAACTCCATGGGCAGCACGTCAGGCTGATCGGAGAGCCCTTCCAGCCGTGCTCGGAAACGTTCAACCTCGTTTGAGCCAAGTACTGCAACTTTCCCGCGACGGCCGGCTACTGTTTGCCGCCTGCGGCGTCCGATCCTTTGCTTATGGCTTTCTATCGGTTGTACTCGGGCTTTACCTGGATGCCATCGGGCTGGATACGATAACCATCGGCTGGATCTTTACTGCCGCGCTTGCAGGTGGAGCGGTGATGACCGTGTTGCTCACGGCCATAGCGGACAGGTTCGGTCGAAGGCCGCTTCTCGTGTTGGGCGCGGGGTTCATGGGGTTGGCCGGTCTCGCATTTGTCGTCACAAATAATCCCATCTTATTGGCACTGGCGGCCATTTTCGGAACCATCAGCCCGTCGGGAAAAGATGTGGGACCTTTTCTTTCAATCGAGCAGGCGATCCTTCCCCAAACAACTCAAGAGCAGAACCGCACCGCGGCTTTTTCGGCCTATAACCTTGTCGGGTCTTTCTGTGGAGCTCTCGGTGCCCTGGCCGTGGGGTTGCCGTCGCTTTTTTCCGTGGAAGCGCTTGCAGGGTATCGTCTTCTCGTTTGGGGTTATGTCGTTTCCGCGATCCTCATGTTGATCCTCTTTGCGGCGCTATCGCCGGCCATCGAAGTAAGAATCGGATCTGCCCGGAATGCTCGCAAGATTGGCGTTCAAACCTCACGCGGCATTGTCGCCAAATTGTCTGCTTTGTTCGCTCTCGACGCCTTTGCCGGCGGTTTCATCGTCCAGAGCTTGGTTGCCTACTGGTTTTACCTCCGCTACGAGACCGACATCAGCACCCTAGGTGGAATCTTCTTTGGTGCTAACCTTCTATCTGCTCTTTCTTTTTTGGCTGCACCTCCCCTAGCGCGTCGCATCGGATTGCTGAATACGATGGTTTTCACCCACCTGCCGTCGAATTTTCTGTTGCTGCTGGTGCCCTTCATGCCAAACCTGGAGCTGACGGTTGCCGTATTACTTGTCCGCCATCTGCTCTCGCAGCTCGATGTACCCACCCGTCAGTCTTACACGATGGCGGTCGTCGATCCGGACGAGAGAGCGGCTTCCGCAGGCATCATGTCAGTGGCCCGAAACATCGGAGCTGCGATAGCACCGGCATTTACCGGCCCGGTTCTAGCGGTCCCTTCTCTGGGCTTACCGTTTTTAATCGCTGGTAGTCTAAAGATCGCGTATGATCTGGCCATTTTCGCCGTTTTCCGACATATAAGGCCGCCAGAAGAAGTGGCGCATGAGGCAAGGGCAAGGTCGGGAGTCAAAGGATGAAGAGGAAAACTACCCTGCAAGCGAGAGCCCTTCGTATCATGTCATTACCTCAACTCTGGTGGCAGTTTATTAAGATCGGGTTGGCAGCCTTTGGCGGGCTAGGGGTTACCTTGAGCCTTATTGAGCGTTATTTGGTCACTGATCGGCATGTCCTCACGGCACAGGAAATTACCGAGAGCTTGACTTATACAAAGCTCCTTCCTGGGTCAACCGGGGTGCAGGTCGTAGGCTACCTCGGGTATCGTCTCGGCGGCTGGCCCGGCGCCGCATTGGCCACCAGTGCCTTTCTTTTCCCAGCTTTCATCCTGATGCTCGCGTTATCAATAGTATACGAAGAAATCACCGCCGGTCTCGGGAGCGCGGCTGCCCCGGCACTCGGCGGTCTGACTGCTGCAGTGGTGGGTATTTTGATTGCCACTATTTACCGCTTAGCCAAACCAACCATTACCACGCTGATGTCTGGCGTTCTAGCCATGGCAGCTTGTGCTCTCGGGATCGGTTTGCGTATCAACCCTGCGTGGATCGTCCTCGCTGCAGGTATTCTCGGTATCCTGATGCCACAATGGTTTACACAAGGAGAATCTTCCAAAACCAAATCGCCCAACTCGAAGGAGGAAAGGGCGCAACAGTGATTCTCCTGGAACTCTTTATCTATTTCGCGATAATCAGCATGCTCGCCTTTGGCGGCGGTAGTGCGGTCATCTCCCTCCTTGAACGTATTTCCGTTGACCAAATGCAGTGGGTCACATCGCAGGATTTTGCAGCAGCCATCGGCTTCGCCTATATCACTCCCGGGCCCATATTGATTACGTCGGCATTTATCGGTTATCGCGCCGCTGGTTTGTTGGGGGCAATTGTTGCGACAGTGGGAGTCTTTCTCATTCCCTGGTTGTTGTCGGTTTTGACAGCGTACCAAGTACGGCAGTACATCCAGCATCCCTGGTTACGGGGTTTTGGTCTTGGCGCAGGCCCTGCTGTGATTGGTTTGCTTGGGATAACCCTATGGACTCTGGGAAGCCACGCCTTTCTCGGCTGGTTCTATGGAGTTATTTCCGGGATAGCCCTCGTCCTGGCGCTGTTTACCAAAGTAAGCCCCATTCTCATTCTGATCGGAGGCACGGTGCTTGGCGCCGTCGTCGGTCCGCTACTGACCAACTAGGCGCATACCATTGAGAACTTTGGAGCAACGCAGCTGCAAGATCGTGTATGATCGTCCGAAGATCCCAAGGGCAGACGATTAACACACGGCGAGGACTTGCTTGGACGAAACCCTAGCACACGAAAGAGAAGCTGCGGCCGCCACTCAAGGATCGTTTCTCGAAGTTCTGCGGGTGGCCACTCGGCTGGGACTGACTTCTTTCGGTGGACCGATAGCCCATCTCGGCTATTTTCACGACGAATATGTGGTCCGGAGAAAGTGGCTCGACGAACGGACCTATGCCGATCTCGTGGCGCTTTGCCAGTTCCTTCCGGGTCCGGCGAGCAGCCAGGTGGGCATCGCGATCGGAATTGCGCGCGCGGGTCTTCCGGGGGCGCTCGCAGCCTGGCTCGGCTTCACTTTACCGTCGACGCTTGCTCTTATTGCATTTGCCTTCGGTGTCAGTGCTCTTGGAGGGTCGGCTGAGACCGGATGGTTACATGGATTGAAAGTGGTCGCGGTTGCCGTCGTAGCCCAGGCGGTGTGGAGTATGGCTCGCACTCTTTGTCCCGACCGTGAACGTGCGACCCTTGCCATCTTGGCAGCCATCGTCACTTTGGCATGGGCCAGCGCGTCCGGCCAGGTGCTATCGATAGTGGCGGCAGGTTTGATTGGGTGGCGATTTTTTCCCGGGTCGGACGTTACTTCAACCTCTCACATGCGTTTTCCAATCGGAAGACGTTTAGCTATAGCCGCATGGATTGTTTTTTTCGTGCTTCTGCTGGGATTACCGGTCCTGCGCTCAGTGGTTCCCAGCCACGCGTTGGAGGTATTTGACAGCTTCTTCCGTGTCGGCTCGCTGGTTTTTGGTGGCGGGCACGTCGTGTTGCCCTTGCTTCAAGCAGAAGTTGTGGGCCCCGGGTGGGTGACGGACGAACAATTTGTTGCGGGCTACGGAGCGGCGCAAGCCGTGCCCGGGCCGCTTTTCACATTCGCGGCATATTTGGGGGCAGTGATGGATGGTTGGAGCGGTGCGCTCCTGACTCTTGTCGCGATCTTCTTGCCGTCGTTCCTGCTTGTGATCGGCGCGCTGCCGTTCTGGGATCTCTTGCGGTCTAAGTCGAGCTTTCAGTCTGCTTTGACGGGAATTAACGCGGCGGTTGTCGGCCTGCTGCTGGCCGCGCTGTACCACCCGGTCTGGACAAGTGCGATCCACACTCCGGCTGACTTCGGGCTTGGACTGGTTGCTTTCGGGCTGCTTGTACTTTGGAAATGGCCACCATGGCTCGTGGTGTTGCTCACCGCTATTGGGGGAGAGATGCTGGCTCGAATCTGACTTCGGTTAAAGGGTCCTAATCATCCGTCAATTACGTTTCCTCTTGAAATATTCGTATAGGTCGTCGAATATGGCAGAGGCCCGGGAGAGGCGCGTTTCATCGTCTTTGTGGCCCATGGCGATTCCAGCGATAAGCCTGTCGATCCCTGTGGTCTCTTGCCTGCCAAATTTTGAGTCTTTGAGATCTATCTCATGAACAATCTCCGCAATCGGTTGCAAAGCCAGATCGTGGAGCCCTAGTCGATCAAGAAAAACTTCGAAGGTGCAGCGATCTCCTTCATGCGTGAATTCAGCTTCAAACATGTCGAAGCGCAACTCACCTGATTCCGGTCTGTAGCCCTTAGCCGGAACAAACTTAAAGCGAGCATTGGAATCGATAAAGCGGCAGATGAGCCACCCGCTCGCCATTCTGTCGACATGAATGCCCTTTCTTGTAACCCAGGTGCGGCCACGTAGGTCATCTACACGAATCTTCGCCGGATTGGCGCTGCGCATTCCGGCAGCGATAGGGTGAAACCTTGCTTCAAGCTCGGATATCAGTCCTTGGGCAGCTTCCCGTCCAGGAGCACCAAAGAAGTCGATCGCCACTACCTCTGCAAGGCGTCGTCTCAGACGGTCTACCTCGATCTCACCTTGTGCTCGAAGCTCGTCTTCTGCCCTCCGGTTAGGCGGAAAAGACTTGGCAATCCGCCGCGCCTCTTCGCCAATCTCATGATAGTCCGAGCTTCGGGCTACCTGAAACAGCTCCTCAATCTGCTGATCTGAGAGCCCCTCGACAAATCGTGCCTCGCAAAGCGTGGCGTCTCCCCCGCCCTCCACGATTTCGCGCAGTGTCCACTGAAAATCCTCTTGCGCCTGGTCGCTCTTTGGCAGCACGTAAACGGAATTTTTCACCGCAACGGCGCCGAGCCTCTGAAGCCTACGCCAAATTTTGACCCTAAAGTAGTTGGGCTTCGGTGGGATCTGATGAATTAAGAGCAGCCAGCGCCCTTCTATCGGTTCCTGCATAAAGTTTTTAGGTCTATTGACAAAAGATACAGTTGTTATATGAGAAGTTCAGTTGAGATATTTAACACAGACTCACAAGATAGTCGATAGTGGTAGTCCCCGCAACGGTGAAAAAGGACCAGACATGGCGACGACAACGAAAGACGCGGATTTCGAGAGGAACTGGAAGAACATTGCCGCTAGTTTCTTGAAGGTGGGAGTCACTTACGGACAAATGTGGGGCGTCATGCAGGCCGAGCTCCAAGAAAAGCAGCAGTGGGTCTCCAAAGAACGTTTTGTTGAAGGGTTATCGCTCGTTAATATGTTGCCGGGTGCCCCCGGTCCGCAACTTGCCATTATTTTGGGGTACGCTCGCGGTGGATGGTGGGGCGGGTTGCTGGCGGGTCTGTGTTTAGTGCTCCCCGCTTTCTTTATCCTGCTCGTGCTGACAATGGCCTACGCAACCCTGGGCGTCACACCGATCGGGCGCGGCGCGCTCTATGGCGTCGGACCTGTTGTCTTGGGCATCTTAGGGGTGGCGGCGTATCGCCTGGGAAAATCTACCGTGTGCACCATCCCCCAAACCATGATCGCCATCGGGGCGGTAGCCGCCGTGATCTGGACTTCCCTTGGGATTGCCGCGATCCTGTTGCTCGCGGGCGGCGTGGGACTGCTGCTTTTTCATTCCAAAAAGGTCGGTGCGGCTGTTCTCGTCTTGTTAACTGCCTTGCTCAGCATACTGCGGTTTACTCCGTGGTTTACGTCAGCCACCGTTACGGTAATGCCTCAAGGAACCCCGCTCTCGCCGAGCGTCACGGACATTGGTGTGTTCTTTTTCAAGGTCGGGGCGTTGACTTTCGGTGGTGGCTTGTCGATGATCGCCTTTATCCACGAGCAAGTGGTTAATCAGTTTCACTGGCTCACCCCGCAAGAGTTCATTGATGGGCTCGCGCTCGGCCAACTCACGCCTGGACCGATTTTGATGGTCGCGGCGTACGTTGGCTACAAAGTCGCCGGGATCGTTGGCGCCGCGTTCGCTGCCGCGGCGATTTTTTTGCCGGCGTTCATGATGATGTTGGCGATGATGCCCATGTTTGACCGCGTGAGGACGCTGGTATGGACGAAAGCGGCGCTGCAAGGCATCGGACCGGCGTTGATCGGCGTGATCGCCGTCTCCCTTGCGCAAATGGCGCCGCATGCAGTTCCTGACCCATTTGCAATCGCTGTGCTGATTGCGACCGTTATCGCCCTGTTGGTATGGCGATTCAGTGCATTCAAACTAATCATTGCCGGTTCAGTTTTCGGGGTGCTGCG
>DASYRN010000199.1:0-27660 GCA_036004365.1 Binatia bacterium
ACCGAGGAGCAGATGATCGGACCGCGCCTCACGATCGTCAACCCCCCGCTCTGGGAAATGGGCCACATAGCATGGTTCCAAGAGTTCTGGGCGCTGCGTCATCTCCGTAAGGAAATGCCTCTTATCGAAGGCATCGACAGGTTATACAACTCCGCCGAAGTGATTCACGACAGCCGTTGGGACTTGGCGCTGCCTTCGCATGAAAAAACTCTCGAATACATGCAGACGGTTCTGGAGCGGGTCATCGACCGTCTGGACCCTACGTCGCCCAGCGATGAAGAGATCTATTTCTGTCTTCTCGTAACTTTTCATGAGGACATGCATGATGAAGCGATAACCTATACCAGGCAGACTCTCGCCTACTCACCTCCCAAGCTCAGCGCAACTAACACGAACAGCTTCCAGGGCGGAGGAGCTTTGCCCGGAGACGTAGAGATTCCCGGCGGCACTTTCATCCTCGGCGCAATGCCTGGCCTTCCCTTTGTCTTCGACAACGAGAAATGGGCCCATCCTGTGGAGGTCAAGCCTTTCCGCATTGCCCGCGCTCCGGTCACCAACGGTGAGTTCGTCGCATTCGTGTCAGACGGCGGGTATCAAAGACGGGAATTATGGAGCGAAGAGGGATGGCGCTGGCTGGAATCCGGAGGAACTCCCGCACTGGAGACATCTTTTTCCAGCTTCTTCAAAAAGGATCCAGAGCATACAACCCCACCCCAGTCGATTAGAGTTGATCATCCCCTCTATTGGAAGCGGGAAACCGGAGGGCGCTGGCTTCAGCGGATCTTCGATTCCTTTGTTCCCTTGAGACAGCATCTCCCGGTTATCCACGTTAACTGGTACGAGGCTGAAGCCTATTGCAGGTGGGCAGGGAGAAGACTTCCCACCGAGGCGGAATGGGAGATGGCCGCCTCTACCTTACCGCCACTCGGAGATCGGGCAAGCGGGAGCCGCAAGCGTCTCTTTCCTTGGGGCGATGCACCGCCCGCCCCGGAACGGGCCAATCTGGACTCAGAGACCATGGGAGTGCTCGAGGTAGGATCTCTACCCGCCGGCGAAAGCCCCTTTGGCTGCCGCCAGATGATCGGTAATGTCTGGGAGTGGACTGCGAGCGATTTCCTGCCCTATCCTGGCTTTGTGATCGACCCTTACAAGGAATATTCGCAGCCATGGTTCGGGACACATAAAGTCTTGCGGGGCGGCTGTTGGGTTACTCGCTCACGTCTCATCCGAAACACTTGGCGCAATTTCTACACTCCGGACCGACGGGATACCTGGGCTGGATTTCGCACCTGCGCAAAATAGCATGCATGAAAATTCAACTCATCACTCCTGCATCTATGACCGCGCGCAACGGGAACAGCATCACGGCCCTTCGTTGGAGGCGCATTCTACAGCAACTCGGACATCGAGTCTTCCTCAACCAGAGCTACAATGGGGCGGCGTGTGACCTCTTGATTGCCCTGCATGCGCGCAGGAGCGCCCCCTCGATCCAGCGTTTCCATAAACGGCATCCAGATTTGCCGCTGATCGTGGCTCTCACAGGCACCGATCTTTATCGGGACATCCGGAGCAGGCAAAATGCCAAGCGATCGCTGGAGCTGGCGACTCGCCTGATCGTTCTTCAGTCGATGGGCAAAGCGGAATTGCCGAGGCGCTTTCGCGGCAAGACCCGCGTCATCTACCAGTCCGCGCCCCGTATCAAGGGCCCTGCGCCGCTGTCAAAAAACGGGTTTAAGGTCTGCGTTATCGGCCATCTCCGTCCAGAAAAGGATCCGATGCGGACGGCTATAGCAGCTCGCCTGCTTCCTCCTTCATCCCAATTGCGCGTCGTTCACGTCGGTCGCGCGCTCAGCCGAAAAATGAAATTCCATGCGCGTGCGCAGATGGCGAATAATCCGCGCTACCGCTGGCTAGGAGAACTGCCCCATTGGAAAACTCGGCAGTTATTAGCAGGGAGCCATCTTCTTTCCCTCACTTCCCAGATGGAAGGGAGCTCAAATGTCCTATGCGAAGCCGTGGCTTCATCGGTCCCGGTCGTGGCTGCAAGAATTCCCGGGTTGATGGGGACTCTCGGAAAGGACTATCCAGGCTATTTTCCGGTCGGAGACACGCGCAAGTTATCTGTTCTCTTGTATCAGGCCGAGTCCGATCCCGGCTTTTACCAAAAGCTCAAAATCCGCTGCCACCGGCTCCGCTTCCTCGTAGCTCCAAAGCGCGAGCTCGAAGCGTGGCGGAAGCTCATCGGTGAGCTGCTGTGACGCTAGTCCATAAAGATGCGCGCCTTAAAGATGCGCGCCTTACACCTGGCCGCGCGGAATTTGATGTTTGAGATCACTTACCAGTTGTTTGACTGACTTTGGATCGGGAACACCCGCAAAAATCACCTCTGCAGCGTCTCGTCCCGCCGAGCTGAATTCGATCGTTCCGTAGTTGAAAATTCTGCCCATCAAGGATTGCCTTAAAACAAGATCCTGGATGTCCTGCACGTCGATCTCGTGAGTCTCCTGAGAGAGCAGCCCATAAGTGGCCGAAACGCTACTATCCGAGACCGTGAATCGGTTTGAGAATTTACTCCAGCAAGCGGATAGAAAAAATGCGATCGCCACCAATAAGAGCATAACCGAGCCTGCCTCTTTATGCTCGAACTCCGTCACTAAGAGAGCCGTTGCTCCGCAGCCAAAGAGAACCGCCATCCCTATGCGGCCAACATAGTTCCACCAAGAAGGCGTACCTGTCCACCGCACGAGTCCGGTCACGTCAGCTTGCCTTCCGTTCCTCGTGAATCCATCCCTTGACCCAGGGAAGAAAGACATAAGCAGGAAGTGAGATCAAAAAAGTCAGCGCGAAGTAGTGGCCGTAACCCAAGCGCTCGGCGCCAAGGCCGCTCACACCGCCGATGATACGCCCGGTCAAGGAAAAAACCGAAGACAAGAAGGCATACTGGATCGTCGCGTGCTCCTTATCGCAGACATTCATCAGGAATGCCAAGAACGCCGCGGTGCCGAGGCCGCCGCTGAACGACTCAAAGACGGACGCTGAATAAAGGCCGAATCGGCCAAGGTCTCCCCATGCGACCAAGGCATACCCGAGGTTGGAGACGGCTTGAAGTACACCAAGCGCCCAAACACCGTGGAAAGTCCCGTAGCGAGAAATAAATCCCCCGCCGGCAAGTGCTCCAGCTACACTCAACACGATGCCGAAGGTCGTTGGGATAAGCCCGATCTCGAACATGGTTCTTCCCTGATCGACCCAGAAGGGCTTGACCATCGGACCAATGGCAAACTCACCCAACTTATAGGTTAAAACGAATAAGATGAGAGGAATGGCGCGCCACGTTGCAATCCACCGGGCAAAACCGGAGAGCCACTGCTCTCGCGCCTTGGTTGGAAGATCGAGCCGAGGTACCGACAGCACCGATAAAGCCAGAATAGCGAAAAGGAGCCCAGCGATGGCATACAGTACCTCCCATTGGAGAATGCCAGCGAGAAAAACCATCCCTCCGCCGACAAAAACCAAAGCCACGCGGTAGGCGGATGCCCGCACCCCATTTCCGGGTCCCTCTTCTTCCCTTTTCACCAAGCCTACCGTATAGGAGTCGATGGCGATATCTTGCGTTGCCGAGAGAATCGTTAAAATAAGGAGCAAAACGAGAATCGGCCATCCAGGATGGCCGATATGGATAAAAGGCAGCAACCCCACCACCGTACCGATGGCCAGCATACAAACGATAATCCAAGCCCTCCGGTCGCCATAGCGGTGGACCAATGGCGACCATAGGACCTTGAGCGAATAGGGAAGCTCGATCAGCCGCAAGCCGCCGATCGCTCGAAGAGAAACTCCCTGAATCCGAAAATAGACCGGAAGCACCTCCCATAGAATGGCCGGCGGACTTCCTTGAATGAAATAAAGAAGCGCTACAATTTTTAACTTGCTTTTGGATTGTGGAGAAAGACGGCCTGCGCCCAGCAGAGTCCAAAGATCGATCTTCAAAAGTAGCGGTTCTTTCTGCGGGTCCGAAAAACCTTACTGGAAAAGTTCACCGGTTCAATTGGAAGTGAAGGAGTAACTTCGCACCGTGTTGTCTTGGCTGCCGTAAAACGCACAACCTGCAAGGAGGAGAATCACTACCAGATAGCTGACCTTCATGCCCATGAAACCTGCTCCCTCAAATCTCCTTTCTTCCCTCCAGGGCTTTGCCCAACGTGACGGCGTCGGCGTATTCAAGATCGCCGCCCATGGGCAGACCCCGAGCGATACGCGTGACTTTGACTCCATAAGGTTTAATCACCTTGGATAGGTAAAGCGCCGTGGTTTCCCCCTCCACCGTGGGATTCGTGGCTACAATGATCTCTTTCACTGCACCACCCTGAAGCCTAGTCAGAAGTTCGTTTATCCGTAGAGACTCCGGTCCTACCCCGTCCAGGGGGGAAAGCGCTCCGTGAAGCACGTGATAGAGGCCCTTGAACTCTTGAGATTTTTCCACAGCCATCATATCCGCCGGTTCCTCCACGACGCATATCTTTTCCCGCTCCCTGTGGAAATCCTGGCAGATTTTACATTCTCCCTCTTCGTTCCCTGGCCGCACCTCGCTTAAGCCAAAACAGGTGCGACAGAGGCCCATCTCTTGCTTTAGTCGTGCAAGGCTTTCCGCTAGCTGGAGAGCCTCCTCTTTCTTCTCTTTGAGCATGTGAAAAGCCAACCTCGCGGCTGTTTTCTCTCCGATGCCGGGAAGCTTGCAGAGCTCTTTGATCAATCGAGCCAACGGGGCGGGATAGGCCGTCATAGTTACAATACTTCCATCCTCTATCTTCTATCCTCAGTCCTTACGGTATCAGACCCGGAATTTTCAGACCCCCGGTTACCTTTCCCATCTCCTCGGAGACCATTTCTCGCGCGCGACGCACCCCTTCGTTGAATGCAGCAAGAATGAGATCCTCCAACATCTCCGTCTCTTGAGGATTGGCAACTGTCGGGTCTATCTTCACCGAGGTGCAAACGAACTGCCCGTTGACTATGACGCGAACCATTCCTCCTCCGGCGGATGCCTCCACGGTTCGGCGCGCTAAGTCTTCCTGAACCTGGGCCAACCGAGCCTGAATCTCCTGAGCTTGCTTGAATAGGTTACCCATCCCTCCTAAACCTTTAGCCATCTAAGCCTCCTTTTGCATAGTTCCGAGCCGCTGAGTCAAGCGCGCCGTGTGCTTCACCGTCCTATCCGTTCTCCCTTTTAATTCCCTTGACCGATCCGCCAAAGATTCGCAGCGCCTCTTGGACCATGTCCTTCGGGTCCTCGGCACGCTGGGTCAAACCCACTGCATCCTCTCTCTTATCCGGCGAAAGGCCAGGAATCGGAGCGACGGTAACAGCCACCTCGCCGGAAAAGAAGCGGCGTGCGAAATCCCTCAGCGAGGACAAATTTTCTGGGTCTTGAAGATAATGAAGATGATGGCGCTCTCCGACCCCGATCATCAGCTGGCCCGGAGACAGATCGAGGGGTTGGGCCTGTTCAAGATGAGACGCTAAAAACTTTTTGTCCCTCATCACGAACGTCACAAACTTTCTCCAGACATCATCTTTGGAGTCATGAGTTGGTACTGGCGGCTCGCTTTCCCGGGCCTGGCCCTCCACGAGCAACCCCTCTTCCCGATTTGGACGCGATTCTCTCGCTCCCGCTTCTGATAACTTACGCTCCAAATTTTCCAGCCGGTGCAGGACATCTCCGATGGACATTGCTTTTGGAAGGGTCGCAAGCTGTATTAGGGTGGTCTCCAATGCAAACCGCGGATACGCAGACCGAGCCACCTCTTCATCCCCTTCGGCCATGAATCTGAAATAGTCCATGAGCGTATCCACGGGAAGTTCGGAAATCTGCTGCTGGATATCTTTGATTTCTTGATCTGGGAGATCTAGCAAGCGGTTGAAAGATGAGGATATCGCGCCGGAGCTTTCTTTTCCTTGCTTCTCACCGATGAGTCGAAACACAAGCAAATTACGGAAATGCTCCACAAGGTCCCGAGACAATCTTGGCACGTCTCGACCTTGTGCCATGACGTCGGCTACTAGTTCCACACACCTCTTCGCATCTTCTCTGATAACGGCAGCGGAAATATCGTAGAGAATCCGACGTTCTGTAAAGCCAAGAACGTCTTGCAATAGAGCCTCAGTCACCTCAACGTCCCGCTTTTCCTCTCCGGTGGGTTCTATTGCATACGAAAGGACTTGTTCCAGCAGCGACTGGGCATCGCGCATGCTTCCTTCCGCTTCTCGCGCCAGGAGAAGCAGCGCGCCGTCCGTTATCCGGAGACCTTCCTTTTTACCGATGTCGCCGAGACGCTGGAGAATCTCACGCACCAAGATGCGGCGGAAATCAAATCGCTGACACCGCGACAGTATCGTCTCCGGCAGCCGGTGAGGCTCGGTAGTCGCCAGGATAAACTTGACAGACGGCGGGGGCTCTTCCAATGTTTTTAATAGAGCGTTGAAGGCGTCTTTGGTGACCTGGTGTACCTCATCGATGATGTAGATCTTGAAGCGGCTTTTGGCGGGTTGATACCTGACGTTCTCGATAATTTGACGCACCTCATCGATTCCACGGTTGGAAGCCCCATCAATTTCATAAACATCCATGGAACTTCCGGCCGTAATCTCAGAGCAGTTAGTGCACTCGTTGCACGGCGTTGGAGTCAGCCCCTTCTGGCAGTTGAGAGCCTTTGCGAGAATGCGGGCAGCGGTCGTCTTTCCCACTCCCCTGACTCCGGTAAAAAGATAAGCGTGAGCGATGCGGCCAGCGCGGATAGCGCTCGTTAAAATCCGCGTAACGTGTTCTTGGCCGACAATGTCCTCAAAGCGTTGAGGACGCCATTTTCGTGCCAAAACTAGATAAGACATCTGCAGATCCTTTGAGGATAAAAATGGAGGATCCACGATGGTAACGCAATCCTCGATCCTCAGTCTTTCCCGAACAGCCGGATGCCCATTGCTGACAGCCAGGCTTGCCTGTGGCACAGGGGAAAACCGCTACCGCTGCTTCCTTCCGGACCTGACGGGGTTTACGGCGCCGCCTTGCACAGGACCCAGCTATCAGCAATGGATACCCAGCACAACCGGCATGAAGGTTCGGCCAGCCGTGTCATGCCATTAACAGGTCGTTGAAAAAATCGCTTCCATGCTTCGACCAGCTCAGCATGAACGGAAAATCATCAATGTTTCAACACTGTTCCGTTCACCCTGAGCAAGTCGAAGGGTGAACGGGGAAGTTTCTCAGCAGTCTGATGAAAAATTCTTGTCCGATGCTACCTGGCTCCTATCACTGCTGGCGGAGAGGGGGGGATTCGAACCCCCGGTACCCTTTTAGGGGTACACACGATTTCCAGTCGTGCACCTTCAACCGCTCGGTCACCTCTCCAGCAAAGGAAGGCGCGTCCAATGTCCGACCATAACATAGAAACCCAATCGAGGAAATATATTTCAGCTCGTTTGACAAGAGACCTTAATATGGGTTAATTTTCCCTCGCTTTTTTACCACAGGGTCGTGACTTCAAGGCGGAGGGATGATTCAGAGGCTTTTTCTTTACTTAGATAGCCAATCTAAGATGGGGCTCCTACTGTTTGGCTTGATCCTCGCGCTCACGCTGGGAGCGATCGATGCTGCAACAGGATACGAGCTAAGTCTCGCTATCCTCTATCTGTTGCCAATCGTGTTGGTTAGCTGGTTCGTTCATAAACATGCCGGACTCTGGTTTTCCGGACTCTGCGCCGTTCTAGGGCTGGCAGCAGACTCCCTATCGGGACAACCTTACTCTCATCCTCTGATACCTTACTGGAACATGATCGTCCGTTTTCTATTCTTCTCTATTGTCGCCGTCACGGTGTCGAGATTGAGAATCGATCTGAAGCGAGAGTCTGAACTTGCTCGGCGGGATCTTCTTACAGGTTTGCCCAACAGCCGCTCGTTCCACGAGCTCACCTCAGTCCAAGTGAAACGAGCGGCGGGATACGGAAGGCCGCTCACTCTGGCCTATGTGGTCGCTGACGGCCTGCACTTGATCAATGACCGATTTGGCCGAGTAGCGGGCGACCAGGTGATCTGCACGATGGCACGTACCATCGAGAAGAATGCTCCCACGAATGATCTGGTAGCAAGATTAGGCGGCAGCGAGTTTGCTATTCTCCTTCCTGAAACCGATGCTAATATGGCGCGTGTGATTCTCGGAGACATTCAAAGGCGACTCCGACTTCAGATGCAAAAGGATGGGAGACCCATGACGTTTTCCATTGCTGCAGTCACTTGCACCCAAGCTCCCCAGAGTGTCGGCATGTTGATTCACGAGGCTGAGCGGCTGACGGACCGTGTGAAGGAAAGCAAAGCCGACGATCTTAGGGTGGAAGTGGTCGATTGGGCTCAACCCCTACAGTAAAAGAGAAATCGTTTCAAGATTCGCAAGGCAGGGCCACCGTAAAAGTCGAGCCTCGGTCAACATCGCTTCTCACCTCCACGGTTCCTCCCAGCAAATCGGTAAATTTCTTAACAATGTAAAGGCCCAAGCCTACCCCGCCGTGGTCTCTCGTTTCCGTGCTGTCCCCTTGCCTGAATCTCTCAAAGATAACAGGAAGCAAATCGTTTGGAATTCCTATTCCGGTATCGGCTACTTCAATCTTCACTATTTTCCCATCGGAAAAATATCGAGCCGACACAATGACATGACCTTTTTCGGTGAATTTGATCGCATTGTTCACAAGATTCTGCAGGATATGTTTCAACTTCTCGGCATCCGTCTTCACGACCGGAAGATCAAGAGGATAGTCCCATTCCAACCTCACCTCTTTATTGAGCGGAAACTCGTAACCCGACTTGAGACCATCCAAGAAGTCCACAAGATTAACCGCGTAATTTTCTGCTTTGGCACCCTCGGCCTCGATTTTCGTAGCCTGTAAAATGTCGCTGATCATGCTCAGGAGGTCCGTGCATTGGTTTCTCACCTTCGCCAGGGCCTTCTCCTGTTCTGGGTTAATCTCTCCAAGCGTCCTTTCGTGAATCAACCGCGAATAGCCCATAATAATATTGAGCGGCGTTCTGAGTTCATGAGACATGAAACTGAGAAATTCATCTTTGACCTTGTTGGCTTTCTCAAGTTCCGCGGTCTGCTGCTTGCTTTGTGCATAATTGGCGCCAAGCTCTTCAGCGAGCTTTCGCAGGTCTTGAGTTTGAGCGTGAACGACTCGAGTCATCTTTTCCCCAAACTCTTTTTCTAACGCCGCCTGGCGCTGCTGCCGCCTCAACTTCTCCGTCAAATAGCCATAAAACAGCGCGGCGGTGAAAATGAACGGGAAGCGAATCAACGACGGTGAGGTCCAGAGAGATTGGCCCTGCCCAGGATTCACGTGAAGAGTGAGATCCATGACTCCTACTAAAACCCCGGAACCCACGATGAGCATCAGATTTTGTCCCATGGCTGCAAGGAAGAGGATGAAAAAATAGAGGAAGAAGATATCACTTCCAAAATTGCCTTTGACCCAAAGCCCAGAGGCTATCCAGGCTATATCAATGCAAACAACGAGTCCGACAATAGACGGGCGCACCAAAGCGTCCCGAGGGAGCTGGGATAGCAAGACATTGGATAGAAGCGCCCCGGCAATGAGTCCTGCGATGATCGCCGGAGAGCCAGTTTCCCCTTCGAAGAGAAAAAGATAAGCTGCAGCGGCTATCAGCACATACCGAAGCAGGATGAGGAAACGTCCCTCCTCCAAAACAGAGGGAAAGTTATCCTTGGCGGGCTCGGTCGTAGACAAGGATGTTAATTTCGGGTCCACAGCGGGCAAGAATATGGCGGAGAGGGAGGGATTTGAACCCCCGGTGCCCTTCCGGGCACACTTGATTTCGAGTTCTACCCTGCCCCCACCATTGTAAACGATACGACATCACCGACAACAAATCCAATGTTTTTTTCTTCAGATGGTTATCGGTCCTAGATCACGTTGAGCGAACATCAGCGCAAAACGAGTACCCTATCGGGATGGGTTCACAGGATTGCTCCAGGCAAACGCCACTGAAGGAACGCGGTAATGGGCAGTGGGAGAGTACAAAAAGCGAACGGTCGAAGGTGAAAGTGCACCTAAATTTTCTCGTACAGGCTCTTGATTGGGAGTCAAGAACGGCGAGGAAGTCCTGAGAGCGAAGGGGAAGTTCTGGCGGAGAGGGAGGGATTTGAACCCCCGGTGCCCTTCCGGGCACACTTGATTTCGAGTCAAGCGCCTTCAACCGGGCTCGGCCACCTCTCCGGTCAATAGATGAGAGCCATTAGCGCTCAGCTTTTCGCTGAAAGCTGATTGCTGAACGCTGATAGCTGATAGCTTGCTTTCCCTTAAACGGGCGAAAAACTCAGATAGAACCTGCGCACACTCACCTTCCAGGATCCCGTGGCTAACCTCCGCTCGGTGATTGAGTCGAGGATCTTCGCAAAGACGGTACAGCGATCTCACGGCACCCGCCTTTGGGTCCAAACAACCAAAGACCAGCCGCGAGACCCGAGCCTGAAGAATCGCGCCGACGCACATGATGCATGGTTCCAAAGTCGCATAGAGTGTGCACTGCTCCAGGCGCCAGCTTCTGAGATAAGACGAGGCGTTATCGATGGCCAAGATCTCTGCGTGCGCTGTCGATCTTTGAAGCGTTTCGCGCTGATTTCTGCCTTGACCGATCAGTTTCTGATCCCTAACCACGACCGCTCCAACAGGAACTTCCCCGCACGAGGCCGCCTGAGTTGCCTGATCTAACGCAATGCGCATGAAAAATTCGTCACCGGCAATGTTATAACTTGCTTCAAGCATGTTCATTCTTTTCTTACGATTGAAACATTTTTGGACCATAGCATAAACTCTCAGTTCATCAAATGGCTGGCTGCGACCGGAAGCAGCAGTGATTCAATGACGAATTTTGTTAATTTCCGAAGCTAAGTTTCGGTTTTGGTTAAGAATCTCTCCGCTTTTCATTCAAAGACAAAACAATCTCACGTAATAACAAGGCCTTGTGATCCTTATCTCAGCAACAGACAGTGGCTTAATCCTTGCTTGAGGAAAGGCGACCCACTTCAGAAAGCAGGGAAAAAGAGATGACAGGGCTTGAAATCATTACACTAACAAAGGGTAAGACGAAAACGTTCGTAGAGAAAGATTCCAACCCCATAAAAGTGGGCGTGAAATTCTTTTTGGCTCCATTTTTGACTCCGATTCCCCCTTTCGTCCCTTATTCGCCTTCCACTACAGCGATCCTATATGTTGGATGGTGGATGTGTAAAAGTAAGGGATTCAACCGTTTGTTCACCCGAAGCCGCTAGATACTCGTCCCTATTCTCCGTTAAAGTCTCAGAAAAAGTTTTGGCGCGCCCGAAGGGATTCGAACCCCCAACCCTCAGATCCGTAGTCTGATGCTCTGTCCAATTGAGCTACGGGCGCGCGCTGCTGAATATCAGGACCCATATCTCAGATCCCCCATCATAGGAAACTTGAGATTTCGAAATCTGCAATTCTGAAAGAACCCGGCGGAGAAACGAGGAC
Source organism: Binatia bacterium (assembly GCA_036004365.1). Lineage (GTDB taxonomy): Bacteria > Desulfobacterota > Binatia > UBA9968 > UBA9968 > DP-36. The sequence goes on from DASYRN010000199.1 coordinate 11,554, forward strand.
TCGAACAAATTACCACAGAGGATGCCCGTTTTCCAGAAAATGTACTTTTTCTATTGACGACCGCACGCAGCGCGGCCGTCAGTGGTTCATCCTCTGATACTGAACTGTCCTCCCAGAGACCGGGCCACCACCGCCCCAACGACGACTACCATAACGATGATCGCGGCAACCACCGTCGCCCGCTCCAATTCGGCGCCCGCGGTGAAGTCAAGCATCAGAAGTGAGAGCGTCCGCGTCTGCCCGGTCGCGAGGAGAACAACGGTGCTGATGTTTCTCGCGGCCGTGATAAACTCGAGCAGACCGACCACGATCAGACAGGGCAGAAGAAGAGGGAGAAGAATGCGCCGATAAGTGGACAACCAAGAAGCGCCCGCCACCATGGAAGCCTCCTCCAGTTCGTTTCCGAGCTGCATGAGGTAACTTTTGACCACCTGCACGCTCAGGGGAAATCCGCTGATCACCATGGCGACGATCAAGGCCGCCATCGTCCCGTAGATAGGGATCACTTTGTTGATCAAAAGAAACGTCCAAAGCAGAGCCATCCCCATGAGAATTCCCGGAATCGACCAAGGCAGCCAAGAAATAAAATCGAGCGCGGCCCGCCCTTTGACCCGGGCTTTCACAATGACGTAAGCAATGAGGGAGCTTCCGAAAACGCCGATCGCGGCGCTGCACAAGCCCAAGGTCAATGTGTTCTTCAGAGAGCGCACGAGTATGGGATCGGCGAGAACCTGCTTCCAGTTATTGAGGGTGAATGGATCCTTGATGTTGAAGAAGCCGAACAACTTCATGAAGGTTCCAAGGAAAAGAAAAGCCATCGGCACGACGGTAACGGTAAGCGCGATCAAAAGAACCACGGCGCAAATCGCGTTCCTCGAGCGGCCGAGGGAAATCGGCCGGGTACTGAAGCCCTTGCCCGTAACCGTCGTGAACGATCTCTGGCCGAGATAAAACCGCTGCAACGCGACCAGCATGAGGAGGATCACCAAGAAAAAAGTCCCCATCGCGGTGGCCGGCGGATATTGGGGAGGCTCGTGGGTGACGAAGCTGTGGATCTTCGTGGAAAAGACATGGAGCCCGATCGGCACGCCCAGGATCAATTCAATCTCGAACGCCTCGAGAGAGCGTATGAGTCCGAGAATGGTTGCGACAAAGATAGCTGGCAGCATAATCGGTACGATGACGCGTCGCAGCGTGACCAAGGGGCCTGCGCCGGAAGTCCGCGAGGATTCTTCCAACGCCGCGTCCAGATTGCGGAAGGCGGGAGTCAAAAGCATAACCTTGACGGATATTCCCGTGGTGGCGAGGTGGACCCAGATGATTCCCCAATAGGAGTAGATGTCGAACAGCCCCTTGTCCAGAAACGGCAGCTTCAACAGCAATTGATTGATCAGCCCATACTTGGGGTCGAGTAGAAGAATCCATCCCAAAGTTGCGGGCAAAGCAGGCAGAAAGAAAGCCAGCCAAAAAAGAAATTCTAGGGTTCCCCGCATCGGGAGATCGGTTCTGGCCAGCAGCCAAGCAAGAAAAATTCCTATGATCGTCGCGATGAACTGGCGCACGATGGCCAGAGAAAAGCTGTTATAGATCGCCTCGAGAGTCCCGGGACTGGTCAGGGCGACCCGCCACCCTTCCAAACCATAGACCACTTCGCTGCCGGGACGGCCGACCTGAAAACTGTTAAGGAGCAGCAAACAAAGCGGGGTCAATACCAAAAACGCCACGATGCATAGAAGCAACGTCACGAGAAGACTCTGTAAGTTCAAACGAAGGGAGAAACCGCTAGGTGGTCTCGTGGATAGCTCGCCGCCGTTCATTGCTATTGCTTTATGCCAGCTGTTCGGAAACGGACGCTGCGAAAGGAGTTATTTGAGAACCTGTTCCGCAAATTTCCCCGAGGGCGCCCTGACCTTGAGGTATTTGTCTTCCAGATGATTTCTCACTCTATTGTATTCGGTCAACGTTAGAGAGTCTTTGGCCGCCTGCGTGCCATAGTCCGCAAGCCAGCGGGTATCCACGTCGAGCCGACGCGTGGAAGACTTCATCACTTTTCCGTAAAAATCTTGTCCCTCTTTGCTGAGGAGCCAATTGAGAAAGAGTTTGGCGCCGTTGGCGTGCGGAGGATTCTTGACGATGCCGACGATACCGAATCCGTTGCTTGCAGGCAGTCCTTCGGCCGGCGTCGGCAGTTGCCGGACCGGCAAGCCGGATTTCAAAAAGGGCTCGTATTGTGAATAACCGACGCCGATGCTGATGGCGAGGTTGCCTTTTGCCAGCGCGTCGCCGATTTGGCGCAGCTCCCGGCTGATGAAAAGATCCTGCTGAACAAGCTTTCTCAGATAGTCCTCCCCTTTGATGTCCCAGAGAAAAGACCACAACGACTGGCCCGAGCCGGGGACGCGGGGATCGTTCAAGCCGATCTTGCCCTTCCACTTGGGACTGAGAAAATTGTCGAAAGAGCGAAGCTCCTCGGCTTTGGCCGAATTCGTATTGTGCCACAAGCCTCCGGTGCCGACTTCGGCTATGAAAGAATAGAGGAAGCGATTTGTCTTGAGGTTGTCCTCCCAGATGTGGCCGCCCCACCAGTTCTTGGGATCTTTGACCTCGGGCAAAACCATGTGCGGCTCCAGCGGCTCAAGCATTCCCTCGTGCGCCAGAGGCACGGCTGTGCCCGTGCCGACGATAAGCGCGTCGAAGTAACGCACCCCCGCGTTGTACTCCGATGCAATCCTGCTCGCGTTCCTCGGACCCGGCGCCGGCACCAGCTCCAGCTCGACGCCGAACTTCGTCTTGAACACCGCCTCCAGTTGCTGTCTTAGCTCCGAGCTGGGAGGGATAGCGACGACAACCCTTCCCTCCTTTTTCGCCGCTGTCACCGTTCTCTCCCAATCCGCCTGCCCGGCGGGCTGCGCCCAACTCTGCTCGAAAGCGCCGCCAACAAACAGAATCATCGACAGAGTTCTTACGAGGCTCGCCCTCATTTTTCCTCCCACCCGGTGACTACTTAAGGATGGCTTCGGCGAATTTGGCCGCCGGCCACCTCACGTTCACAACTTTGTCCTCGAGCTGATTTCGCACCCGATGATACTCCTCGACGGTCAGGAAATCCTTCGCCGGCCGCATACCGCGCGAGACGAGCCAGCGCGTGTCTACATCCAGCCGACGCGTGGAGCTTTCCATCGCTCGCCCGTAAAATTCCTGTCCCTCCTTGCTCAACAGCCAATTGAAAAAGATCTTTGCGGCATTGGGATGAGGCGGGTCCTTAACAATTCCTACAACCCCGAAGGCGCTGCTCGCCGGTAGTCCCTCCTTGGGCTTGGGAAGCTCCTTCACGGGGAGGCCGGCCTTCAAGTGGGGCTCGAACTCGCTGATGCCGACTCCGATGCTGAGCGCCAGAGTCCCCCTGGCCAAGGCATCCGCAATTTGCCTCATATTCCGGCTCAAGAAAAGCTCCTGCTGCACGAGCTTCCTTAGGTAATCCTCTCCCTTAATGTCCCAAAGAAATGACCAAAGGGACTGGCCCGAGCCGCCGATTCGGGGATCGTTCAAACCTATTTTCCGTTTCCACTTTGGATTCAAGAGATCGTCAAAGGAGTGAACCTCCGCAGATTTCACGACGTCGGTATTGTGCCACAGGCCGCCCGTGTCGGCATCCGCGATGAAGGAATAAAGGGAGCGCTTGTTGGTTACATTGTCTTCCCAGATGTGACCGCCCCACCAATGCTTCGGCTCCTTAACTTCCGGAAGCAGCATGTACGGCTCCAAAGGATCCAGAAAGCCGGCGTGCAGAACGGTCAGAGCCGAGCCCGAGCCAGTGATCACAGCGTCGAAAAATTTAACACCTCCCCTGGACTCGGAAATAATTCGGCTCGCGTTCTGCGCGCCCCGCGCAGCAACGGGCTCCATGTCAATTCCGAATTTGCGCTTAAACAGCTCGCCGATCTGTGCTCTAAGCTCGGCGCTGGGCGGGATGCCAACAACGACCTTTCCCTCCTTTCTCGCCGCCGCCAATATCCGCTCCCACTCCGCCTGCGAGGATAACTGGGCCAACGCTGACGCCCCGAGAGTGAGAAGAACAAGACCGCTGGCTGCGATGATCGAACCCAATCGAATCCATAATCGCTTAGATCCATCCGGTCTCCTGTACAGCATTCGTCTCTCCAGCTCTTCTAGGTGTCGAGTGTACTCTCTGCAACGATCTCTTTATACCAGAGCTTTCCGCGGGTCATTCCCTGCTCGTGGTTATACTGTATGAAGGCGTCGATCGTCGCACCACGAACGGGAATAGACAGCTTGCGGGTTCCAATCAGCAGCCTGTTGTCATAGAGCAGGCATCTGGCAAGCTACGCCGGTATTTTTCAACTCTTCTTCGTAATTTCTGCGAATCTCAAGGTCTTCGTCCGCGTATTCAATCAAGGTCCCTCCCCGCTTCACATTGATATACACTCCATCCTCGCTCCGCTTATCGGCAATTTTGAAGCCGATGGGATGAAGCCGGCTGCCGTACCGGATCGCCAGATGACGCGCCGGTTGGGGTCCGGTATTGAAGTGCTGGTGGAACCATCCGCCGGGCGGGCAATAGACGCTGCCCGGTTTCCACTTAATCATTACCACCTCATCGCCGTGGCCGCTCTCGTAGGGTCGGATTCCCAGCTCCTTCGACCATAACAAGACATATCCCGAGGACTGCAGGCCCAACAGGATTGCCCCAGGCCCGTGATAGTGTGCTTTGTGGTACCGTCCCGCCGGCCATTGGGCTAAATGGCCGATCAAGCCATTTCCCGAAAGCTCGAACTGCGTGATCCGCACTCCCGCCCCTTTCACGTCCCTCTGGTCCAGAGCCGCCGACTGAATATCCGAGATGAAGTTGGTCTCCCAGATGTGCTGCATTCCCATCTCATAGCGTTTCTGTCCCACATTGAAAAAACCGTCGGATCCTGAGTAGCGATCCGAAAACTGATACGGACAGTTGAAGACGAAATCCTCGTTGTGAATGACATCCATGAGCAGCGGTGCGTTCGTGACCGCCAAAAACTTGACCGGCTGCCGCCCTCCATTGATCAGCCGATGCCAGGTATTGAGGGGCGGCGCGAACAAACTCCAGGGTCCCCACTCGAACATCTGCTTACGGCCGCCGTCTTGCCACACTTCGGTCGCTCCCTGTCCTTCCAGAATGCAGATGACCTTTTCGTAGAAATGCCTCTCCGGCTCCAGCGCCCCACCCGCGGGGATCTCAACCACGTACATCCCCGTCACCCCCTCCATCCCGTAAAGATTGACAAAAGCCCCCTTGCCTCCCACCCGTGGCCAAGGCGCCAGCTCGATCTCTCGTACGTCTTCGAGCCCGTAACCTTCAACGACCGGTATCCCCTGGCGCTCCATCCAGTGGAAGTAGGGGGTCTTTTTGTACGCCGCCATCAAATCCCGCACTTGTCCATCGTTTGACATGATGAAATCCTCCGCTATTTATTTGACGCCATTTATGACAAAAACCTCACTCCGGGCTGGGCGTCTGGTGAGAGAGAAAAACCTGCCGTCTCTCCTTGGCCGACTCGAGGATAGCGAGGCAAACTTCCAATGTAGCCTGACCCCATCTTCCGTCATGGAAGACCGGCCTATTATGGACAACCGCTTGATAGAGCTCTTCGACTTCAGCCTCTCGCCCTTTTCTTCCCGGCGGAAGTTTTATCTCTCGCTTTCCATCCTCACCATAAATCAACACGCCGTCGGGAGATTGGCGCATGTCTCCCTTTTCACAACTTACCAAGGCCAACCCGAAAAATGGCTGGCGCCGGTTGCCTCCCCCGTCATGGCTGAACTCTCTTTCTCTCCGCCCACCGTAACGCATCTGCTCCTTCATTAACTCTTCTTCCTGCGAATCAGTGATCCCCTTGATCATCTTGCGGGCTTTTGGATTCGTTTCCGGATCTCGCGGTTGGCCTCCTTCCCCGACCCACCAGAAGAGCTCGGCGGTGTCAAAGAAGCCGTAGCCGCTGTAAACCAGGGTAGCCGGCACGCCGTTTTCAAACTCCAAGTAGCACACGTAGCTTCCTTCGTGAGGCCGCGCCGGGTCCCAGATCCCCGTAGTCGCCCGCAGGCTCCGGACCATGCCTCCGCCGATGAGTCTCACGATGTCTACCTGATGGGGACCTTGATTCAATACCACGCCTCTGCTCATGGCCAGCTCGTGCTTCATTCGCGGCCGATACATGAACTCGTTGTAATTCCACGAATGGATCATGCAAAGCCGCCCCAGCTCTCCGCTGCGAACGATCTCTCTCATCTTTCTTACGGGGGGATCAAAGCTGTGCGTGTGCCCGCATAAGAGTTGCGTCCCGTTTTTTTCCGCCGCTGCGTTCATCGCCTCGCACTCATCGATCGTGAGGGCCATCGGCTTTTCCACGATGGCATGCTTGCCATGGTTGGCGGCGGTGATCACGTGGCGCGCGTGAAGCTCATTGGGCGTGGCGACATAGATGAAGTCGACGTTGGGACTCCTGCACATCTCTTCGATGCTGGTAAACACTTCTGCATCGTACTCCCGGCGAAACTTCTCCAACGCATCCTTGCGGACGTCCACTGCGGCGGTGACCTGGATGAAAGGGAGCTTCGAAACAACCGGCACGATTTGAGTGCTCGCCACTCCGAGACCGGCCATCCCCATGCGCAACGGTTTGGTCACAGTCTTGCTCTTGCGTCGGCCTCCAAGCTCCTGGTGTGCTCCTTGATGTCCCTGGTGCTCGGGATCAAATCCGAGATCACCTGCAGATGGGGGAAGCGGTTCAGACTTGGATCTCTCATAACATGCGGCGGCTCACGCCCTTCCTCAATGTCACGAATAGCTTTCTCCATGAGCTTGCGTGCAGCGATGATCGCCTTGTCCGACGATACCAGGTGCTCCTGCGTGCGATCCTGGATTGCCCCCTGGCTCGTGGTGGCAAAGACGTCATGCGTCTGAAAGCCGTAGCCCATGCCTGCGTAGGTCTTGTCCTTCATTGATTCCCGATCCTGCATGTAGCGGTTGGAGCTGTTTCGCACCAATCTGAAATCGGGCGTCAGCTCGGACCTCTCCCGCTGGACGACTGCCTTATCCAACGGCGCTTCCCGGCTGAAAACAAACATATACTTCCAGTGATGCGTATCGTCGATCGGGACGTGCCAGTTGACCGAGTAGCCCTGGCCGCCCGTTTGCCCCGGGAAAGCGCTCAGGTTGGGCAGGATGAAATAAGAAACTCTCAGATAGACGTTGTCGCCGGGCTGTTTGCGGGTCGTGTAGATGCGCACACCGAAGTCGGTCAACTCGACCTCTATCGTGGGAGCGACGTCTCTTCCCACAAGGTTATAGTGAGACTCTTGGGTGCCGCGCACTCCGGTATACCGGTCGTTCCTGCTTTCAAAGAAGCGATGGAGGTAGGAGAGATGAACCGGATCGATGTTTCCCTCGTTGGCCTGGAGGTAATTGCAGTCGTGAAAGATCTTTGCGACGAGCAGATGATTGGGCGAAGCGCCAAGAAATTCGTAGTTGGGAAACAAGGGTGGCTGCCCGGGTCCCATGTAAGTGAAAACGGCTCCCGCGGCCTCCTGGCAGGGATAAGCGGGGTGGCGGATCGTATCCCGGTGCTCGCCGCCGCCGGGTTCCCCCGGCTGCTCCAGACAGCGCCCCTGAACGTCATAGAGCCAGCCGTGGTAAACGCACCGTAACCCGCCATCCTCCACGCGTCCGTAGCTCAGGTCCGTTCCCCTGTGAGAACAGCGAAGTCCCAAAAGTCCTACGCGCCCTTTGTCATCGCGAAACAAGACGAGATCTTCGCCCAGGATCTTCACGAGAAGAGGAGCGCCTCCGGGAGGCAGTTCATCTGAAAGAGCGACCGGCTGCCAGTAGTGGCGCAGCAGCTCGCCCGCCGGCGTCCCGCGGCCGACTTGTGTGAGCAGTTGGTTTTCTTCCTTGGTGATCATATCAGCAGCTCCCTGTCGTTGAGTGTTTTACCTTATACAGGCTGATCAAAGAGACTCCGTTCGCGCTTCGACAAAGCTCAGCACGAACGATCGGTTCACGTAATTTCACACGCCTAGCCGGTCACCCTGAGCTTGTCGAAGGGTGGCCAAAATGTTTTTCAACGACCCTCTCAATTTCTACTTGAGCAGCTTCGCCGCTAGCGCTATCGCAGGATTCCTCAGCTTCTGGACCGAGGATTCCAGGTGCGTCTCCAGGCGATAGTAATCATCCACGGTCATGACGTCTTTACAACCCTCGATGCCGAACTCCTTGAGCCACTGTGTATCCACGTCGAGCCGGCGCGTTCCCTGAATCATCGTCTTGCCGTAAAGCTCCTGACCTTCTTTGCCGAGCAGCCACGTGACGAAAATTTTCGCGGCGTTCGGGTGCGGAGGGTTTTTCACCACCGTCACAACGCCGCTGCCGTTGTTCGCCTGGCCTCCCTCCTTGATCCGCGGGATAGGGCTCACCGGCAAGCCGGATTTGAAGAACGGCTCATAGGTGTAATGGCTGAGTCCGATTGTAAAGGCGAGTTTTCCCTTAGCCAGGCTTTCCGCGAGCTGGCGCTGATTTTGGGTGACCAAGAGATCCTGCTGCGCGAGCTTCTTGAGATACTCGTCGCCTTTGACTTTCCACAAAAACGTCCAACTGTTTTGGCCCGAGCCTGGATTTCGCGGGTCGAGATATCCGATCCTGCCTTTCCATTTAGGATTCACCAGGTCGTCATAAGAGCGGATCTCGTGCGGCTGGACGAGACTCGTGTTGTACCAAAAGGTCTCGCTGGTATAACACTGGAACGCATAGATGTATTTTTTGCTGCTGACATTGTCCTCCCAGATGTGGCCGCCCCACCAGTTCTTCGGATCTTTGACCTCGGGCAGGATCATGTACGGCAGCAGCTCATCCGCCGCACCTGCGGACGACATCGTAAGAGGCGTGGCTCCGCCGGCGACGAGGACATCGAAGTAGCGTACGCCGGCGTTGTGTTCGTTGATGATCCGCGTTGCGTTCTCCGGACCGCGGCTGGGGAAAAGCTCCAGAGAAATCTTGAACTTCTCCTGAAATTTGGCATCGAGCGCCTTCCTCAACTCCGCACTAGCGGGAATGCCAACGACGAGAGTGCCCTCTTTCCTGGCCGTGGCCAATGTCTTTTCCCATTCCGTTTGCGCATCCGCGGGCCATAGATGAGCCGGCAACAGCACGGCGAGCAACAGGACGGCATGAAAAAATGATTTGAATAGCTTCATGTCGCAAACTGAAAATGGCTGTTCACCCTTCGACACGCTCAGGGCGAACGGCTTCGTAGTGGCTGACGATTTCCGTTCATGCTGAACTTGTCGAAGCATGAAAATTAGTTTTTACATCCTGTTCCACATCATCCCTTCGGAAACGGGATCGTGTCCCGAAATTTCTTGATCACCTCCTCGCGCAGCTCGCGGCTCGTCCGGCTCACTTTGGGAAACTTATCACGCCATTCAAAAGGCCTGACCGCGTAAAAGATCGCCCTGCTGTTGGTGTGATCTTTGGAATCCCGCTTGTCCGGCGGCATGCGGGGATCGAGCGGAGTGCTCCAGCACTTGTCGATGATGTCGATGTTGGTCGCAGGATCGACGCGAGTCATCATCGCCCAGAGGACTTCCTTGAGATTCGTCGGATCGATATCTTCATCGACCACGACCACATAGCGTCCGTTCCTGGCGGAGGCAGAGCAACTCAGAGCGGCCAGGCCGGCTTGCTTGGCATGGCCGGCGTAGCGCTGCTTGATCGCAATCACGCAGAGGTAAGGCGTGTGGTTATAAACTCCCACAACATCCTGAACGCCGGCGCTTTCCAGTTGGTCCCACAGAATGCCGGCGGTGGGGTTTGCATCGATCTTCACGGCGCCCGGCCACAGAGGCGCTTCATCCTCCAGGATGGGATCGTTGCGATGATAGACGGCTTTGACCCGGATCACCGGCTGCGGCTCGCCGGTCCCCAAGGTGCCACCCGAATAATAGCCCGGCCATTCTCCAAACGGACCCTCGGCTCTAGACTCCACGCTCGGCGGCGGCACCTCGCCTTCGATCGCGATCTCCGAGCTCGCCGGTATCGGAAGTCCAGTGAGTGGGCCTCTCAAGACTTCCAAGGGCCTTCCGATCACGCCTCCCGCGTGGTCCAGCTCCGACTGGCCCCAGGCGATCTTCGTGTGGGAAATGGCAAACACAATCGGGTGCAGCCCAAACGTCACCACGACGGGACAGCTCCTGCCTTGCTCCCAATATTTCATGCAGATGAGCCGCCCGTGCTGTCCCGGGCTCATCCAAAGACCCAAGAGGTTGCGGTCGTGAAGCTGCATCCGGTAGGTGCCGGTGTTGATGAACTTCCCTTCAATATCGGCATTGATCAGACAATCGCCGGTGCCGATGTAACGGCCGCCGTCCTGCTCGTGGAAACGGACCGCCGGAAATTTAAATAAATCGACCTTATCTCCTTCCATCACGTTTTCCATGAGCGGCGAGCTTTTCACTTCCTGTGGCGCGATCGGCCGCGCCGACTTGATCTTGCGCGCCACCTCTCGCACGATCTCGAGCTTGTTCTTCTCCGGCGAGAGGCCGAACGCCACCGCGACTCGCCTATAGGAAGCGTAGGGAAGGCTCAGCACGCGAAAACCCGCGGGATAGCCCTTGATCCGGTTGAAGATGAGCATGGGAGGCTGCGGCACCAGCTCCGCCGTCGCCTCGACCAATGCGCCGATCTCTCCGTCCCAATCGGCGCCGTCAATCTCTTTCCAGTCGCTGACCTTCTTCGCTTCCTCGATGAATCCGCGCAGGTCGTTGTAGCTCACAGGGTCCATAAGCATATCGGTCCTCCCAGGATGCCCTATCCTACTGAAGAATCTTCTCGGCGAACTTCTGTGAAGGCATCCTTATTTCCACGCACTTGTCTTCCAAATGGTTTCGCAGCCTATCGTACTCTTTCACGGTGAGAAAATCTTTCGCTGCCTCTGCCCCCTCCTTCACCATCCATTTCGTATCCACATCCAGCCTCCTCGTACCGTGCAACAGAACCTTACTGTAAAGCTCCTGCCCCTCTTTACTCAACAGCCAACTGACAAAGACCTTCGTGGCATTCGGATGCGGAGGATTTTTTACAATGCCCAAAGTCCCGTAACCGTTGCTGGCCGGCAGCCCTTCCCGCGGCTCCGGAAGCTCCTTCAAGGGAATGCCGGCCTTCATAAAAGGCTCCGTTTGCGCGTAGCCGATCCCAAGGGCCAAGGCCAGTCTCTCTTTGGCCAGCGCGTCCGCAATCTGCCGAAGATTCTGACTCAAGAAAAGCCCTTGCTGCACGAGCTTCGTGAGATAGCCCTCCCCTTTGACGTCCCAGAGAAACGACCAGACGGACAGCCCCGATCCGGCCACGCGCGGATCGCTGAAGCCGATCTTGCCCTTCCACTTGGGATCGAGAAGATCATCGAACGATCGCACTTCCTCCGGCTTGACCAGAGTGGCGTTATGCCACAGACCTTCCGTGCTTTTGGTCGCGACAAAGGAGTAAAAGAAGCGTTTCGTGCTGGCGTTGTCCATCCAGATATGCCCGCCCCACCAGTGCTTCGGGTCCTTAACCTCCGACAGCATCATGTAAGGCTCGATCGCCTCGAACAGGCCGGAGCGAATCAGCGGCACGCCGGTGCATGAGCCGAAAATGAACGCGTCAAAGTAACGGGCGCCGGCTTTGGATTCGGAAACGATCCGGCTCGCGATTTGCGGACCCGGCGCGGAGAAGAGTTCCGCCTCGATGCCGAAGCGGGATTTGAAAGTCGCTTCCATCTGCTTCCTAAGCTCGGCGCTGGGAGGAATGCCCACCACAACCTTTCCCTCTTTTCTGGCCGCGGCCAAGGTGCTCTCCCATTCGCCCTGCGATTCCGCGGCGGAGAGATGGCTCGCTGGCAAAATCAGCACGACAGCTAGCGAGACAAGAAAAAGCGAAAACTGCTGGCTATTCATGCTTCGCCCTACAGTTTACTTCAGCACCTGCTCCGCGAATTTCGCCGATGGGAGCCTCACGCCAAGGTATTTGTCCTCGAGGTGATTCCGCACTCTGTGGTACTCTTCGATTGTCAGGACATCTTTAGCGGCCTTAACCCCGAATTCTTGCAGCCATTTGGTATCCACATCGAGCCGGCGCGTCGCTTGGTGCATGACTTTAACGTAAAGCTCCTGTCCCTCCTTCGAGAGCAACCAGTTGACAAAGAGTTTGGCTGCATGCGGATGAGGAGGAGCTTTGACGATTCCGATCACGCCGGACCCGTTGCTGGAAGGCGCCCCTTCCTTTAGTGGAGGAAATTCCTTGATCGGCAGGTTCGCGGTGAGAAAACCCTCGAGAGTGTAAAAGCTGACGCCCAGGGCAATGGCGAGTCGGCCTTTTGCGAGGGCATCGGCCAACTGACGCTGATCTCGGCTTACAAAGAGATCCTGTTGGACGAGCTTTCTAAGGTAGCCCTCTCCTTTAATATCCCAGAGAAAGGACCAGATCGATTGGCCCGAGCCGGGAGTCCTTGGATCAAGAAATCCCACCTTACCTTTCCACTTGGGATTCAGGAAATCATCCAGCGAGCGAATCTCTTCCGGCTTTGCCAAGTCGGTATTGTACCAGAAGCCACCGGTGCCGGCGTCAGCGATGAAAGAGTACAGGAATCGTTTCGTTTTGACGTTATCCTCCCAGATGTGGCCACCCCACCAGTTCTTGGGATCCTTGACCTCAGGCAAAATCAGATTAGGCTCGAACGGCTCCACCATTCCGTCCTCGACAAGCGACTCATACGTGCCCGATCCTCCAATGAAGAGATCGAAGTATTTGACTCCGGCTTTGTATTCCGATGCGATCCTGCTTGCGTTTTGCGGACCTCTTGCTGGGAAAAGCTCCATGTCGACGCCGAATTTCGGCTTGAAGACCACTTCCAATTGTTTTCTTAGCTCCGGCCGCGCAGGAATACCGACCACGATTTTGCCCTCTTTTTTGGCCGCGGCCAGCGTTTTTTCCCATTCCGCGTGCCACTCCGCCGCGCCAGCCTGCTGGGAAAAGATGCTGAACATCAGCGCCATTGCGGCGGACACTGTTGCGGATTGTTGCTTCATCATAGAAACTCCTCTTTGTCCCATTTTACATCTGATTGATCAGAGCGGCGATGAAGCCCTCGTCGTCCAGCTCTTTCACCCAATGGAGGTCCCACAGAGAAAGCGGATTTAATCCTTTGGCGGCCGGGTACTCCAGAGTGGCGATCTCGTAGGTATTCGCGAGCGCCTGAGGCGCCGGGTATGGCTTCAGCTTGAGCCCTCTGACGATCGAGTCGAATTGTCTCTCCAGGTCTTCCTCACTCTCGATCTTCATCCGCTTTCTCGGCTCTCCTGACACGATCTTGAGCGCTTCGTCGCGACGGAGAACCATGAGACAGACGGCATGGATCACGGCCTTCACGTAATCCTTGAAAAACGCGGAATTTTTTCTGGCAAAGTCCGACAGACAAGCCTGAGCAAAATGGCCGACAATTGGAATTTCAGGCACAGGGAGAGCTTTGAGGCCGGCTGCCAGCGCCTCAGGCAGGTAGAGAGGGGAAGTGAAAGTGGCGATGCATTCTTCGGCCGCCACTTTTTTCCACTGGCCCCATCTTCCCACCTCGCTGTCCTTGACCACTAAGGTCTTCACCTCTTTCTCGAGTCCCATCATCCTTAACCAGACCGCGACGGCATGGGGCTGGCCGGAGGATCGGATGGCAAGGGTCTTGCCTTTGAATTCTTCCAAGCTTTGGACATGCGCGGGTACGACCAGCTCTAGATTCCCCCCTCTGCTGGGAGCGCAAAACATCGTGATTTTCTCCCCTTCGGCGGCTCTCTCGTAGAGATACTCCAAATGTTCGATAAGGATATCGCAGCGGTCGTCAAAGAGCGCGGCCTCGTATTCTTCCGTCCCCTTGATTCGCACTATCTCGACATCCGTATCGTAATAGCGGGCCGCCATTTCCCGGATGCAGAAGATCACCGGCGTGCGATCGTCGTCCCTGTAAGCGAGCCTAATCTTTCTCTGCATCAGCTAGTTTGACTTGAAGTGAGCACAAACTAACGTCCGTGCAACCGAGCAAAAAAGCCTTCGCTCTCCAGCTCTTTGAGTAGAGTCAGATCGACGAATTCCGAAACCTTTCGACCTTTGAGGTGCGGATAAGTATGACTCAGATCGTCGATGTCGTTCTGGATCGCCTCTTCCTGCGGAAAGGGCTTGGCGGGGATTGAGCGCAGAAGATAATTCTTGTGCATTGACTCTAACAGTCTCGGATCATCCACTTTCATGTATTTGCGGTAGACGCGGATCGCCTGCTCTTTATTGGTGCGGCCGATCCATGTCCCTTCGGCCAGCGCCATGACAAACGCCTTAAGATCCCGGCGGCGCTCCTTTAGTAATTGCCGGCTAGTCGCGATATCGCTCCCGGTCGTGTAGACGCCGGCCTCGAGAAAATCGGCCAGTACCGAGACCTTCTGGCCTCTGAGTTCCAGTTGCAAGATATTATCTACGGTTCCGATCGTAGCATCGATCCTCCCCTCTAACATGATCAACAGCCGTCGGTCCGACTCACTCAGCCCGGTCGGTATCACATGGACATCTTTACCAGGCTGCAAACCCAACTTCGGCAGGAGCCGCTGGAGCGCGTAGTCAGAACCAGCGCCTATTCGGCTCGAGCCAATCACCTTGCCTTTCAACTCTTGAACCGAGGTGATTGAAGGACGAGCGATCAATTTATAACCAATGGCTCCGAGACTGGCGATAATCACGACCGGCGCCCCACGCGCCGCCGCACCCACCGCCGACGAGCCGGAGGCGGCAATCATATGGACACTTCCTCCTAGGAGAGCGTTCAACGACGTCGCGGCTGAGGCGATATAGATCAGGTTAAGATCCACACCGTATTTCTCGAACAGCCCCAAATCCTTGGCAATCCATAAGGGTGCCCGAGTCCCTGACACCGAGGCATAAGAAACGGTAAGTGGCTCTAACTTTTTCTCTTGGGCATGGCCCGCGGCTACGCACACCAAGAAGGACATGAGGATTGCAAGATGAAAAATGCAAAATGCAAAAGTCAAAATAGCTGTCCTCTCTGCCATTTTGCATTTTAAAATTTGCATTCTGCAATTTGCCATTCTAATAGTGCTCCCCCTCTTTCAAACTCTTAATGGAGGCGCGAATCCGAGCCTTGGGTCTCACGTTATGTTTATAGAGGAGAAAGGGCCACGCGCGGTAGGGATTCTCGAGCCGCGCGGCAACTCTTCCTCGACCCGCGTCCGGCAAGGGCTTAGGTGTCGTGAAACTCATCAAGAGAAGCTGGTCCTCGCAGGCGCGCTCCAGTTGGATCGCCGAGATGGAGGTTCCTTCGATTCCCGGTCCTACTATGACACAGCCGTGTCCGCGTAGAAAAATGGCGTAATGATTTCCAAGCGTCTCCACCATGCGTTGGGCGAGGGCCTCGTTGTTGATCCCGTGGCTCTCGGGAAAGATCGGAACGCCGCCGGCAAAGATCCTGGCTTCTCGGTTGAACGGCACAAGGCCGATATCCAAAAGCCCCACCAGAATCGAATAGCGGCCGTGGAAGTGCAGGACGCTGCGAACATCGGGACGGCTGCGGTAGATGCCGGTGTGGATGGGAGTCTCCGAAGGAATGGGCCCTTTGCCACCGATCCGCTTGCAGGCAAAATCAACTGTGCAAATGTCTTTGGGCTCGGCGAGAATCCCTGCAAATCTTGGATGGATCAAAAAGGTATCGGTTCCCGGAATGCGCGCGCTGAGATGGCCTGAGCCCGATAATACTCCCTCGCCGGTAAGAACCTGCAGTGCCTCCACCAACCGTCGCTTCAAATCCTGAACCTTGCCTCCCCTTGCCATCTGCGATTTCCTTTAACTCATGAACCCTTTAACCCTTGTTCACCTTCGGCGCATTGCAAAATGACAATTGCAAACTGCAAAAGTTAAAATTTCCCATTCCTCCCATTTTGCATTTTTCAATTTGCACCTTGCATTTTCCCTCGAACCTCTGGACCCTCCCTTTCAATCCTCTCCCTTCAAGGGAGAGGGAAGGGTGAGGGTTATTC
>DASYRN010000200.1:0-69765 GCA_036004365.1 Binatia bacterium
GGGGGTAGAGTGGCCGTTTATTTCCAGGTCGCAACGGGTTTTGATCTATCTCGGATTACTGCCTTCGGAGGTCTCGGGAACGGAGGTCAACCCAACGGCCAAAACGGCACCGTTCACGTTGAGCAGACTCTTGCTATGTGGACCCCGAGTGGCGGTGAGGCTCCGGTGATGAAAACAGAGGTTCAGGAGAACGAAGCTGTGCAGGTTGCCTCTGATAATTCAGTCTTTATTCCTCGTGTTTCATCCTTACCCGGCAAGCTCTCCGATTTCAAAGAGCCAACCGCAAATATGCGCAGGCACAGATTCCACCGGCTAAGCACCCTAAGCAAGGAATATTTATTCTGGCTCGACCTAGCGAAGACTCAGAGACTAAACTTACATTAGTCTTTCCCTCGCTAGGAGGAGAACAATTGGGGATATCTTATGAAAAGCTTGCCAAACGTTTTCAAGACCAGTCTCCACTTGGAGAAAGACATACTCCACGACGGAAACTGCCCTAGAGGCTTCGCGCAAAAAGAGGCAAGTAAAGCGCCTCTGGTTTGTAATGCCGGGTAATGCCGAACAACTACGCATTCATCGACAGCCAAAATGTGAACCTGGGAGTCCGCGGCGATGGGTGGAAGATCAATTGGAAGGAGCTCCGGCTCCATCTCCAGAGGCATTACGACGTAAGCTGCGCCTATCTTTTTCTCGGCCGGCTGCAAGAGTACGAAAGCATGTACATAAGCCTGCAAAAGGCGGGATATATTCTTGTGTTTAAGGAAGTGCTTCGTCCGAAAGAGGGCCACAAGGCAAAAGGAAACGTAGATGCCGAGCTCGTCCTGCAGGCGATGATTGAGGTTCAGAAATATGACCGCGCTATCATCATGACAAGCGACGGGGATTTTGCTTGCCTTGTGAGATACCTCAAAGAACAGGGTAAGCTTGAGCGGGTGTTAAGTCCAAATAAAAAAGGCTGCTCCATACTTCTACGGAAAGCAGCCGGCGAAAAGATGGGTTATTTAGATGATGTAAGGGACAAGATAGAGTATAAAAAGTGAGGGAGCACCCCTTCAGGATAAACCATCGAGCATGCTCCCTCGTCGTGATTCTACGCATAAGATAGTTCACGTGAACTCGTTTGTCAAGGAATGCGTTACGAATGCGTCAGCGAATGGATCCGTTAGGGCTTTACACCCTATCCCGGCCTTCGGCCGGGAACCCCACAGGAAGAAAAAGGCTAAGGGCGAAGACTACACGAGACGCGTCTTTTTCCTACCTGTTCTCACCGGATAAACTCTCACAGCTCAAAAGGTAGAGAGAAGAAGAAGGTGGTGCCCTTGCTTTCTTCGCTTTCGACCCCCATTTTTCCGCCGTGGGTCTCCACGATCATCTTCCAGATCAGAGGTATGACGTTTCGGTGTCTATAAAATTCCAATATAACGAGGTTAGAAAAAGTGTAGGGGTTTCTGCCTAATTGAAGGAACTTCAATACAAGGCCGGATTGAGTCCGTCACGGGAAAACGCTATAAAATAAGTTAGTTAGGTTGGCAGTTAGCCTGGCACAGCCATTGCGAAATTCTTTCACTTTTTGAATGGCCATTTTGCGATCACCGTTCCGACCTCTGACCTTTGGTGCGGCTGGGGACGATATGTCACAGCCGCTTAAACGGCTGTTAGTTGTCGTAGCTCTCGCTTTCGTCTACTTAGTGGCGGCGAAGCTTGGGCTAAGCCTTGCTTTCGTCCATGCGAGCGCTACCGCTGTGTGGCCTGGGACCGGGATCGCCCTGGCCGCCATACTAATCCTCGGTTACGGAGCCTGGCCAGGTATCCTCCTCGGTGCATTTCTGGCGAATGTAACCACCGCCGGGTCAGTGGCGACTTCGATCGGCATAGCCGTTGGGAACACTCTCGAAGGACTGCTTGGGGCCTACTTGGTCAATCGGTTTGCCAACGGCCGCAAAGCTTTCGATCGCGCCTCAGACATTTTCAGACTCGCCTTTCTCGCCGCAGGGGTTAGCACGACAGTAAGTGTAACTGTCGGTGTGACGAGTCTTTTTCTTGGGGGCTTTGCCCGCAGTGAAGACTTCGCTTTCATCTGGTTGACGTGGTGGCTGGGGGACGCCATGGGTTGTCTGATTATAGCTCCGCTCCTCGTCCTCTGGAGCGAAAATCCTCGCATTCGGTGGAATCGAAGTCAGATCCTCGAGGCTGCTTGGCTTCTGTCATGCCTTTTCCTTGTGGGGCTGATTGTATTCGATGGACTGATTCCAATTAAAAACTATCCGCTGGAGTTTCTCTGTGTCCCATTCCTCATCTGGGTGGCGTTCCGCTTCGGTCAACGCGAAGCAGCGACGGCCATCGTGGTGCTGTCCGGGATCGCGATCTGGGGGACGCTGAGCGGTTTCGGCCCCTTTGTGGGAGAAAACCCAAACGAGTCTCTCCTCTTATTGCAAGCTTTCATGGGCGTCACCGCGGTGATGACCTTGGTCCTGGCCGCCGTTGTTTCAGAACGTAGGCAGGTGGAAGGTCAATTGCGTGACCTGTCGGTGACCGATCCCCTGACCGGGCTGGCCAACTACCGCCAATTGATCCATGTGCTCGATGGAGAGATCAAGAGGTCACAGCGGACTGAACGGCAGTTTGCGATCCTGTTCCTGGACGTGGACAGTTTAAAGAAAATCAACGACCGCCACGGCCACGTTGTGGGCAATCGGGCGCTGCGCCGTGTGGCTGATGCTCTGCGCACATCGTGCCGCGCCATGGACACGGTTGGACGTTTTGGCGGGGATGAATTTGCATTGATTCTACCCGAAACTGAAGAGGTGGGTGCCCGTCAAGTTGCACATCGGATCGCTCAGCGGCTGGCCAGGGAAGGCGCCACCCCGCGAATAGCCGTGAGTACGGGTGTAGCTGTGTATCCGCGGGACGGCAAAACGATCGAAGCGCTGCTAAGCGCGGCGGATAGCGCTTTGTATGATGTGAAGTCCCGCGTATCGCGTCTGCGAACTAAGCCGGGGAAACAGAAAGAGGAAGTTGGCGAGGATACTACCTTCCAAAATAGCGCGGATGCGATTTTATCGAAAAGGTTCACGCGATAGACCCTCTTGCTGGCGTTACTCTCACGCCTCAAAAGGCAGCGAGAAGAAGAATGTGGTGCCTTTGCCTTCTTCGCTTTCGACCCAGATTTTTCCTCCGTGGGTCTCCACGATCATCTTGCAGATGACCAGCCCCAGGCCGGTTCCCTTCTGATCGGAACCCTTGCCGCTGCTGGTTTGCTGGTACAACTCGAACAGGCTGCCGGTCTCTCCCGTTGGAATTCCGACGCCGTTGTCCTTGACCCAAACCTTGGCCTCCGTCGCGTTTTCATGGACGGCGCCTACTTCGATTTCCCCGCCCGCAGGGGTGAATTTGATAGCGTTGCTTAGAAGATTGTTCAGGACCTGCTCCAGCCGGCGAGGGTCAGCTTGAACGGGAGGCAGGCCTTGATAGGCGCGGTTTTTTAAAGAGACTCCTTTGTTATCGGCCAAGATCCGATGCTGCTCGAGGCTGTCCTGAATCAAGCGGTTCAGATCAACCTCCTTTCGGGTCAAGTCGATGCGGCCGGCCTCGATTTTGGACAGATCAAGGAAGTCATTCACCAGCTCGACCAGTTTCCGGACGCTGGTTTGGATATTGATTAACCATTTCTTTTGCTCTTCGGTGACCGGCCCTACAACACCGTCCTCAATGAGCGCCGCCGACGATAGCACAGCGGTCAGCGGGGAGCGCAGGTCGTGGACAATCATGGCTGTGAAATCGGCCTTGAGCCTTTCCAGCGCCTCAGCCTGGAGAATAGGCCGGGCGGTTACGCGGGCCGCCCACAGGGAGACCCCCGTGGCCAGCACCATGGTTAACGCGATGACCCCCAGGACGGTGTTTCGGAGTCTTACGACCGGTGAAAAGCTTTCTGACTGGTCTTTCTTGGCGATGAGGACTGCCCCCATCTCACGCAGGGGGAGATAGGAGGCGATGACAGGGACGTCGCGGTAGTCCCGGTAGTTGGCCTCGCCAGGCTTTCCGTCAATTCCCGCCCGCCATGCGGCGTTGTCCGGCAACAGCTTGAGGAGGGTCGACTCTTCGCTGAAGCGCGAGTGAGTGAGCATCCTGAAATCGTGATCCACGAGGAGCACTTCCCCGGTGTTGCCCAGGCCGGAGCGCTCCTCCAGGAGCCGGTGGATGGGGCGGAGGTCGACTTCCAGAATCGCGTTGCCTACGACAATCGCGTTATTGTCGTGGATCGGCGTGGAGATCACGAAAACATGGAGTTGGGCTATGTAAGAGAAGAAAACCGGGCTGACAAAGAAAGCCTCGTTCTTTTCTAGCTTGGTAAGGCCGATCTCACTCACACTCTTTCCCTCCTGAAGGAGGGCTTTGGAGCTGGAGGCGATGACCCTACCCTCGTTATCGGCTATCAACATATCGACGTAAGAAGGATTGGTCTCCTGGAGTGAGGTAATCAGTGTTTTAACTCGCTCCATTCTACCTTCAGGTGTCTGTGCGACGAGATTGGGATACACAACCCTAAAAGCGGGCGAGAGAAGTGCTCTGACATCCGTGTTGCCGGCGAGATTTGCAGCGTCCGATAGCTGATCCCTCAACCAAGATTTGATGATGTAGCTCTTATTCTCGGCCACGGCCTGGAGCTTGTCGATGATCTCGTTCTCCAAGCTTGCACGGCTATTGCGATAGGCCAGAATGCCTATAGCCAGAATGGGGATGAGGGAAAGAAGGAGATACCCGAGCGTTATTTTGCTCGTTATGCTGAGCCTCCCCCATGAGGTGAAGCGTAATAGCTTAAGGATTGAACGGGGTTCCAGCGATTTCATGGCTATGCAGGTCGGCGAGAGTCAGCAGTATTTGCCGTCGATTCAAGTCTTTTGGCCCAGAGGGAGTGAAAAGAAAAAGGTCGACCCTTGACCCTCGTCGCTTTCAACCCAAATCCTTCCACCGTGGGACTCTACAATCATCTTGCAGATGACCAAACCTAAGCCTGTTCCTTTTTGTTCGGAGATCTTGCCACTCATGGCCTGGCGATACTTCTCGAAGATTTGTCCGATCTCATCAGCGGGGATCCCCACACCATTGTCTTTCACCCATATCCTGACTCCGGCGCTATTCTCTGGCCCAGCACCCACCTCTATAGCTCCGCCTTCGGACGTAAACTTGAGGGCGTTGCTTAAGAGATTACTCAGGACCTGCTCCAGCCGGCGCGGATCGGCGTAGATCTTGGGAAGCGAGGAAACGGAATGGCTTCGAAGGTTGATTTTTTTCTCACGTGCCAGGGGGGAATAATTTTCCAAACTGTTCTGGAGCAAAAGCCCAAGATCCATCTCTTCTTTGGTTAGATCGAGGCGGCCCGCCTCGAGTTTTGACAGATCGAGAAAATCACTGACAAGATCCACTAGGTTACGTGCGGAGCCCTGAACTTTACCAAGCCATTTTTTTTGTTCTTCGGTGATGGGTCCCAATAGGCCATCTTCCATCATTGCGGCAACTGAAATGACACTTATGAGGGGAGAGCGCAGGTCGTGAATCGTCATCGCGGTGAAATCCGCCTTGAGCTTCTCCATCGCCTCGGCTTGAAGATTGGATTTGAGGATGGCCTCCAACTCCCGCGCCGCAATCTTAAGGGCGTGGCTGGTTTCCTCCGTGTAACGATTTGCGTTTGCATTAAAGACAGCCAGCCCCCCCTCCTGGAGAGCGGTGGAGAAAGGGATGGAAAGCGCTGCCGGATGGAGTTTCTCTGCCGGCTCTTCTTGGCTCAGGGATTCCGAGTTAAGGATCTTCTCGTGAATCGTTTCGTTTTCCTCTAGGACGAAAAACCTTTCTTTCATCATGGTCTTCTTAGCCGATTCCAAAAAGGTAGCGGGCACCGGACCTACAAG
This sequence comes from Binatia bacterium, assembly GCA_036004365.1. Lineage (GTDB taxonomy): Bacteria > Desulfobacterota > Binatia > UBA9968 > UBA9968 > DP-36. The sequence continues at coordinate 5,907 of DASYRN010000200.1, forward strand.
ATGAACGATCATAAGTGGGCCGTTGTAGGTGCGCAGGCAAAGCAGGGAGATTTGATAGTCGATGAGGCCCTGGAAGAACTCAAAGAAAGCTTGTAAGGAGCTAATGACTTCGCCGCCGAAGCGTCCGATCTCGCGGATGCGATTGGTAATAGTGGCCTCAAACAGGAGGCGGTCGAGGAGATCGGTCAGTCGGGCGTGAGCTCCTTGATAGGGGAGCGCCGGACCCTTACCCGGCCTCTCTTCCTGAGGGAGTCTTTTTTTCGTTTCCAAAAGACGGGCGACCTCCTTCTCCAGAGGGCCCGAATCTGCGGCCTTCAAGACATAGCTATCCGCGCCAGCCTCCTTGCCCCAGAAGCGATGTTGCTGGTGGTCCATGGTGGTTAGCAGAATGATCGGCAGATCCTGCGTGGCCGGGTCGTTTTTAAGCAGACGGCAGACCTGATAACCCGTCAGCTCAGGCATCATGATGTCAGAGACCAACAGATCAGGATCCTCATGATGAACGAGACTGATGGCCTCTAAGCCGTCGGCACCCTGGATGACCTCATACCCTTTTTGCTCCAGGGCCAGAGAGATGGTTGTTCTTTGAGTGCGGCTATCGTCGACGACGACAATTTTGGGTTTGGAGGCCATTTTACGTTCCTTCTCCGTCTTCTGCCGAGGTGGCTCGGATAATCTCTTCGGCAATCTTTTCCAGTGGGCTAACGATCTGGGCGGCGCCGCGAAGAATAGCCTCTCTGGGCATGCCAAAGACAATTGAGGTGGCCTCATCTTGAACGATGGTTTTTCCCCCTGTCTCGCGGATTCTTTTCAAGCCTTCGGCCCCGTCGCTGCCCATTCCCGTCAGCAGGACACCTGCGGCTTGTTTGCCGTAGGATTGAGCAGCCGATTCCATAAGCTCATCTGCCGAAGGACGGTGGCCCCGGATCGGCGGGGTGTTGCTTAAAAGGATGTTCCTGTCAGGACCAATTCTGAGGTGATGGTCGTCGGGCGCAAGGTACGCGGTACCGGGCTTAAGGGCCTCGTTATTCGCCGCCACTTTTACCGAAAGATGTGACTGTGTCTCAAGCCAGTGGGCTAGATTCGATAGGAACCCCGGGGCGATGTGCTGCACAATAGCAATAGGCAGCCGGAAATCCTGCGGGAGGCTCTTCAGGATAATGGCCAACGCGGGTGGGCCTCCGGTTGAAGCGCCGATCGCCACCACTCCTTCCTTCTGCGCCCGCTCCTTTAAAGGTTTGGCCCGGGGTACATCTGCCCACAATTTTTTGTTGAGACGCTTGGGTTGGATGCGCGCCACTACTTTCAACCGGGAGATCAATTCCTCTTTCATCTTTAGAAAGCCTGCGTCCCCATAGCCGCTGGGCTTTCCCATGATATCCGTAGCGCCGTTGCGGAGCGCCTCGAAAGCGATATTGGAGTCCCGACTTTCGATCGTCTGGCTCACCGCGAGAATCGGCACGGGACGAGTGGAGGCGATGGCCTCGATCGCCTGAAGTCCTCCCATAACCGGCATGTTGAGATCCATGGTGATCACGTCCGGGCTGAGTGAATTCCTAAGTTGAACCGCCTCTTGACCATTCTTTGCCCAGCCCACGACCTCGATCTCGGAATCCTGGTTGAGCAGCTCCCGCATCATAATCGCGATTAAAGGAGAGTCTTCGGCAATAAGAACGCGAATCATGATGTTTCAAACGAAACGGTGGATGACGTCCAACAGATGTTTTTGATCGAAGCCACCCTTGGTGATATAGGCGTCCGCGCCTACTTCGATCCCCCGTTTCTTGTCTGCCTCCGTTTGTAGGGATGTCACCAGAATGACTGGGATATCCTTAAACCGCGTCTCTTTTTTGACCCTTTCGATCAAGGCAAAGCCGTCCATACGCGGCATCTGAACATCCGAAATCACAATGTCAAAGCTCTTTTCATGCAGTTTAATCAGAGCATCTTCTCCATCCACGGCAGTGGTTACATCGAATCCTGCGGCTTCAAGGATGTTCTTCTCGAGGTTCCTTGTCGTCAGCGAATCTTCCACGACCAGCACTCTCTTTTGTCTCGAAGGCGGGCCGGGACTTGGAGAACGGGCGGGTGAAGGCCGGTCAGCTGTCTGATGAGAAAGGAAACGCACGAGATCATTTGGATTGAGGATGAGCCCGATCTGTCCATTCCCGAGAATGGTTCCTCCAGATATGTTAGCGACCTGGCTTAAGAGTTTTCCAAGCCCCTTAACGACGACTTCTTCTTCGCCCAACAGGGTGTCTACCCCGAGAACAACTCTTCCCCTCTGGGTGCGAATCAGGACGGCCGGGATGGCTCCATTTTTACCCTCTTTGGGCAGGTTGAGGATATCTGCCAGCCAGGCAAAGGCTAAAGGCATCCCATCAATGACAACCGTGGGTTTTCCTTCTACCGAGCCCATCTGATCTGGGGAAAGCAATAGAGTTTTCTCTAGAGCGTCGGTGGGGAGACAATAGACGTCGCCGCCAATCTGGAAAAGCAAGGCGTGGGTTGTACTGAGAGTCAGGGGAAGCGAAAGGGTGAAGGTCACCCCCTCTCCGGCCTTAGACTCCGTGCTGAGAGAGCCCTTGAGACTCTCTATCTTGGCAAGCACTGCATCGAGCCCTACCCCCCGGCCTGAAACTTCGGTAACTTTTTGGGCGGTAGAAAAACCAGCGCGGAAAACCAGCTCCCACAGATTTTCGTCTCGCCAACGTGAGATCTCTTCAGCTGAACCGATACCTCTCTCGACTGCGGTTTTCTCTATCTCTTTTCGATCGAGGCCTTTTCCGTCGTCGCTAACCGAGATCAAAACCCTTCCTCCCTCCTGGCGGGCAGCAATGAGGAGTCTTCCCTTTTTGGGTTTTCCTGTCTGGCTTCTATCTTCGGGCAGTTCGATTCCGTGATCGATCGAGTTCCGCACTAGATGGATCAGGGAATCGCGGAGTTCCTCGAGAATCTTTTTGTCGAGGCGGGTCGAGGTGCCTTCCAAGATCAACTCGACATCTTTTCCTAGATCTCGACTAATATCACGCACCATTCTGGGAAAGGGTTCAAGAATTGTAGAGAGGGGGAGGAGGCGGAGATCTCTGATTCCTTCGTGGATGTCGTCGATGAGCCGCTCGAGTCGGCGGCTACACTCGGACAGCGCTAGCACTGGGCTGTAAAGTTGCTCGCCCAAGGCATCAAGCCGGTTGAGAAGCGGACTTTGTCTTGTTTCCTTTGCCAGCCTTTTCCGCACTTCCTCCAGAAGCTCCAACGTCTCTTCGATTTGCCGGACTTTTTCCATCGCCTCGATTTTGGATACGAGGAGCTCCCCTACTTGGTTCATCAGGCTGTCGAGTTTATCAGTCTGGACGCGAATGCTCGTGAGGGCGCTCGCCTCCTTTCTTTTAACCGATGGCTTACTTGCTCTCGGAATCGCTTGAGTTGTCTGCTTGCTCTCAGGGAGACGATGGATCGCGGAAAGCTCGGAAGGGCTTTTTTCTCCAGTGGCAATCTGAAGCTGTAGCACCACCTCTTCAATGCTATCAGGTTCATGACCTTGTTCCAGGGCATGGAGGGTCCGAGAGATTGCGTCGATGCCCTTGTAGAGTGCATCCATGATGAGCGGGGTGAGCGGTTTTTCGCCACGGGTCAATTGAGTGAGTAGGGTTTCGAGATGATGGCTGAGAGTTTCAATGGCTCTGATGCCCATCATCCGAGAGGCGCCCTTGAGGCTGTGGGCCGAGCGTAGGACATCGTCCAAAGGCGTCTCGTTCGGTTGGCGCTCGAGCATCATCAGACCATCAGTTAGCTTCTGGAGGTGTTCCCTACATTCCTCCTGGAAGATTTGAAACAGCTGCTGATACTGTTGATCGCCTGCCTTCAATTCTTGCTTCTCTTACTCGGCGTGATCTTTGAAATGGTTGTCATCCGCCACCTGGAATTTCTTAACCAGCTCTTGTAGCGAATAGCCCAGGGTGACCAGTTGTGAGGCAGCGGCATTGGTTTGTCTTGTCCCAACGACGGTCTCTTTCATGCCCTGATCGATGTTGCGCATGGCCTCGGAGACTTGATCTACGCCGATGGCCTGCTGTCGGGTGGCGAGGGTGATTTCCTGCACCGTCTCTACGGTGCGCTTGATGGCTGAGGTGACGCTCTGGAGCGTCTCACCCGCCTGAAGGACGTGTCGGACTCCGGCTTCGACTCCCTTGGTTCCCTCCTCCACGGTCAGGATTGTGCTGTGGGTAGCGGCTTGGATCTCCTGGATGATGGAACCAATCTGCGCCGCAGCCTTCTGGCTCTGGTCAGCGAGCTTGCGCACCTCAGTGGCGACGACGGCGAAGCCCCTTCCATGCTCTGCCGCCCGAGCAGCCTCGATGCTCGCGTTCAGGGCTAGCATGTTGGTCTGTTCGGCAATGTTGGCAACGGTGTGAACAATGGAGCTAATTTTCTGGATGTGCTCGCTCAAGTTAAGAATGTTTTGGGCAATCCCCTCCGCCTTGACCTTGATCAGGTTCATCTCATGCACTCCCTGTTGGACCGCTCGGTTACCGTCCTCAACGACTTTAAGCGCTTCACTCCACTGGCTGGCCACTTCTTCAGCGGTGCGTCCGACCTGGTTCGAGGATTGGGCCAACTCGTTAATGGTGGTGGTGACCTCATTGATTGAGGCCGCCTGAGAGGCGATGGTGCGCTCGTGTTCTTCAGCGGCAGAGGACATCTGACTGGCTGTGCTACTCGTGTTGTGCACTAATTCGGTAATGCGTGACACGATCTCGTTGAGGTCTGCCGCCATCTGGTTCAAGGAACCGGCTAGCTGGCCTATCTCCGAGGTCTCTCGGGTAAAAAGGGAGGCAGTTAGATCCCCCTGTGAAACCCTTTGCGCGAAATGAACTCCTTCGCGGATGGGTCGAGAAATGTTTCGAGCGATGACTAGGGATACCCACGAGGCAAGTAGTGTGGTCAAGACGATGATGCCTAAAACCGTATTCCCAAGCTTAGTGACCGACGAAAGCCCTTCGGCCTCGTCCATCTTGGCGATGAGGACCGCCCCGATCTCTGGCAGCGGACGAAAGGAACCGATCACAGAAACCTTGCGGTAATCCTGATGGACCGCATCTCCTTGTTTTCCCTGGATGCCCATGCGCCAAGCGGAATTCTCCGGCAGTTCTTTGAGAACGGTTGAGTCCGCGCTGAAGCGTGATTGCGTAAGCATCCTCCGGTCGCGGTCGACGATGATGACCTCACCGGTCTTACCTAAACCGGAGCGCGCCTCAACCAGCCAATGGATGGGGCGCAGATCTACCTCTAAGATCCCGTGGCCCACCACGTTCGCGTTCTCGTCGTGCACTGGACTGGCGATCAAGAAGACATGTTGTTGGGCTGTCTTAGAGAAAAAGACCGGGCTGATAAAAAAGGTCTCGTTCTTCTCTAGCTTGGCAAGGCCGATCTCACTTAGATTCTTTCCCTCCTGAAGGAGTGCTTTGGAGCCGGCCACGAGTATTTTGCCGGCGTTATCGGCTATCAGGACATCGACGTAGGAACGATTCGTCTCTTGAAGTGCGGTGATGAGATCTTTTGCTTGTTCCATTCTCTCCTCGGGTGTCCTTGCCGCCAGATCCGGGTAGGCGATCCTAAAGCTGGGTGAGAGGAGGTCTTTGACAGCCGAAGCGCCGACAAGCTTCTGAGCGTCTGCCAGCTGATCCGCGAACCAAGCTTTAAGAATATAGGCCTTATTATCCGCGACCGCATTAAGCTTATTGATGATCTCCCTCTCCAGACTGGCGCGGCTATTCCGATAAGCCATAATGCCGATGGTTAAAGCGGGCACCAGAGAGAGGGCGATTAACCAAAGAGTCAGTCTACCCCTTATGGTTGTGGGAAGGGCTCTATGAAAAGGGGACCGGAATTGCAACCACTCTAGTTTCATCTTTTTCTCTCCCTTTGGACTCAGGTTAAGACGAGGTTTCTTCCACCGCTAAGCGCGGGTCTTGCTGCAGCCTTTCCATATTGAGCAGGCCAAGGGGACGATTTCCTGACAGCAGTTGTCCCCTGATAAACGCGGCGTGCTCAGAATCCAGAGATACGGGAAGTGGCAGGATATCATTGGTTGAAAAAGTAAGGATCTCCTGCCCCGAATCTACAGCCAAAGCCCACTTGTGGTCCTTGAGCTTTAACACCAAAAGGGTGGAGGCGATTTTACTTAGCTCCCTCCGAGGAAGGCCCAGAATCGGGCAGAGATCGATAACGGGCAAGAGTTCTCCTCTAAGGTTGACGATTCCGACCAAATGGGTTGGGGCAGAGGGAAGCCGACGCACCGGCACGGATCGACGCGTCTCGGCGAGATACTTGAGTTCGATCCCGTAGAGCTCCTGACCGAGCTGAAAACAGAGGATCGCGATCTTCTCCCCGCTCTGCTCCGCGGCGGGAACCTCGCTTAGAATCCTGGCTCTTTGGCGCAGAATTTCTTGCAGGCCATTCGCCACAATTTGCGCTTTATCCAAGCAGATGGCCGCTTCTTTATCGTCCATGGCTTACCTTCTGCCCATCGCCGGCTTCCTTAGATTCGATGGTTGTCAAGATTCGATTCACGTCTAGGATAGGGATTAAGCGTCCCTCTAGTTTTCCGACTCCAACCATCAATTGGCCTCGCGCGCTTTCGCTAAAAGGAGTGAAGTCTCGTGGGGGCTCGACATCGCGGCTGGAAAGCGTAACGAGAGACACCATCTCATCGACGATAAGTCCATAGAGCCCTTCTCGGAAGCAGACTACCAGGACGGCATTCTTGAGATCCCAGGGACGATGCCCAAGCCCCATTCGTCGCCTTAGGTCGATGGCTGTAACAAGATGGCCACGCAGATTGAAAATGCCGCAGACAAAAGGTGGGACATCCGTAAGAGGTGTCAGCTCCGGCAAGGGGACCACTTCTTGGACTTCGCGGACGTTGATTCCGTACCAGACTTGATCCAGGACAAAGGTGACAAGCGTGAACTCATCCTTCATGGCTAAGTTCTCTATCGACAAGTGTGAGAAGCTCTTGAGCGGTGATCCCGTTGGCCCCTGGAAGCGTACCCGACAGGGGAGTACTGCTCAGGAGTCTCTTTGTGACCGCTAAGCTCTTGCGTGCCTTTTCGATTTGTCCCTGGTCTTTATAGATTTTTCCCAGATAGAAGTAGCCCAGGGCGAAATTCGGATCGATATAGATCGCCTTCTTGAACGATTGGAGCGCCGCGTCTCTCTTGTCTTCCTCGATCCAGATCAGGCCCAAGAAGTAGTGAGCCCACAGATGGAGAGGATTCAGCGTGAGTGTTCTTAAGAGCCAGTGGGAGGCCTCGGATAGATGGTGCCGGTCGGCAGAGATCTGGCCTAGCAAGAAAAAGACGCGGGCGTCTTCACGGTTCCGTTCTGCTTCTCCAGCCAGGAGCACAAGGGCTCTGTCCACCTCCCCCTTGGAGATAAGATCGAGGGCCTCGTCCACTGCGTCACCTTTAGTTTTTTCACTCGGATCTTCGTCCCTTCTGGCCTGCTCTGGGGCTCGCCTTGGAAATTCACGGGCCGGCGGCAGAGGCAATCGAGTAGGGGCAACTTTGGGGTTTGGTTTTTTGCAGTGGGGCTTTTGATAAATAACCGTTTGGGGAAAGACCCGCGCTTCAAAATCCTTATAGATTTCGTGTGAATGCTCAACCGCTCCGGTTAGAAGGAATCCTCCTTCATTAAGGCAGTTGTAAAGGCCCCGAATTATTTTTTGGTTTGTCTCCTGTCGAAAATAGATGATTACATTGCGGCAGAAGATGATATCGATGGCTGTGGTACGGCTAAGCAGGGATGGATAGGTATCGCCCTTTAGATTAAGCGCCCTGAAAGTGACCAAGGAGCGGACCCGGTCATCCACACGGTAGCTTTCCCCTGTCATCGGGCAGAAGTACTTTTTGACGATGTCAGGCCCGACTCCCCTGAAGGACCACGGACGGTAGATCCCTGCTTGAGCTCTCTCCAGAGCATCGAGATCGATGTCGGTGGCAAGGATAGTTGTGTCCCAGTCATGAAGGTCTGGGAAGTTATCCAGCAAGAGGATGGCCACCGAGTAGGGCTCTTCACCCGTAGAACAAGCTGCGCTCCAAATCTTGAGAGTTTTCTTCCCTTGAGATCTCTTCGCTTGCATGACCTCGGGGAGAAGATAATTTCGCAGGACGTCAAAATGTGGCAAGGTACGAAAGAAGTAGGTTTCGTTGGTTGTCAACGCCTCCACCAGGCTGTTTAGATAGCCCGCGCCTTCCTTTGAGTTGACGGTAAGAGCATAGATGACCTGCTCGGCGGGTATAGAGCGGAGAATGCCCGCGGGATACGCAAAGATGTCTTCTAGTCGATGGAGTTTCTCAGCCGGTAAATAAAGCCCGGTCTTTTCTTCCATGAGATCCCTGAGTCTTAGTAGATCGTTGCGTTCCATGTGAGCGCTTGACCATCCGCGCTCAGTTATGGCCGCGCTGCCGCTTAATTCCTGCTGCTCTTCCATGCACGGACCGTTTTTTCTGCTTGTTGGACACCAGGTCCAAAATCTCCATCTTGTTGAAGCGCCAGCTACGCCCGATTCTATTTCCTGGAATGACTCCCTCTTCCGTCAGTCTGTAGACTGTTTTGATATGTATCTGGAGAAGTGCTGCTACCTGCGATGGCGTCAATATCTCGTCCACTCGTAAAAGCTCCTTCTTGGTTTCTAGTTGCCTCGTATGTTCCCTAAAGTGCGCATAGCTCAAAGCACGAATGATGCCACGTTGCTGGGATTTCCTTCATGTCAGCAGAAGGAGTTAATTTGTCAGATGATTTCCAGTTTTTCGCGGGTTACCTTTTTCATAAGCTGATATCACAGTCTGAACAAATAACGCCGGATATGACTTTTTTTGTCCCTTATTTGGAATCTTTCTCCGAGAGGACGAGAGTGATTTATTGGGGGGGATGTGATATTCAAAAAGCGGTCATGGACGTTGCGGCCAATTACCGCAAAGTTCTGGAGCGGATTGGTGAAGCCGCGGCAAAATGCGGCCGGGATCCTGCGGAGATCCGAATTCTTGCCGCTTCTAAATCTCAAGATGTATCGCGAATTCGCGCCGCCATAGAGGCCGGGATTCGGCTTTTTGGTGAAAATTACGTCCAGGAGGCCAGGGAAAAGAGGGAAGTTATAGAGGAACCAGTCGAATGGCATATGATCGGCCATCTCCAGCGCAACAAAGTTAATCTGGCCTTGGAGTTCTTTGATCTGATAGAGTCTTTGGATGGTCTGGAACTTGCCAAAGCGCTGGACAAACAGGGAAAGAAGCTAGGCAAAGTCGTGCGGACCTTTGTCGAAATCAACCTGGGTGGAGAGCAAACTAAAAGTGGAATCGCTCAAGACAAAGTTCCATCTCTCTTGCAGGAGGTCGGTTCTCTCTCCCACGTTCAAGTCGACGGACTCATGACGATGCCGCCATTCACGGAGAAAGCAGAAGAAGCGCGGCCTTACTTTCGGGCTTTAAGAGAAATGAAGGAGAGGTTTTCGGGACTAAAGATTCCCCATGTCGATCTCAGAGAGCTTTCCATGGGCATGACCCATGATTATCTGGTCGCGATTGAAGAGGGGGCCACGCTAATCCGCATCGGAACGGCTATTTTCGGGCCAAGGAGGAACTAGAGTTACCGATGTTCATCTTGGCTAATCTTTTGATGGCCTTGGCTCAAATCATCGATTACCTTTTGACAGCTTACATGTGGATTGTCATCGCCAGAGCGATCGTCTCGTGGGTCAATCCGGATCCCTACAACCCGATTGTTCGCTTTCTCTACAGCGTGACAGAACCGGTGCTCTATCGGATACGCCGCCTTTTTCCTCTTTATGCCGGAGGAATCGATTTTTCTCCCATCATCGTTTTCGTGGCGATCATCTTTCTGCAGAGGTTTTTGGTGCAATCCCTCTACGATTTGGCGCAGTCTATTCGATACGTGGGATAAGGAGTGAGCTCTCATGAAATCTCTTTTTGTCGCTGATATTCGCGAGAATCAGCCGGTCGATTCCGTGTTCTTAGTGACAGCTAAAAAACACGGGGTCACCAAGGGAGGAAACGGTTATCTGACCGTGAGGCTTCTCGATCGCAGCGGCGAGATCGAGGGCAGAATCTGGGAGCGGGCCGAGGAGCTGGGAAGAGGATTCGACAAAAACGACTTTGTGCGGGTTCGCGGTCATGCGACCCTTTACCAAGGGAGGATTCAAGTCCGCGTCCAGGATGTCATCAAAATGGAAGAGAAGGAGGTGGCGTCGGAGGACTTTTTGCCCAAGAGCAAGAACGATCCCGAAGCGATGGCTGCAGAGTTGATGGCGATCGTGAAGGGAATAAAAAACCCCCATCTCCGCGCCCTGGCGGAGGCCTTCTTTGCGGACGAAGTCTTTATGGACCTCTTCAAGCGCGCCCCGGCCGGGAAGAGCATCCACCATTCCTATCTGGGAGGGCTTTTGGAGCACACCCTTTCCCTCCTCAAGCTTATTCTCAAGGTCGTTGAGAATTACCAGGGAATCAATATCGACCTCCTTCTCATGGGCGGCTTTCTCCATGACATGGGCAAGATCTACGAGTTTTCTTTCGATCGGGCCGTCGAATACACCGACCAGGGACAGCTTCTGGGTCACTTGGTGATGGAAGTTGAGGCCGTAAGCGAAAAGATCAAGACTATTCCAGGCTTTCCTGAGGAGCTTGCGATGTTGGTGAAGCACATGTTGGTGAGCCATCACGGCTCCCTGGAGTTTGGCTCGCCGAAACTGCCGCAGACCTTGGAGGCCGTCATCCTCCATTATCTCGACGATCTGGATGGCAAGATCCAGAGCATCCAAAGCCTGATGGGAAAAGAGCGTGACTTGCGCTGGACTTCATTTCATCGCGGCTACGGCCGGAATTTTTTCCGAGGAAGTTCCGAAGAGAATCAGGGAAACTGATTAACGCAGGAGGTTATGTCGTGAGAATGTTTCTCGCAGGCAAATGGGTCGATAAGCAACAAAAAATCGAAGTGCGAAATCCGTACGACAACTCAGTCATCGACACGGTGCCCAAGGCTGATAAAAACGACGTCGAACGCGCCTTGAGCTTTGCTGAACAAGGGGCGAAGGTCATCGCGAAGCTCTCCGGCTACGAGCGCTGGAGGATCTTGAGGAAGGCCGCCGATCTGATAGCGGCCCGCAACGAAGAGCTGGGGCGACTCATTTCGACGGAAGAGGGGAAGATCCTCGCCGAGGGCCGCTTCGAGGCCAACCGCGCGGTGGAGACGATGATGAGTTCGGCGGAGGAGGCCAAGCGCATCCACGGAGAGACAGTGCCCCTCGATGGGGACCCGGGAGGCGGTAAGAAAATTGGGTTTACGCTCAGGGTTCCATGCGGCGTCGTGGTAGCCATCAGTCCCTTTAACTTTCCGCTCAATCTGGTCTGCCACAAGGTGGGGCCCGCTCTGGCAGCGGGCAACTCCGTGATCATCAAGCCGGCCACAGACACGCCCCTCTCGGCGCTGAAGCTCACGGAAATCTTACTCGAAGCGGGCCTGCCGCCAGAGGGAATCCAATGCCTCACCGGTTCCGGCGGAGAGATCGGAGACGTGCTGGTTGCCGACCGCCGCGTGCGCAAGATTACATTTACGGGTAGTCGGGACGTTGGAGAGCGGATCTGTCGGATGGCGGGGATTAAAAAAGTGACCATGGAGCTCGGTTCGAACTGTCCTCTGATCGTCATGCCCGATGCGGACTTGGATAAAGTCTCTGCGGCCGTGGCTGCCACGGGCTACGCCAATGCCGGGCAAGTTTGCATATCGACCCAGCGAGTTATCACCGCGGGCAGGGTCTACAGCGACTTTCTTAGCGCGCTCAAGCCGAAGGTTGAGGCTTTGACCACCGGCAATCAGCTCGATGAAAAGACGAAAGTCGGCCCGATGGTCCGTGAGGGAGACGCAATCCGCGTGGACGAGTGGGTGCGAGAGGCTGTCGGCGGCGGCGCTCGCATCGTGGTTGGAGGGTCGAGACGGGGAACGACCTACGCACCGACAGTGGTCGCGGACGTAAAGCCCGAGATGAAAATTTCATGCGATGAGCTGTTCGGGCCTGCCGTCGCGGTGACGCCCTTTAATGCCATCGATGAGGCGATCGCGCTGGCCAACGGGACGAACTATGGTCTTGCGGCTGGGATCTTCACCGAGAATATTGAGTGGGCCATGAAATTCGCTCGTGAGGTAGAGTCGGGCAATCTCCACATCAACTGGGGCCCCCAGTGGCGCGCCGATCTCATGCCCTATGGCGGTCTCAAAGAGTCCGGCTTCGGTAAAGAAGGACCGCGGTATGCGGTGGAGGAGATGACCGAACTTAAGATGGTCGTGTTCCACTTGAGTGGATAGAGATGCGGGCGGATGGCCGAAAAGAACTGGAGTTGCGGCCGGTCATCATCACTCCAAGCTATATCAAGCATGCGGACGGCTCTGTGCTGATCGAGGTCGGCGACACCCGCGTCATCTGTACGGCCAAATTGGAGGAGAAGGTTCCGCCATTCTTGCGCAACAGCGGGAAAGGTTGGATCACTGCGGAATATGGCATGCTTCCTTCCTCGTCGCAGACGCGCATTCCGCGCGAGGCGTCGCGTGGAAGGATCGGCGGGCGGACGTATGAAATCCAGCGATTGATCGGCCGGAGCCTTAGAGCGATTGCCGATCTAGGAGTGCTCGGAGAGAGGACGGTCTGGATCGATTGCGACGTGATTCAGGCGGATGGAGGAACCCGGACCGCGTCGATCACAGGCGCCTATGTAGCGCTTGTGGAGGCCTCGCGCCGATGGAAAGAGAAGGGTTCACTCCAAGGGGAGTTGATTCGCGATTCAGTTGCAGCCGTGAGTGTCGGTGTCGTTGATGGCAAAGTTCTTTTGGATCTGACCTATGAAGAGGATCGCCGCGCGGAAGTGGACATGAACTTCGTCATGACCGGAGCAGGAAAGTTAGTCGAAGTCCAGGGAACTGCAGAATCCATCCCGTTTACCAAAAAGAAGCTCGATCGCATGGCGGAGATCGCCCAGCGAGGGATTCGAGATCTCATCAAGGTCCAGAAGAAAATCCGAAATCCCTGAATTGAGACACTCTGATCGGTTATTGTGGAACTTCTAGTCGCGACGGGTAACCCTGGCAAGCTCGCTGAGATCGAGGAGGTTCTAAGGAGTTTGCCGATTCAGGTTTTGCCTTTGACGAGCCTTTCCCCGCGCCCGAAAATCATTGAGGATGGGAAAACGTTTGAAGAGAACGGACTTAAGAAAGCGCGGACCTTAGCCGATTTCTCGGGGTATACAACCTTGGCGGACGATTCAGGGTTGGTGGTCGATGCGCTCGGCGGGGCACCCGGAGTTCATTCCGCCCGCTATAGTGGAGAGGATGCAACTGACACTCGGAACAATGAGAAGTTGCTCGGCGCCCTCGCCGACGTTCCAGAAGAAAGACGCACCGCCCGTTTCGTTTGCGTGCTGGCTTTGTGTCTTCCGTCCTCATCGGGAGGCGTCCATTGGTTTTTTCACGGAGAGTGCCAGGGCCGGATCACCTACAGTCCTAAAGGCAAGAACGGATTCGGCTATGACCCGATCTTTTTCTATCCGCCTTTGGGCAGGACTTTCGCCGAGCTGGACCGAGAGACTAAATGTCGCGTCAGTCATCGAGGAAACGCCCTGAGAAAACTAGTCCAAGCTGTCCCTTCCTTGTTGGATCTGCAGACAAATCCTTGATTTCACCTCTTGCCTGTGTAGAATAAGTTTGTTTTTGTTTGACGGGGCGTAGCGCAGCCTGGTAGCGCACCTGCCTTGGGCGCAGGGGGTCGGACGTTCAAATCGTCTCGCCCCGACCAGCTAAAAAGTGGTGAGCAGTGAGTGCTGAGTGAAAAGAGAGTGAAGGACTCTTTGCTCATCGCTCGGCAGTTATTGTTCTTTTCCGCGCCAGTAGCTCAGCTGGATAGAGCAACGGCCTTCTAAGCCGTAGGTCAGGGGTTCGAATCCCTTCTGGCGCGCCAGTATGTGCGGTGAGTGTAGCTCAACGGTTAGAGCACTGGACTGTGGCTCCAGGGGTTGAGGGTTCAAATCCCTTCACTCACCCCAGTTTTGAAAAGATTAGATGAATTAGATTTCCCCCTTTACATGGGCCGCTAGCTCAGTTGGTAGAGCAGCTGACTCTTAATCAGCGGGTCCGGAGTTCGAGTCTCCGGCGGCCCACCAAGTCTTTCAACACTCTCTTTTCTGGGTCGCCAATTCTCTATAGGGGACCGAGGTCTCCGTACACGCATGCGTCATGTAGGGAATCCCTTCACTTGATTTGTGTAGGAAATAGCCTACAAGCCGAGATTGTCTCTCAGAATCTGGCATCTTGAAATCCCTTGTCACGTCAACATGTTACCCTAATTTTTTAGCTCTTGGTATGCCATTTGCGGAGAGAGTGGCGCGACAAAAAGGAAACTTAAAAATGTAGAAATCTTCAAAGACTGCAATTTGATGGGGAATGATAGTTAAAAAGGATATTTAAAAAGGAAGCTATGCAATACCCAGGAGTTATTGAGAAAAAAGGTTTGACGGAAGTCATCTCCACGGTCCTGGAAAAACTGGCTGCATCACCAAAGGAAAGACCGAATGCGATGTTCCGGCGCGTGAAAAGCTTGATCGGCCACTACAAAAGAAAACCTGATGCGATTGGTAAACCGGTCAGTGCACTAAGAAAAATCTCGATTGCCAGCCAGCGGAGCCGTGAGGAAAGTCTCTCAAGGGATTTCATCCGAGAGGAGGCAGCCTTGTTGGATGTAGCCAGACCAACCCGGCAGCGATTTGTTTATGGCAGTGAAACGGCAAAGCAAGAAGTCGCGGCTCTTGCGGGACTTAAAGAAAATGAAGAGGTGCCATCGGAGCTGAGGCAAACCATTAGTGAGATCCTTGCTGCACGGGAGCTGCCTACAGGCGAGCCGTCACCCCAGGAACTCGAAGCTATTAATGCCGAGGTGCTAAGACGAGGACGCGAATTTTTGCAAAACATCACTCCGCGGAAATCTGAACGTGAAGTCTCTTATCAGCCGTATCGTATGGCACTAATTTGGGATTTGACAACGTCTCCAATTTTCAGGCTTATGGGGGCGTTATTCTAAGCACGCTCGGCGAGATAGTCAGGTAATCGCGAGTGCGTACTAAGTTCAAGGTGGAAGAGTGATGCCCGGAAAGATTTCGAAGTTTGCCCGAACTCTGAAAATACTTGCGCACGGTTTAAGCATAGCCCTGGCATCTTTTTTCTTACTTGCGCTCGCCCCGACTGACCCCTTTGGAGAAGCAGGCGGCCGGCGAGATCAAATCCATGAAGCGGACGCGGCTACGATAAAGATCTATTCTTTTCTGTCTCGCAAGGGATCCTTCGACCATGACTCGGCTTGGTCTATCTCGGAAGCCATTTTGGAGGAAAGTAAGAAACAGTCGTTGGACCCGCTTTTGATCCTTGCTGTCATAGAAGTAGAAAGCCGCTTTCGCCCCACGGCCGTTTCGGCAAGAGGGGCGCGCGGCTTAATGCAAATCCGCCCTGACGTCGCGGCTGCTCTCGCGGACGCAGCGGACATCGAAAACTGGGCGGGGAAAAACAGCTTAGACGATCCTGTTATCAATATCAGATTAGGAATTTTTTATCTGAGTCAGTTGAAACAGAGCTTCAAGGACCTAAAGCTGGCATTGACGGCGTATAATTTGGGGCCTACGGCACTCAAAAGCAGAATGGAAGAACAGGGGCCGATCCCTTTCGACTATGCCAGAAAAGTTCTTTCCATTCATCGAATTTATAAAAACCAACACTCGCAGATGCAAAAATCCATGCAAGCGTAGAGTGTATGAATTTTTATTCGCACGACGTAAAGAGCAAGGGCGTAGTGGGATCGAAGAGAATGCGTCGAAGACGGAGGAAAAAATGGAAAGTCAGCGTGCTGGCTTCATTGTACGGTTAACGTTTCTGTTCTTTCTAGCGGCGTTTCCCGTGCAGGCGGGAGAACCCAAGGAACAGCTCGGCGATACTATGGACAAAGTGCTTAAAATTCTCCAGGATCCGGGCCCCAAATCGGAAGATAAAACGATGGAGCGCAGGCGGCGACTGCGGCAGATCATTTCAGAGCGGTTTGACTTCGCTGAAATGGCCAAACGCTCTCTAGGACAACAGTGGGGCCGTCGCAGTCCCAAAGAACAAGAGGAGTTCGTAAAGCTTTTTACGGATCTTCTCGAAGAATCCTATGTGAAAAAGATCGAATCTTACAACGGCGAAAAAGTTTTGTACACGCGGGAGAAAAAAGATAGCGGCTCTGCGGAAATCGACACCAAAATTGTGACAAAGAAGGGAGAAGAATTCGCGGTCAATTATAAGCTCCACCCTGTCGGAGAACAGTGGAAAGTCTACGACGTGGTGATTGAAAATATCAGCCTTGTCAATAACTACCGCTCTCAATTCAACCGAATTCTCGCGAACTCATCCTACGAAGATCTGGTTCAAAAGATGAAAGAAAAGCGGTTTGCGGCCCCGGCGTCAAAGGAGAAAAGCTGAGCCATCCAGCCAGGAGAATTTCTAAGTCCACCCAGATACGCATATTGTGCTTGACTTCATTACCATCCTTCCGTAATTTTTCATTTGTAGCGTACTGAGCTCCAGAGCATTATTGGGGAACCGGATCCGATTCCGATGTGCGAGAGTGGCGGAATTGGCAGACGCACTAGACTTAGGATCTAGCGGGCAACCGTGGGGGTTCGAGTCCCCCCTCTCGCACCAAAGCCTTTTCCCTACTCCACCGCCGAGTGTTCTGGGTCGCGATCATCTCCTCAGCCGAAACTATGGTTTCTCATTCTGTAAACAACTATGAAAATCGATGTTGATACCTTGAGTCCGGTCCAGCGGAGAATAAGAGTCGAATTGCCTGCGGACGCAGTCGCGGAAGAGTTCTTGCGCGTCTACGAAAATTTAAGCCGCCGGGCGAGAATCAGAGGTTTCCGTCCCGGCAAAGTTCCCCGCGCTGTCCTGCAGCGCTTCTACGGCGATGAAGTGAAAAGCGAAGTGTTGTCCAGACTGGTTGAACACACGCTCAGTGAGGTCGTTAGGGATCAACAGCTTCAGGTGGTCTCTCGTCCCGAGATCGACGCGAATGACCTGGAAGAAGGAAAAGCGTTTGTTTTTTCCGCCGTTGTAGAGGTGAAGCCCGAAATTCAGGTTAAGAACTATGCTGGGCTGGAAGTAGAGAAGATGAAGCTTTCCGTGGATGAGGCGCAGGTGGAGATGGCGCTTCGTCGTCTCCAGGAGGGACACGCACAATTAGAGCCCGTAGAGGATCGTGACGTTGTTGAAGAAGGAGATTTTGTGATTCTCGATTTTTCCGGTTCCCTGGACGGAAAGTCCTTCCCGGGAGGGCGGCAAGAAGCGTATCCTTTAGAAATAGGCACCGGCAAGGCGTTGCCGGAGTTTGAACGGGCGCTCATCGGGTTGAAAAGGGGCCACGAACATACTATTAGTGTTCCTTACCCCGAGGGTTATTTCAATCGAGAGCTGGCGGGAAGGACCGTGGGTTTTTCCGTAACCGTTCAGTCGATCAAGAAAAAGGTTTTGCCTCTCCTCGACGATGAATTTGCCAAGGACCATGGGGAGGCTTCTACCCTTGATGAGTTGAAGGATAAGATCCGAGTCCGGCTGGAAAGCGAGGTCCAAGAGATCCAAACTGCTGATCTCAAGGAGAGACTCTTGGACCGCATCATTGAAGTAAATTCTCTTGAGGTTCCCCCTGCCATGGTGGACCGCCAGGTGCAATATTTGGTGGAGCGGCGCCAAGCGCGGCTCTCAGCTCAAGGATCGCCGTCGTCGGCAGAGGTGTTTTCTCGGGAACAACTGCGAAAAGATCTGGAACGTCAAGCGCAACGTCAAGTCCAGGCTACGCTTTTGGTCGAGAAAATCGCGGAGATCGAAAATATCAAAACGTCAGACGAAGAAGTCCGCCTGAGAATTGAAAGGATAGCTAGGGCGGCAGGTGAGAGAGGCGCAGCGGTGCGGGAAATCTATCGGGAAAGTTCCGCCCTTGAGGATCTTCGCTCGCAGATGATCTTTGACAAGACTCTCGAGTTCCTGTTAGGTCGGGCGAAGATCAAAGAAGTCGAGCCACCCGTTGATGCTGGGGACAAAAAAAGATAAAATGTTTTCTGTAAGCAGGAGCCCTAAGGTAAATATGAATTTTATTCCGATGGTGGTCGAGCAAACGGGGCGGGGAGAGCGGGCCTACGATATTTATTCCCGTCTTCTCAAAGACCGAATCGTTTTTCTCGGGTCCGCCGTGACGGACGACGTGGCAAACCTAGTCACCGCTCAGCTTCTCTTTCTTGAATCCGAGGATCCGGAGCGAGACATCTACTTCTACATAAATACACCGGGCGGGTCCGTGACCTCAGGTCTCGCGATTTACGACACGATGCAGTACGTGAGACCGCAGATTTCGACAGTTTGCCTAGGTCAGGCGGCAAGTATGGGGGCGGTACTCTTGGCGGCGGGCACCAAAGGCAAGCGCTTTGCTCTGCCGCATTCGCGTATTATGATCCACCAACCTCTAGGAGGGTTTGAGGGGACGGCCACCGACGTGGATATCCATGCGCGCGAGATTCTGCGCGTGAGAGAGGAACTCAACAATATTTTGATGAAGCATACGGGCCAGAGCCTCAAAAGGATTGAAAAGGATACCGATCGAGATCTTTTCATGACGGGCAAGCAGGCGTTGGAATACGGATTGATCGATGAGGTGATTGTGAATCGGCCGGATAGCACCAAGAAGTAAACGGGGGTAGTATGCCAAAACATGGGGATGATCGTTCAGGCAATCTCGTCTGCTCTTTCTGCGGGAAGAGCCAGGATGAGGTGCGGAAGCTCATCGCGGGACCGACGGTGTACATCTGTGACGAATGCATCGATCTTTGCAACGACATCATCGCGGAAGAGTGCGATCATGAAGAGGCGCTCGCTTCCTCTTCCAATGTTCCCAAACCAGCAGAGATCAAGCGTGTGCTTGACCAATACGTGATTGGTCAAGAGAAGGCGAAGAAAATCCTAGCAGTTGCGGTTCATAACCATTATAAAAGGATCGACCACCAAATGATCACCGGGGACGTGGAGCTACAGAAAAGCAACATCTTGCTTCTCGGCCCCACGGGATCCGGAAAGACACTGCTGGCTCAAACTTTGGCCCGATTCCTGCAGGTTCCTTTTACCATTGCGGACGCTACAAGCCTGACCGAGGCGGGATACGTGGGTGAAGACGTGGAAAATATTATTCTGAACCTCCTTCAAGCGGCGGATTATGACGTGGAAAAGGCTCAAAAAGGGATCGTCTATATCGACGAGATCGACAAGATTTCCCGAAAATCAGATAATCCTTCCATCACTCGAGACGTTTCGGGCGAAGGTGTCCAGCAGGCTTTGCTGAAGATCATCGAGGGGACGATGGCCAGCGTGCCACCCAAGGGAGGAAGGAAGCATCCGCAGCAAGAGTTTCTCCAGGTTGATACGACGAATATTCTTTTTCTCTGCGGAGGGGCGTTCGTCGGGTTAGAAGACATTATTCGTAGGCGGATCGGTAAGAAGCGGATGGGATTCGGGGGCGAGCTGGAGGAGCGAGACGGCAAACGAGGGAGCGAGCTGTTGCACGAGGTTCAGCCCGAAGATTTGTTGAAATTCGGACTTATTCCGGAGTTCATTGGGCGCCTGCCCGTCCTGGCCACTCTGGATGAGCTTGACGAAGATGCGTTGGTCCGCATACTAAAGGAGCCGAAGAACGCGCTGACCAAGCAGTATTCCAAGCTGTTCGAGATGGAAAGTGTTCATCTCAAGTTCACCGAGGAGGCGCTTCGAGCCATTTCGCGAGAGGCTTTGAAGAGAAAATCTGGCGCTCGGGGCCTCAGGGCGATCATGGAAAATATTATGCTCGATGTCATGTATGAGATGCCTTCGCAGCCTAATATTAAGGAAGTGATCATCTCCGAGGAGGTTGTAAGCCGTAACGAAGCTCCCATTGTGGTCTATTCCAAGGCAGCAGAAAGCGCATAGAGGGAAATTTTTATGTTGTTTCGGAGCGATAAAAAAGACGACAAAGAGAAAGGCGATAGTCTTCTTGGAGTGCCTTTGCTGCCTTTAAGGGACATCATTGTCTTTCCTCATATGGTAGTGCCTCTTTTTGTGGGCCGACAGCGGTCGATCAAGGCGTTGGAGGAGGCGACCCAGAAGCAGGGGCCGATTTTTCTTTCTTCCCAAAGGGACGCGAAAACCAATGAGCCCACTGAAAACGATATCTATCGGATTGGAACTCTGGGAACCGTGGTCCAGATGCTCAAGCTTCCTGATGGAACGGTCAAGGTCCTGATCGAAGGAAAAAAGCGGGGCCGGATCGCGCGGTACCTGGATCATCCGGATTTCTTCCTGGTGGAGGTGGAGGAGATCGACGAGATCGTCGAGAGGAATATGGAGGTTGAGGCTTTGGTTCGCGAGGTCCATACCACTTTTGAAAACTATGTGAAGCTCAAGAAAAAGATCCCGCCCGAGATGGTGACGTCCGTTGCCTCGATTGATGATCCGGGACGGCTTTCGGATACTGTGGTGGCTCATCTCGGCATCAAGCTTGAGGATCGTCAGAATCTCCTCGAGACTCTCAATGCGACGGAGCGATTGGAAAAGGTTCTCGGTCATATGCGCGCAGAGATTGAGATCTTGGAGGTGGAAAGACGCATTCGCTCCCGCGTGAAGAAGCAGATGGAGCGGTCGCAAAAGGAATATTATTTGAATGAACAGATGCGGGCGATCCAGAAAGAGCTCGGAGAAAAGGACGAATTTAAGAACGAGATCCAGGAGATCGAGGATAAGATCAAGCAGAAAAAGCTTTCCGCCGAGGCCAGAGACAAAGTGGAGAAGGAGCTTAAGAAGCTCAAGATGATGTCTCCCATGTCCGCCGAGGCAACCGTGGTTAGAAACTATATCGATTGGATCCTTAGCCTCCCCTGGAACGAATTCACCGATGACAAGCTGGATATCAAGGAGGCGGAGAGAGTCCTCGAGGAAGATCACTACGGCTTGGAGAAAGTAAAGCAGCGCATCTTGGAGTATCTTGCTGTCCAAAGCCTGGTGGGAAAGATGAAAGGCCCCATCCTGTGCTTGGTAGGGCCTCCCGGTGTCGGGAAAACTTCTCTTGGTAGGTCGATCGCCCGGGCAACAGGCAGAAAGTTTGTCCGGGTATCCCTGGGAGGGGTGCGAGACGAAGCGGAAATTCGGGGGCATCGGCGCACCTATATTGGAGCCCTGCCCGGGAAGATCGTCCAGTCCATGAAGAAGGCCGGGTCGAGCAATCCTGTCTTTCTCATGGACGAAGTGGACAAAATGTCGACGGATTTCCGGGGTGATCCCTCGTCGGCGCTTCTCGAGGTGCTGGATCCAGAGCAGAACTTTGCTTTTAACGATCATTACCTGGATCTAGACTATGATCTATCCAAGGTGATGTTCATCACGACGGCCAATATGCTCGATCGGATTCCTCGGCCTCTTCAAGATCGTATGGAAATCATAAGGATTGCGGGATACACGGAGATGGAGAAGCTGAATATTGCGAAGAGGTATCTGGTTGAGAAACAGAGGGAGTCGAACGGCCTTAAGCCTGAGAATGTCGCGTTTACGGATAGCTCCATTCTCGGATTGATACGCCACTACACGAAAGAGGCCGGGGTGAGGAATCTGGATCGCGAGCTCGCATCGATCTGTCGGAAAGTGGCGGTCGAAGTGGTGAAGAAAGACCGCAACGCGAAGATTACGGTCACCGGCAAGAGTCTTCATAAATACCAGGGCCCTCCTAAATACCGGTACGGGAAGGCCGAGATTGAGCACAGAATAGGCGTTACCACCGGCTTGGCTTGGACCGAGTTGGGCGGAGAACTACTGGCAACCGAAGTGACGATCATGCCTGGCAAGGGGCAACTCATTGTCACCGGTCAGCTGGGCGATGTGATGAAGGAGTCTGCGCAGGCAGCGATGAGCTACGTGCGGTCTCGCGCGGAAGAATTGGGGTTGGAGAAGGATTTTTACCAGAAGATCGATGTGCATCTCCATGTGCCCGAGGGCTCGATCCCGAAAGACGGTCCATCCGCCGGCATCACGATGGCAACCTCTTTGGTTTCTGCCCTCATCCGGGTCCCTGTACGTCATGACCTCGCCATGACTGGAGAGATCACTCTCCGAGGACGAGTGCTTCCTATCGGAGGGCTGAAAGAGAAGGTCTTGGCCGCACACAGAGGCGGAATCAAGGCTGTTTTAATACCTGAAGAGAACGAAAAGGATATTGAAGAGATCCCCGCAACGATCTTGAAAACAGTGGATTTGGTGATTGTGAGCCACATGGATGAGGTGCTCAAGAGGGCTTTGATGCTGGAGGATCCGGAGAGTCTATTCAAAAGGAACGAAGAGTCGGCTGCAGTTAAGGCAGAATCTGCTTTTCAGGAAAAAGAAGACGAGACCCCGAGCGCCGATATCTTGCCCCAGTAGCATCGCCTGACGCCGAAGCGGTTCGATTGACACTGAGCTATCCCTGTTGTAAAACCTACCTCTATTTCAGTGACTTGGCAGGAAAGAGGAGATCATGACAAAAGCAGACCTCATTGACTCTGTGGCGAATAAAGCAGAGCTTCCCAAGCAGAAAGCAGAGGAGATCGTCAATGGTGTTTTTGATGATATCGTCGCTGCTTTGAAGAAAGGGGATAAGGTCAATATCTCCGGTTTTGGCACTTTTTCCATTTCTGAGCGCAAGGCGAGGACTGGGAGGAACCCGAAAACCGGAGAGACAATTCAGATAGCTTCTTCCCGGGCCGCCAAGTTTAAGGCTGGCAAAACTTTGAAAGAATCTCTCGTCTAATTCACTCTTTTTGCTAGAGTACTGGAAAAGCTATCATTAGGGCTGGTGTCTTCGGCCGAGGGGGCGGTTAGCTCAGCGGGAGAGCATCGGCCTTACAAGCCGGGGGTCACAGGTTCAAGTCCTGTACCGCCCACCATGAAGTTTACAGTTTCAAGTCCTGAGTTTCGATCCGGAACTCGGAAGTGATTTATCGGGGTCGTAGTTCAGTTGGTTAGAACGCCGGCCTGTCACGCCGGAGGTCGCGAGTTCGAGTCTCGTCGGCCCCGCCATAATTGATCTTATCGGGCTCGGAGGGCATAAGGGACAGATGGCAACGTATCAGCTGAAAAAGAAGGAAGCTCTGGCGCAGCGGCAGTGGTACATCGCGGACGCCGAAGGAAAAGTGTTGGGTCGGCTGGCGAGCCAGATAGCGATGATTTTGAGAGGCAAACACAAGCCGAATTTTACACCCCATACGGACGGAGGGGACTTTGTCATCGTTATCAATGCTAGGAGGGTTAGACTCACCGGGTCAAAAAATCAGAACAAAGTCTATTATCGACACTCCGAATATCCAGGCGGTATTCGGACGACGACAGCGGAGAAGCTTCTTGCCGAAAAGCCGGAGGCTTTGGTTCGTTTGGCTATTAAGGGAATGCTGCCAAAAAGTCGTTTGGGAAGAAGGCTGGTTAGCAAATTAAAAGTCTATGCTGGAGCCGATCACCCGCACTTGGCGCAAAAGCCGCAGCAACTGGTACTAATCTAGGAGTGAAACAATGGCGGAAAAGATATTTTACGCGACTGGAAGACGCAAAACCTCTGTAGCCCGTGTCGCTCTAAAATCTGGCAAGGGAAATTTTGTGGTCAATGAACGGAACCTCAATGACTATTTCGGCCGGGAAACGGCCCGAATGGTTGTACTCCAACCCTTTCAAGTGACTCAGACGGCGGGAGGTTTTGACGCCGAGGTCAATGTGCAGGGTGGAGGAATCTCCGGGCAGGCCGGCGCAATTCGTCATGGCGTCGCACGCGCCCTAATCCGGATCAATCCCGATTTTCGTCCCCCCCTTAAGAAAGCCGGGTTCGTCACCCGTGATCCGCGCGCTGTTGAGCGGAAAAAATATGGCCGACACAAGGCGCGCAAGCGACCGCAATACTCAAAACGTTGAAATCATTGGGCGAGTCAGGGTCAGTCGGGAAACGGGCAGCTCAACGTGTGGCGGTGCTCGGGGCGACCGGCTATGCGGGCATTGAGCTTATACGGATCCTTATCCAGCACCCTCGGGTCCGGCTCTCCGTTGTTACCTCACAGCAGTTTGTAGGGAAGCGGGTAAGCGAGGTTTATCCTTCCTTAGCGGGAAAATGCGACCTAGTTTTGGAAGAGATGCGCGTCGAGCAAATAGCCCCACGGATCGATCTTGCTTTTGCCGCCCTGCCGCATCAAACCTCAATGGAAATAATTTCCTATCTTTTCGAACGGGGGAAGCGCGTGATCGACTTAAGCGCTGACTTTCGCTTGCACGATGCTGATACTTATCTCCAGTGGTACAGCCCGCACAAGGCTCCGCATCTGTTGCGCAAAGCCGTGTATGGTTTGACAGAGCTTCGCCGCAAGGATATTTCCCGGGCTCGGCTGGTAGCTAATCCGGGCTGTTACCCGACTGGGGCTGTCCTTGGCTTAGCCCCTCTTTTTGCCCAGAAGAGGGTCGAGGGAACAGTGATTATCGATGCTAAGTCCGGCGTGACCGGTGCAGGGAGAACCAGCGCCGTGGAACTCTCATTTAGCGAGGTCAATGAAAACTTCAAAGCTTATAACGTCGGTGTACACCGGCACACTCCGGAAATCGATCAGGAGCTAAGCCATATCGGCAAGCAACCGACACGCGTTTTCTTTGTGCCTCATTTGGTCCCGATGAGCCGAGGTATCCTTTCGACTATGTACCTCGAGCTCAAAGGCGCTACGGATGAGCAGGAGATCACCCAGCTTTACCGGGACTATTACCGCAAGGACTTCTTTATCCGTATTCTTCCCGCGGGCTCCTTTCCGCAAACCAGGGACGTTCGCGGCTCGAACGATTGTGCTATCGGTCTTTGGTATGACTCTTCCGTTAGGCGTCTTGTCGTGATTACCGCAATCGATAACTTAGTCAAAGGAGCAGCCGGTCAAGCGGTCCAGAATATGAATGTGATGTGCGGGTGGCCAGAGGTGGAAGGTCTCAGAAGTATGGCTTTAGTCCCATAAAGTTTTTACTCTTCTTCGGTAGAGAAAAAGAGTCCAACCAAAGCGAGAACCATATCAGGCGTCCATGCTGCAACCAGCGGTGGTAGAGCCCCACTGTGGCCGAGAGAGATGCAAAAAGCCAACACAACCCAGTATCCAAAACCCAGGACCAACGTAAATCCGAAACTGAGAGCCCACCCTGCTCCTGAGGTGTATTTGAGCGCAAATGGGATCGCAAGTAAGACCAAGAGAGGCGAAACCAACGGGGTGGCTATTTTGGCTTGAAGATCAACTTCGTATTCTCGGGAGTCGATTCCCTTGTTTCCAAGGTCCGCAATCTGTTTGCGGAGTTCAGAGAAGCTGAATTCTTCGGGTTCGAGAGCGAGAAGCTTTAGATCTTCCGGTGTTTCAGCGAGAGGTAAGAAGGTGTCCACATTCTGCCGCGTCATGCGACCGTCAGAAAGAAATAGCCACTGTGTACCTCCTTTGATCTCCCAGCTTTTGCCGTTCCAGCTCGCCCATGGGGCCTCGATAAGACTGGTCAGCGTAAAGTCTCGACTAAGCAGGTACAACGATACGTCTTCGAGAATATTTCTCTTGGAATCGAAATAGGACACGCTGACAAAACTATCCTCCCCACGCAGCCAAATGTCCTTGGTTCCGACAAGACTCTTGGGTTGAGTCTTTTTAATCTCGGTTTTGTAGATGTTTTGAGATTTTCGCGTAAAGATGGGAACCAACGCTTCGTTCCAAAAAAAAGTGAAAACGCAGATTAGTAGGGAAGAAAGAAGCAAAGGGAGAATAATGCGGCGAAGGGTCATCCCGCTGGAGCGCAGAGCCGTGATCTCTTGATTCCGGGATAATAGCCCAAGAGAGAACAGCGCAGCGAAGAGAGCCGCGAACGGTAGGACGCGGGAAATCACGAGGGGGAGTTTATAGAGGAAGTACCGGAAGGAAATCCATAGGCTGGAGTCCGATTGCATAACCGTGTCGATCCGGTCGAAAAAGTCAATGACAAGGTAGAGAACCGCGAGGCAGAAAAGGCTGAGCACGAAGATTTTCAAAAATTCTCGGGTTAAATAACGATCTGAAAGACCGCCGAGCGGGGGAAAAGGAATATGGCGGATTCTTTCCATGTTTTATTTCGATTAGATCCTTTGCCTATAGTGAGCCAATTTCTGACTCAGATAGAAGGGAAGTTGTTCCAGTTTTGTCTGCAGAGAGAGGGGTGATTCATCGACGGCTCTTTTAAAGATATAGAGGGCGATCAGCCCAACAACCAGGTTGGGAAGCCACAACGCACAGGCGGCGGGAATGATCTCGCGTTCTCCGAGTGCCTTTCCCAAAGACAAGAGCGCGTAATAGACAACGAACCAGAACAGACATAAGACGAGTCCCCAAGGACGGCTAACGCGCGATCGTGTGGGAAGCGTGACAGACGACAATGCAAGGAGACCGAATACGAGTGGCGTGAAGGCGAAAGAGAATCTCTGGTGGAGTTCCATAAGCTCAGGTGTGGCCGTTTGTCCCTGGTCTTCTTTAAGCTCAATGGTCCTCCACAGGCGTCTCAGCGACATCTCCTTAGGAGCCCGCTCTTTTTTCTGTGCAGGAGTCAATATTTCTTCGAGATCAAGATTAAAGTCGTAGAGGTTGAAGTTGGTCTGGCTGAAGCCGGAGCGGCTTTTTTCCTTTTCATAAACGGTGCCGCCGAACAACCTTAGGTTAAGAGTTTTGGATTCCTCGTCTGAGCCAATCAAAGCGACCCGACCAAAAATGATAGTTTCCTTTGGCGGATTCCGGCGATCGATAATGACAACCCCTTGGCAGGTGTCCCCGGGGGGGATGACTTCTTCCGCGTAGATGAGAACTCCAGGAAAATCGTCGTTGAAAACCTTTTCCTTGAGCGCGCTTGTCGCTCGGGTCTTGGCAATATCGTAAAGCTCTTTCTTTAGCGCTGTATTAGCCGCCGGTCGTACGAGAGTGGTGATGAGGAGAGTCACTAAGGAGATCGCCAAGGCGATGGCCCCGATGGGTATGAGGATCTGGATGAGGCTGATGCCCGTGGCTTTGAGAGCGACGATTTCCTGATCGCTGGAGAGTCTACCGAGTCCCAAGAAAATGCCTAGTAGCAACGCCATGGGCACGGTTAGTTCCAAAAACGTAGGTAGAATCAAGGCAAACAGTTTGCCCATCTCGATGAACGGAACTCCTCGAGTCACAACGAGTTCGATGAGCCGCAAGATTCGGGCAACGAGAAGTATCAGTGTGAAAGTCAGAAGCCCGAGCAGAAACGGGGGGAAAATCTCGGAGATCAAATAGAAATTTAGAATCCTTTTCACGCTAGAAGCATGTTAGCTTGTGCTTGTACTTTTGTAAAACGTTTTTGAGCGAGTTGTCTATGAACGGAGGAAAACAATTTCAATTTATTTTTGGAGTCAATCCGGTTTTGGAGAAGCTCAAGGCGTCGCCTCAGGAGGTGCTTGAAGTTCTGATGTTTCCTGGGAGATCGCGCGCCGCGTTGCGTCTCATCGAAGACCGGGCCAAGGCCCAGGGTCTTCGTGTTCGCTACCTTAAATCTCAACAATTGGACCGGATCGCCGAGGGATCCAGACATCAAGGCGTTATCGCCAAAGTTGAATCGTATTCCTATGCGTTCTTTGACGCCCTGCTTCAAGCCTTGCCGCCTTCAACCGGGCACGATTGGATCCTATGCTTAGACGGGCTTAACGACCCGCGAAATTTCGGCGCGCTTCTGCGCTGCGCCGAAGGAGCCGGAATCCGCCACGTCATCATCCCTAAGGACCGATCAGTCGAGGTTACCCCCGCGGTAATGAAGACCTCTGCAGGTGCCGCCCATTACGTGAAGATCTATCGGGTGTCCAATCTAAGGCGGGCGATTCTTGCTCTGAAAGAGAAGGGATACTGGGCCGTTGGCTTAGATGCGAAAGCTCGGGATAGCCTTTACGAGAAGCTCTATCCCGAGAAGTTGGTTATCGTTTTGGGGTCTGAGGGGAGGGGCATTCGCCCTTTGGTGCTTCAAGAGTGCGATTTTTTAGTTTCTATCCCGATGCGCGGGAAAATCGCTTCCCTTAACGTGGCGGCGGCCGGAAGCATCTTTTTCTACGAACTCCTTAGGCAAAAGGAGCGTCCCTGACGAGGTTTTCGGGCAAAAGAGACAAAAAGGAATGAATTTGTAAATTTCTATTGACATGGTCCTTTAAAGGTGCTTTATATAAACGTTTACATAAGTGTTACCTAGTCTTTATTGCGTCGTTTATCTTAAGGGTTAGCCCATAATTTGCTGTTCTCCATTTAAGTTGCTCATTTAAATAAAGAGCGCGTGGGGATTTTTTCGCATTGGCCCGGTGACATCAGCGATGGTACGCAACCGAGCTGGCGTAGCTCAATGGCAGAGCAGCTGATTTGTAATCAGCAGGTTGTAGGTTCAACTCCTATCGCCAGCTCCAGACCCGAGCTTGGGCTGTTCACAGAGTTGAACTGGAGTAGTCCTCAAAGCCTTAGTTTTGCAAAGAAGACTTGGGGGGTCCCTTGGGTTGATGAGGAGAGGTTCCCGAGTGGCCAAAGGGAGCAGACTGTAAATCTGCCGCCGTCAGGCTTCGGAGGTTCGAATCCTCCCCTCTCCACCATATGTTTTTGTGCGGGAATAGCTCAGTTGGTAGAGCGCGAGCCTTCCAAGCTCGGGGTCGCGGGTTCGAGTCCCGTTTCCCGCTCCAGTTTGCATACGGCTGATGGCAGACAGCGAAAGGTTAAAGATGCTCCTCTGGAAATATTCAGCCATATGCTATAGGCCATCGGCTGGATGCCCAGGTAGCTCAGTCGGCAGAGCACGTCCTTGGTAAGGACGAGGTCGGCGGTTCAATCCCGCTCCTGGGCTTTTTGCCCAGTTAATGGCGGATGAAGCTTCTTTAGAAAGCTCGGAACGGTAAACCACTAGGAGGATAAGATGAGCAAACAAAAATTTGAACGAAAAAAGCCGCACCTTAATATTGGGACGATCGGCCACGTGGATCATGGGAAGACGACCCTGACTGCTGCCATAACCAGAGTATTGGAGAAAAAGGGGTTAGCCAAATTCATGGCCTATGACCAGATCGACAAGGCGCCGGAGGAGAGAGAAAGAGGTCTGACGATCAATATAGCCCACGTAGAGTACGAGACCTCTAACCGACACTACGCTCACGTAGACTGTCCAGGTCATGCCGATTATGTCAAAAATATGATCACGGGCGCAGCGCAGATGGACGGTGCGATTCTGGTCGTTTCTGCGGCCGATGGCCCGATGCCTCAGACCCGCGAGCACATTTTGCTCGCGCGGCAGGTTGGAGTCCCGGCTATCGTGGTATTTCTCAATAAGGCAGACATGGTAGACGATAAGGAAATCCTCGAGCTGGTTGAATTGGAGGTTCGGGAGTTGCTTTCGAAGTATAATTTCCCTGGCGATACCACTCCGATAGTGGTTGGGAGCGCGTTAAAGGCCCTGGAGGGGGACGGATCAGATATTGGTGAACCCGCTATCTTCAAACTCATGGAGGCGGTGGATAGCTATATCAAGGAGCCAGTCCGAGATATCGATAAGCCCTTTCTCATGCCGGTCGAAGACGTATTTACCATCAGCGGTCGTGGTACAGTCGTTACCGGCCGGGTCGAGCGGGGGATTATTAAGGTTGGGGAGGAGGTGGAGATCGTCGGGTTTAGAAACACCGTAAAGACAGTGGCAACGGGCGTCGAGATGTTTCGCAAGCTCTTGGACGAGGGGCGGGCCGGAGACAATATCGGAGTCTTGCTCAGGGGAACCAAGCGGGAAGAGGTCGAGCGAGGGCAAGTTTTGGCCAAGCCCGGAAGCATTACGCCGCACACGCAGTTCAACGCGGAGGCTTACGTCCTAACCAAGGAGGAAGGGGGAAGACATACTCCATTTTTTAACGGATATCGGCCACAATTTTATTTTCGTACCACGGATGTCACCGGCGTTGTCAAACTGCCTGAAGGAACTGAGATGGTTATGCCCGGAGACAATGTCACCATGGAGACCTCTCTGATTACCCCGATCGCTATGACAGAGGGACTGAGATTTGCCATCCGTGAGGGCGGAAAGACAGTAGGTGCAGGGATTGTAGCAAAAATTGTCCAGTAACTTCAAGCTGGGGGAATAGTCATGCGAGAACTCGTAGGTTTTGCGTGCGATCAATGCAAAAGAAAAAACTATACCACTACGAAAAACAAAAAGACGACCACGGATAAGTTAGCCTTTAAGAAGTTCTGTTCTTTCTGCCGGACCCATACCCAGCACCGAGAGGTGAAGATCTAAAAGGATAACTAGGGTCAGTAGCTCCAACTGGACAGAGCGCCGGACTCCAAATCCGGTTGTTGCAGGTTCGAATCCTGCCTGACCCGCCATTTCATCGGAGTTCGGCACCCCCATGGGAGAATGGATTCAAAAGGTTCAGGATATTTTTCGCGACTCGATTGGGTTTATTAAGGAGGCTTGGCAGGAATTAAAAAAGGTTCACTGGCCTTCTCAGAAGGAAACCTATGCGGCGACGTCGGTGGTGGTGATTGTTGTTCTGATCTTTGCTCTCTTTCTGGCGTTGGTGGATTTTGGGCTGACTCGAGCCATTCAAGCCATCATCAGCTAGTTCCCAATAGGTTTTTGCC
Source organism: Binatia bacterium (assembly GCA_036004365.1). Taxonomy (GTDB): domain Bacteria; phylum Desulfobacterota; class Binatia; order UBA9968; family UBA9968; genus DP-36. The sequence goes on from DASYRN010000200.1 coordinate 36,710, forward strand.
ATATGGCAAAGCAATGGTACGTGGTGCATACGTTCTCGGGTTATGAGTACAAGGCCAAGGCGGCCCTCGAAGAAAGGATCAAGGCCCAGGGCAAACAGGAACTCTTTGGCGAAATTTTGGTTCCGGTCGAGAAGGTCGTGGAGTTGGTCAAAGGGAAAAAGAAGACTTCATCGAGAAAGTTTTTTCCCGGCTACATCTTGGTCCAATTGGAGCTCAACGACGAGACTTGGCATATCGTCAAGGAGACCCCTAAAGTCACTGGATTTGTAGGAGGAAGCACGAATCCTCCTCCGGTCAGCGAAGAGGAGGTTAAACACATTACCCATCAGATGGAAGAGGGTGCGATCAAGCCCAAGCCGAGAGTCCTTTTCTCTGTGGGAGAGAGCGTAAAGGTGGTCGACGGACCCTTTGCTGACTTCAACGGAGTTGTAGAAGAGGTGCGTCCCGAAAAGGGGAAGCTGAGGGTTCTGATCAGCATCTTCGGTCGTGCCACTCCCGTCGAATTGGACTTTGTTCAAGTGGAGCGGAATTGAAAAAACAGCAAACGGGTTATCAGCGCTCAGCTCTGAGTGGCTGAACGCTGATTGCTAACAGTTTAACTATGGCTAAGAAGGTTATCGCAGAAATTAAACTCCAGATCCCTGCGGGTCAAGCCAATCCTAGCCCTCCGGTTGGGCCAGCGTTGGGCCAGCGCGGGGTGAATATTATGGAGTTCTGCAAATCTTTTAACGCGGCGACGCAGTCGCAGCAGGGTATGATTATTCCAGTGATTGTGACGGTCTATGCTGACCGATCCTTTACGTTCATTACCAAGACACCACCGGCCTCAGTTCTCCTGAAGAAAGCGGCAGGGATTGAGAAGGGTTCGGGTGAGCCGGGCAAGGTCAAGGTAGGGAAAGTCACGCGGGCCCAGATTCGTGAAATCGCCCAAATTAAGTTGCGGGATTTAACATCCAAGGACTTAGAGGCAGCGGAGCGGACAGTTGAAGGTACGGCAAGAAGCCTGGGCCTGGAAATCGAGGGCTAGGAGACAAACCAATGAAGCGCAGAGGTAAGGCGTATCGTGGGGCACTGGCCAAAGTGGATCGATCTCAAAGATATCCGTTGGAAGACGGGCTTCGCCTTGTGCACGAGACCGCCCGGGCAAAGTTTGATGAGACCGTAGAGATGGCGGTACGCCTGGGAGTCGATCCAAGGCAGGCCGACCAAAATATTCGCGGGACGGTGGTTCTTCCCCACGGAGTGGGAAAAACCCTGCGAGTTTTAGCCTTTGCAAAGGGAGAGAAGGAAAGAGAAGCCCAGGAGGCAGGAGCCGATTTCGTCGGAGCAGAGGATCTCATAAAAAAAATCAACGAAGGGTGGGTTGACTTCGACAAGGCGGTTGCCACGCCGGACATGATGGGAGCGGTGGGACGAATCGGGAAAATTTTGGGTCCTCGGGGTTTGATGCCCAACCCCAAAACCGGAACGGTGAGCATAGATATCGGCAAGGCTGTGAAGGAGATCAAGGCCGGAAAGCTTGAATTTCGAGTGGACAAGGCGGGCATCATTCATGTGCCGATTGGCAAAATATCTTTCGGCCCTGAGAAGCTTGTAGATAATGCCAGAGCGGTCTTGAGTTCGATTCTCCGGGCGAAACCCGCTTCGGCCAAGGGGAACTACGTCCAGGGAGTAACTCTTTCGACGACGATGGGGCCTGGAGTGAAAATCGATCTGTCTCAGGTCCGAGCGATGGCAGCCTAAGCTCAGTGGAGAAGAAAATGGCTGTCTTGGCGACCAAGAGTTCGAGTCAAGAAGAAAAAGCTGCAAAGGTAGCGGCGGTTCAGGAGAAATTTAAGTTAGCAAAGATGGCCATTGTTACGGAATACCGAGGACTTACAGTGGCCCAGATGACCCGCCTGAGGCGAGAGGTGCGTCAAGCGTCGGGAGAATACCAGGTGATCAAGAATACCCTGGTGCGCCGTGCGCTGAAGGATACGGCCTACGGTCCCTTGGATCACTTGCTGCAGGGACCCACGGGATGGGTCTTTGGCTACGAGGACCCGGTCGCTCTGTCGAAAATGCTGGTCAAGTTTGTTGAAGAGAATGAAAAGCTGGCGATCAAGGGAGGGTTGTTTGAGGGCGAGTTACTGGACCACGCTAAGGTGAAGGTGTTGGCGCGAATGCCCAGCCGTCCAGAACTTCAAGCGAAGCTTTTGGCGCTTATGCAGGCCCCGGTCGCTCAACTGCTCCGTTTGATTCAGGAGCCAGGAGCCAGAATGGTCAGATTGATGGAGGCGGTGCGAAAGCAAAAGGAATCCCAGAGTTGAAATTTCCAAACAGGAGGAAACCATGGAGGTAACGAGAGACCAGGTCAAAGAGTTTATCAAACAGAGTTCGGTCATGGAGATCGCGGCCTTGGTGAAGGAGTTGGAGGAGGAGCTGGGGGTGAGCGCAGCAGCCCCGGTGGCGGTTGCGGCTGCGGCGGCCGGGCCTGCGGCTGCTCAGCAAGAGGAGAAGACGGAGTTCAACGTCATCCTGTCTGATACGGGAGACAAAAAGATTCAAGTCATCAAGGTCGTGAGAGAACTTACTGGGTTGGGCCTGAAAGAAGCCAAGGACTTAGTGGATGGCGCTCCCAAGCCGGTCAAGGAAGGCGTCGCGAAAGCAGAGGCCGAGACGATCAAGAAAAAGATCGAAGAGGTGGGAGGAAAAGTCGAGATCAAATAGGTCGCTCGGCAGATTGAAAGCTCAAGCTGCCGACTCAGTTATTCATAGGATTCAAGAGGAGAAACCATGGCATTTCAAGTGCCCAATAACTTAAGATTTCACCGTAATTTCGGTCACATCAAGAAGATCATCGATCTTCCTAATCTTATTGAGATTCAGAAGAACTCCTACAATCTCTTCCTGCAGAAAGATGTTGCCCCTGATCAACGGGAAAATGTAGGCCTCCAAGGCGTCTTTAAATCGGTCTTCCCGATCAAAGACTTTAACGAGACATCCTCGCTGGAGTTTGTCAGCTACAACCTCGGAGAGCCAAAGTACGATGTGGAAGAGTGTCACCAGCGGGGCATGACGTATGCTGCGCCTTTGAAAGTTACCGTCCGGCTTGTCCTTTTCGATGTCGATTCCCATACCGGAAGCCGCAACATAAGAAACGTCAAGGAGCAAGAGGTCTACTTCGGCGAAATTCCGTTGATGACGCGGAACGGCACTTTCATGGTCAATGGTACGGAGCGCGTGATTGTCAGCCAACTCCACCGCTCACCGGGAGTCTTCTTCGAGCACGACAAAGGAAAGACTCATGCGAGCGGTAAGTTCCTCTACTCTGCTCGCATTATTCCTTACCGGGGCTCGTGGATCGATTTTGAGTTTGATCCTCGGGATATCCTCTACGTTCGGATCGATCGGAGACGGAAATTCCATGCTACCGTGTTGCTGCGGGCGTTGGGGATGACCACGGAGGATCTCCTCAATTATTTTCATAAGAGCGACACGGTCGTTTTCGACGGAAAGAAGCCTCTCTTAGTTTTCAAGCCCGACCAGCTTGTGGGGGCAAAGGCTGCTGCGGACGTTCGTGATCCCAAGACCAATGAGCTCATTGTCAAAGAAGGGCGGAAATTTACTCGAGCCTTGATCCGCCAGATGGAGCAGTCCAGGATCAAGCATGTTCCCATCGAATGGGAAGATGTCCTAGGGAGGATTTCTGCGCATGAAGTCCGTGATCCTGAAACCGGCAAAGTTCTGGTGGAGTGCAATCAGGAGATCACACGGGATAAATTGGATCTGATTAGAGAAAAGGGAATCTCTCAAACCGAAGTCCTCTTTATCGATGATTCTCATGTAGGCCCCTACCTGCGCAACACCTTGCTGCAAGACCGTATCCACTCTCCGGAAGAGGCGGTGCTGGAAATATATCGCAGGCTCCGACCCGGTGATCCTCCCACTAAAGAGTCGGCCACCAATTATTTCAATAATCTCTTTTTCAACCCCGACCGCTATGACCTTTCGAAAGTGGGCCGGCTTAAATTGAATCACCGGCTCAAACTCAATGTACCCTTGGAACAAGGGACGCTCCGCAAGGAAGACATTCTCGAGGTGGTCCGTTACCTCATGGAGCTGCGGAACGGAAACGGCTCTGTCGATGACATTGATCACCTTGGCAATCGGCGGGTGCGGGCCGTGGGAGAGCTCGTGGAGAACCACTTTCGCGTCGGGCTCGTAAGAATGGAGCGGGCGATCAAAGAGAAGATGAGCCTGCAAGACATAGAGACGCTCATGCCCCAAGAGCTGATCAACTATAAGCCGGTCTCTGCATCGCTCAAAGAGTTCTTTGGCTCGAGCCAACTCTCTCAATTCATGGATCAAACCAATCCGCTTTCAGAGATTACCCACAAGAGGCGTCTCTCAGCTCTAGGTCCGGGCGGGCTCACGCGGGAGCGGGCCGGATTCGAAGTGCGGGACGTGCATCCCACGCACTATGGGAGAGTCTGTCCGATTGAGACCCCGGAAGGGCCCAATATCGGTCTTATCGCCTCTTTAACGACCTACGCGAGGGTGAACGAATATGGCTTCATCGAGACGCCCTACCGCGAGGTCGAAAACGGCCGCGTCACCGATCGGATTCGGTATCTCTCGGCGCTTGAGGAGGAAGATCACGTCATTGCCCAGGCAAATGCCCCGATCGACAGCCGGGGCAATTTTACTGCGGATCTCGTCTCTGCGCGTAAGGGCGGCGAGTTTGTCATGGCGCGACCCGAAGATGTCGATTTTATGGACGTCTCTCCCAATCAGTTGGTGAGTGTCGCTGCCTCTCTGATTCCTTTCCTCGAAAATGATGACGCTAACCGAGCCCTCATGGGATCCAACATGCAGCGCCAAGCCGTCCCCTTGCTACGCACGGAAGCTCCTCTGGTCGGTACGGGTATGGAAAAGGTTGTGGCACGCGACTCCGGTGTCACTGTCGTCGCTCGCAGGGATGGAGTGGTGGAGAGCGTGGATTCCACCCGGATTGTCGTCAAGGCCGATCGACCCTCCGGCTCCCGTGATACTGGGGTCGATATTTACAACCTGGTCAAGTACCAGCGCTCCAATCAGAATACCTGCATCAACCAGAGATCGATCGTGGTTGTGGGGGATCATGTGAAGGCCGGGGATGTCATTGCCGACGGACCTTCTACGGAGATGGGTGAGCTTGCCTTGGGCCGAAATATCCTCGTCGCTCTGATGCCTTGGGGGGGCTACAATTTTGAGGATTCCATTCTAATCAATGAACGCGTGGTGAAAGAGGATATCTTTACCTCACTCCATATTGAAGAATTCGAGTGTGTTTCACGTGACACCAAGCTTGGACCCGAAGAGATTACCCGAGATATTCCTAATGTCGGCGATGAAGCGCTAACGGATCTGGACGAGAGCGGCATTATCCGGATCGGTGCGGAAGTGAAACCGGGTGATATCCTCGTGGGCAAGATCACGCCGAAAGGAGAGACTCAACTCTCTCCCGAAGAGAAGCTCTTGCGCGCCATTTTTGGCGAAAAGGCTGGAGAGGTTCGGGATACTTCTCTTAGAGTTCCGCCGGGAGTCGAAGGAACCGTCATCAATGTGCGGATCTTCTCGCGCAAGGGAATCGGCAAGGACGAAAGAAGCAAGGTTATTGAAGATGAGGAAATTGCCCGCCTCAGAAAGGATCAGCAGGATGAGGTTCGAATTATTGAAGAGGGAGCCCTCAAAAGGTTGAAAAAGCTTCTGGTAGGCCGTCGAGCGGCGACGCGTGTTAGCGATGATAATCGCAAGGTCCTTTTGAATAAGGGCAAGGAGATCACTGAAGAAGACCTGGAACAGATTCCCCTCGCCTATTGGGGAGAGATCCGAGTCGATAACGAATCTGTAGAAGCTGAACTGAAGCGGATTGTCGAGAGCACCACGGAACAGATCGAGCTGTTGAAAGTCGTCTTCCAGGACAAAATCAACAAACTCAAAGGCGGAGACGAACTTCCTCCCGGGGTGATCAAGATGGTCAAGGTCTTCGTTGCCATCAAACGCAAACTTCAGGTGGGCGACAAAATGGCGGGTCGACACGGCAATAAAGGAGTCATCTCACGCATCCTCCCGGAAGAGGACATGCCGTATTTGGAGGACGGGACTCCGGTGGACATTGTCTTGAATCCCTTGGGGGTGCCGTCGAGAATGAACGTGGGGCAGATTCTGGAGGCTCACCTAGGTTGGGCGGCTCGGAGCCTGGGGCAACAGATCCAGGAGCTATTGGATCACGATGGAAAGGTAGAGGCGGATTCGGTTCGTCGACGACTCAAAGAGTTCCTTACGTCGCGGGAGACGAGTGAGTTTCTCGATGGCATCAAAGACCAGGATCTACTGAAGCTGGCGGAAAAATATCGCCGGGGCATCTATATGGTCTCGCCCGTCTTCGATGGGGCAACAGAGGAGGAGATATTCAATCTCCTAAGGAAAGCCGGGCTCCCAGCGACCGGGCAGGCGACGTTGTTCGATGGCCGGAGCGGACAGCCCTTTGACGGGAAGGTCACGGTCGGGGTCATGTATATAATGAAGCTCCACCATCTGGTGGACGACAAGATCCACGCGCGTTCTACTGGACCCTACTCTCTTGTGACTCAGCAGCCGCTCGGCGGAAAAGCCCAGTTTGGCGGACAGCGATTAGGGGAGATGGAGGTCTGGGCTCTAGAGGCTTATGGGGCGGCCTACACGCTCCAGGAGATGCTTACTGTCAAATCCGATGATGTGGTGGGTCGGACGCGCATGTACGAGGCGATCGTCAAAGGTGAAAACCTGCTCGAGCCCGGCTTGCCCGAGTCGTTCAATGTCATGGTGAAAGAGCTGCAGAGCCTGGGTTTGGATGTGAATCTCGTGGAGGAGAAAAGCTAAAATCGTTCAGCCGTTCAGGTTGTTTAAATGATTTGGACGATTGATTTGAACGTTTGAAATGAGGTGATCCAATGGAAGATCTATTCAATCTTTTTGAAAGGCCAAAAAACCCGCTTAGCTTTAATGCGATCAAAGTCTCTCTGGCTTCTCCAGAGAAGATTCGCTCTTGGTCCCACGGCGAAGTGAGAAAACCCGAGACGATCAATTACCGGACCTTCAAGCCGGAGCGCGACGGCCTCTTCTGCGCCAAGATCTTCGGTCCCACCAAAGACTACGAATGCAATTGCGGCAAGTACAAGAGGATGCGCCATCGCGGGGTGGTTTGCGAAAAATGCGGCGTCGAGGTCATTCAATCGAAAGTCCGTCGTGAGCGGATGGGGCACATTGAGCTCGCGACACCAGTCGTTCACATCTGGTTTCTGAAGAGCCTTCCGAGCCGTATCGGCGCCCTGCTCGATATGTCCCTCAAAGAGATTGAGAAAGTTCTCTATTTCGAATCTTTCATTGTGCTGGATCCGGGTTCCACCCCTCTGCAGTACAAGGAGCTTCTGACCGAAGCACGCTATCGAAAAGCGCTTGAGGAGTACGGTGCCAATTTCACCGCGGAAATGGGGGCCGAGGGGATCCGCAAACTTCTTAGAAGCGTCGATATCGAAAAGTTTTCGGAAGAACTCCGCGTTGAGATGAGGGATGCCAATTCCGAAGTTCGCCGTAAAAAAATCGCCAAGCGCCTGAAGGTGATCAATGCCTTCAAAAGCTCGGGAAACCGGCCTGAATGGATGGTTATGGAGGTTATTCCGGTCATTCCGCCGGATCTGCGTCCGCTGGTGCCTTTGGACGGCGGACGCTTCGCCACTTCCGACCTCAATGACCTCTATCGACGGGTGATCAATCGGAACAACCGGCTCAAGAGGCTCATGGAGCTAAACGCGCCGGATATGATCATCCGCAACGAGAAGCGGATGCTCCAGGAGGCTGTGGACGCGCTGTTCGACAACGGTCGCAGAGGAAGAGCGATCACGGGGCAGAACCGCCGGCCGCTTAAGTCTTTGAGCGACATGCTCAAGGGAAAGACGGGCCGCTTTCGGCAGAACCTGCTGGGTAAGAGAGTCGATTACTCCGGCCGCTCGGTCATCGTTGTCGGCCCTGAGCTTCGTCTGCATCAGTGCGGACTTCCCAAAAAGATGGCCCTCGAGCTTTTCAAACCCTTTATATACAACAAGCTGGAAGAGCGCGGCTATGTCACCACCATTAAAAGCGCCAAGAAGATGGTCGAGAAGGAGCGGCCTGAGGTTTGGGATATCCTGGATGAAGTGATCCGCGAGCATCCGGTGCTGCTCAACCGAGCGCCCACTCTGCATCGTCTCGGGATTCAGGCCTTTGAGCCGATTCTAATCGAGGGCAAGGCCATACAGCTTCACCCACTCGTGTGCGCCGCGTACAACGCGGATTTTGACGGCGACCAAATGGCGGTGCATGTGCCGCTTTCAATAGAGGCGCAGGTGGAGGCGCGCGCCTTGATGATGTCGACCAACAACATTCTCTCGCCGGCCAACGGTAAGCCAATCATCGTTCCGACCCAGGATATCGTTTTGGGACTCTACTACATGACCCGGGAGCGTTTGAATGCCAAGGGCACGGGACGGATCTTTGCCAATCCGCAAGAGGTCCGGGTTGCCTATGATCAAGGCGAGGTCGATCTCCAGGCACCGATTAAAGCCAGGATTCAAAATGAAAGGTTCGATACGACGGTTGGCCGAGTTCTGGTCTATGAATTCGTCCCGCCGACGATTTCTTTTAAAGAGGTCAATCGGGTCATGAAGAAAAAGGAGCTGGCGAGCCTCATCGATCTAAGCTTCCGGCTGGCAGGGAACAAGGCGACTGTTATCTTGGCGGATCGGCTCAAGGATATCGGCTATCATTATGCGACCAAGGCAGGGATCTCGATCGCGATCAAAGATATGCTCATCCCCCCTAGCAAAGAGGAGTTGCTCAAGAAGGCGCACGAGGATGTGCGCGAGATCGAGGAGCAGTACAAAAACGGGCTCATTACCGACGGCGAACGTTACAACAAAGTTGTCGATATCTGGGCAGAGGTGACTGATCGGATCGCGGATGAGATGCTGCGGGGTATTGGAACCGAGACCGTGACCGACGAAAAGGGACATAAGATCACCGTTCCGAGCTTCAATCCGATCTTTATGATGGCGGATTCCGGCGCTCGAGGCAGCGCGCAGCAAATCAGGCAGCTCGCCGGCATGCGGGGTCTTATGGCTAAGCCCTCCGGCGAGATCATCGAGACACCGATCACGGCCAACTTCCGCGAAGGGTTGACGGTCCTGCAGTACTTCATCTCCACCCATGGCGCTCGCAAGGGACTGGCCGACACGGCGCTCAAGACCGCCAATTCCGGGTATCTCACGCGCAGACTCGTTGACGTGGCTCAGGATTCCGTCATTACCGAAGAAAATTGCGGAACCTTTGATGGTATTGAAATGACTCCCCTCATGGAGGGGGGCGAAATCATCGAGCCCTTGGGAGACCGCGTCCTCGGACGGGTGGCGCTGGAAGATGTCAAAGATCCTTTTACCGGCGAGGGCATTGTTAAATCCAACGAGGAGATCGACGAAGAGCTGGTCAAGCGCATTGAAGATGCGGGGCTTGAGCGAATCAAGATACGCTCCGTTCTCACCTGTCAATCCAGGCGAGGGGTTTGCGTGATGTGTTATGGCCGCGACCTTGCGCGCGGCCATATGGTGAATCATGGCGAGGCGATCGGCGTGATCGCTGCCCAGTCGATTGGTGAGCCAGGAACTCAGCTCACGATGCGGACTTTCCATATCGGGGGAACGGCAAGTCGACGGGCGGAGCAGACAACCCTTGAGTCCCGTAACGACGGTTATATCAAGTTCATCAATGTCAGCACAGTGACCAACAAGGACGGTGACCTCGTGGTGATGAATCGAAACGGCGAGATTGCCGTGGTGGATTATCCGGAAGGCGGCGATAAAGGCAGGGAAAGGGAGAGGGAGCGCTATCCGGTCGTCTACGGTGCGAAACTCAAGAAGAAAGATGGCGCCAAAATCAAGGCCGGCGAGCTTCTGGCGGAATGGGATCCCTATACGATTCCCATCCTCACCGAGATGAGCGGCGTGGTGAAATTCGGCGATATCATCGAGGGCGTGACCATGGAAGAGAGGGTGGATGAGCGTACCGGTCTCTCAACCAAAGTCATCATCGATTCCAAGGATCTGGAAAAGCGCCCGCGAGTCTCGATCAAGGATGTGCAGGGGCAGACCGCCCGGATCTCTTCCACGACCGAGGCGCGCTATCTCCTGCCCGTAGGCGCCCATATCAACGTTCAAGAAGGGCAGACTATTTCGGCCGGTGATGCGTTGGCTAAGATTCCTCGAGAGACCACGAAGACCAAGGATATTACCGGTGGGCTGCCGCGGGTGGCCGAGCTATTTGAAGCGCGCAAGCCCAAGGAGTTCGCCGTGATCAGCGAAATCGACGGAGTGGTCTCCTTTGGCAAAGACACCAAGGGAAAGCGAAAAGTCGTGATCATCCCGGAGGTGGGCGAGCCCAGAGAGTATCTGATCCCGAAAGGGAAACACATTAGCGTGCACGAGGGCGACCGCGTCAAGGCCGGAGAACCGTTGATGGACGGTTCTTCCAATCCGCACGATATTCTCAACATCCTGGGCGAGAAAGCCTTAGCGAAGTATCTCGTGGACGAGGTTCAAGAGATCTATCGGCTGCAGGGAGTGCGGATCAATGACAAGCACATCGAGGTCATCGTGCGGCAGATGCTCCGTCGGGTCCGCATTAAAGAGGTCGGGGACAGCGATTTCCTTCTTGGCGACCAGGTAGAAAAGTGGCGCTTTGAGGAGGAGAATCAAAAGATGATCGGTCAGGGCAAGAAGCCGGCCGTGGCTGAGCCACTCCTGCTCGGCATTACCAAAGCTTCTCTCTCGACCGAGAGCTTCATATCGGCAGCCTCGTTTCAAGAGACCACCAAGGTGCTGACTGAAGCTGCCATTCAAGGCAAGATCGATGTCCTAGCGGGACTCAAAGAGAATGTGATCATGGGGAGATTGATCCCGGCAGGTACGGGGCTACCGAAGTATTCTAAGCTGGAATTGGAGATGGATGAACCCTGGGTCGAAGAGGTCAAGGCTCCGGAGGCGGCAGAGGCCTAACTCTTTGACATTGCTCGCGGTGTCTGTTAATCATAAAAGTTTTACGGAGAAAAAATAGAGCTGAAGTTCCAAACAACCGTGGAAAATTTTTGGCCAGAGAAGAGATGCCGACGATCAATCAGCTAGTGCGTTTCAGCCGGGAGCAACAGAGGAGGAAGAACACCGCCCCCGCGCTGCAGGGATGTCCTCAAAAGAGAGGCGTGTGTACGCGTGTTTATACCACGACTCCGAAAAAGCCGAACTCGGCCTTACGGAAGGTGGCGCGGGTCCGGCTCACTAACAGCATAGAGGTGACCTCCTATATCCCGGGAGTAGGGCACAATCTACAGGAGCACTCGGTGGTGTTGATCCGTGGAGGTCGGGTGAAAGACCTGCCAGGCGTGCGATATCATATCATTCGCGGAACCCTGGATTCGATCGGTGTCCAAGAGCGACGACAGAGTCGCTCCAAATACGGCGCCAAAAGGCCAAAGTAAACCAAGATGCCGCGCAAGGGAGAAGTAAAAAAAAGGGAGGGTTTACCGGATCCCAAATATGGAGACAAGCTGGTAGCCAAGTTTATCAACACGGTTATGAGGCAGGGCAAGAAGAGCGTGGCGGAGCGGATCTTGTATGACTCTCTCGATATCGTCACGGCTAAGATCAAAGAGGATTCTTTGGCGGTATTTAAGAGAGCCTTGGACAACGTGAAGCCGGTTGTCGAAGTGCGTTCCCGGCGAGTCGGGGGCGCTACCTATCAGGTTCCGGTTGAGGTTCGGCCGCAGCGGCGCATTTCTCTGAGCATGCGTTGGCTGCTCGAATCAGCCCGGCAGCGAAGCGAAAAATCGATGGAAGACAGGCTCGCCGGGGAGCTGATGGATGCGGCGAATAACCGCGGAGGAGCGGTAAAGAAAAAGGAAGATACCCATCGCATGGCGGAGGCCAACAGGGCCTTTGCCCATTACCGGTGGTAGTTCATTTAGGAGTTTATAGAGAGAAGGGAGGCGGTTCGACCGCCTCCTTTTTTTCCACCGAGATATCATGGCAAGAACAGTTTCGCTAGATAAGACCCGCAATATCGGCATTATGGCTCACATTGATGCGGGAAAGACCACAACGACCGAGAGAATTCTCTACTATACGGGAATCAACTATAAGATCGGCGAGGTACACGAAGGAACCGCCACGATGGACTGGATGGTTCAAGAACAGGAGCGCGGGATCACCATCACTTCAGCGGCGACCACGTGCCTCTGGCGCGATCACCGAATCAATATTATCGATACTCCCGGTCATGTCGACTTTACCATTGAGGTCGAGCGCTCGCTGAGAGTTCTCGATGGAGCCGTCGCCGTGTTTTGTTCTGTCGGGGGTGTTGAGCCTCAAACGGAGACCGTTTGGCGCCAGGCGGATAAATACGGGGTTCCGCGCATCGCTTTTGTCAACAAGATGGATCGGCTTGGGGCTGACTTCTTTCGCGTGGTGCGAATGATCCAAGAGCGTTTGGGTGCTCGGCCGATTCCGGTGCAGATCCCTATAGGCGCTGAGGATCGTTTTAGAGGCGTGATCGACCTGCTCCAGATGAAGGCGATCCTGTGGGAAGAGGAGAGTCTTGGAGCGAGATACCGGGTGGAACCCATTCCCGCTGAACAGCTCGGCCAAGCCGAAGAGTATCGGGAGAAATTGCTCGAGGCCCTAGCGGACGGTAATGAATCCATAATGGAAAAATATTTGAACGGGCAGGAGATCGGAGAGACCGAGCTCCGCGCCGCGATCCGTAAAGCCGGCCTTGAACTTAAATTAGTTCCAGTCCTCTGCGGCGCCGCCTTCAGAAACAAGGGGGTTCAGCCTCTGCTTGATGCTGTCGTCGACTATCTTCCGTCGCCTTCAGATATTCCTCCCGTGAAGGGCAAACATCCGACTTCGCAGAAGGAAGAAACACGACCCGCCAGGGATGATGCGCCCTTTTCGGCCCTGGCCTTTAAGATCATGACGGATCCTTTTGTCGGCACGCTGACGTTTTTCCGAGTGTATTCGGGGGCGCTGTTCTCGGGGTCTAGCGTCTATAACTCGTCCAAAGGAAAACGGGAGAGGATCGGCCGTCTGTTAAAGATGCATGCGAACAAACGCGAAGAGATCAAAGAGGTCTATGCTGGCGATATCGCCGCCGCGGTGGGACTGAGAACGGCCACGACCGGAGACACGCTCTGTGATGAGAATCATCCGATCATTCTAGAGGCGATCGAGTTCCCCGAGCCGGTCATTTCGATCGCTATTGAACCGAAGAGCAAGGCCGATCAGGAAAAACTCGGGCTTTCGCTGCAGAAACTGGCGACGGAGGATCCGTCTTTTAGAGTCCGCACGGACCAGGAGACGGGACAGACCATCATCTCCGGGATGGGAGAGCTGCACTTGGAGATCATCGTGGATCGGCTCCTCAGGGAATTCAGCGTGGGAGCGAATGTCGGCAAGCCGCAGGTCGCCTATAAAGAGACAATCCGCAAGATGGCCGAACAGGAAGGGAAGTTCATTCGCCAGACGGGAGGTCGAGGACAATACGGGCATGTTTTCCTTAGAGTGGAGCCGCAACAGCCCGGGAGCGGCTTTGAGTTTGTCAATGCGATCAAAGGGGGATCGATTCCACGGGAATACATCCCGGCTGTCGAAAAGGGAGTCAAGGAGGCCATGGAGAACGGCGCTTTGGCCGGCTACCCGATCGTCGATGTCAAAGCCACTCTCTTGGATGGTAGCTACCACGACGTCGACTCTTCGGAGATCGCCTTTAAGATTGCGGGCTCCATGGCCTTCAAGGCTGCGGTCAGCAAGGGAAGTCCAGTGCTGCTCGAGCCAATTATGGCTGTCGAAGTCGTTGTGCCCGAAGAGTTCATGGGCGAGGTCATCGGAGATATTAATGCTCGGCGCGGAAAGGTGCTCGGAATGGATTCACGCCCTGCGGCTCAGGTCATTGAGGCGCGAGTCCCTCTCGCAGAGATGTTCGGCTACGCGACGGATTTGCGTTCTATGACCCAGGGTAGAGCGACCTACACCATGCAGTTTTCCCACTATGAACCTGTGCCCGCGACGATTTCCGAAGAGATTAGTGCAAAGGCTATTGGGCTCTAGTATACGACTCGATCGTTTGCAGTTTCGGACTAGGCATGAACGAAAAGATTCGGATTCGGCTCAAGGCTTACGATCACCGCGTATTGGACCAAGCGGTCGGGGAGATCGTAGAGACCGTCAAGCGCACCGGCGGAAGAGTCGCCGGGCCTATTCCTTTACCTACGAGGATCGAACGATTTACGGTCAACCGGTCCCCTCATGTGGATAAAAAGTCCAGAGAGCAGTTTGAAATTCGTACCCATAAGAGGCTTTTGGATATTCTCGAACCGACTCAGCAGACCATCGATGCTTTGGGGAAATTGGATCTGGCTGCGGGTGTGGATGTAGAGATCAAACTCCAATGAGAAAATGAAGTATTGGATGATTCCTCATTACTCCATCAATCCAGTACTCCAATTCTATTTTGATTATGACTGGACTCATAGGCAAAAAACTTGGGATGACGCAGCTCTTTAGCGCGGACGGCAGCGTTGTGCCCGTCACAGTGATCGAGACCGGCCCGTGTGTCGTCGTACAGAAACGGGAAGCAGGCAGGGACGGATACAGTGCGCTTCAGCTCGGGTTTGGAACGAAAAAGGGCCAGAGGGTGAATAAACCGGAGCAGGGGCATCTCAAGAAAGTGGGTAAGGGCGCCTTTCAGGTGCTGCGTGAATTTCGCTCCGAGGATCTGTCGCCGTACGAAGTAGGACAGGAGATTAAGGTTTCGGATATGTTCAAGACGGGGGATCGCGTTGATGTCACCGGTACTTCAAAGGGAAGGGGTTTTGCCGGGGTCATCAAGCGGTGGGGCTTCGGAGGGTTTCCCGGCTCGCATGGAACCCATGAGTATTTTCGTCACGGCGGATCTATCGGAAACCGCTCTTTTCCCGGTCGTGTTTTCAAGGGGAAAAGAATGGCGGGTCAGTGGGGGAATGAAAAGATATCGGTGCAGAATCTTGAAGTGATGGATGTCCGAGCCGAGGGAAATCTACTTCTGCTCAGAGGAGCTGTGCCGGGATCGAGGGGAAAGGTGCTTTTGATCCGGCGTACTGTTAAGCGGGGAAAATAAAAATGACCGTACAAGTCATCCGTCCTCAGCTTAACGAAGAAATCTTTGCTGCTAGAGTGCGTCCCCACTTGCTCCATCAAACAGTCGTCATGCAGCTCAACAATCGCCGGGCCGGAGCGGCGTCGACCAAGTCGAAGGGCCTCGTGAGAGGAGGGGGCAAGAAGCCCTGGCGCCAGAAGGGTACTGGGCGGGCACGCGCCGGCAGCATCCGGTCGCCTCTATGGGTTGGGGGGGGGACCATTTTCGGTCCGCAACCCAGGGACTATTCTTACCGGTTACCCAGGAAGGCGAGGAAGCAGGCCCTGTTCTCGGCGCTGAGCGTTAAGAACCGGGACGGAAAAATTATCGTTTTGGATAAGTTGGAGTTGGCTGAGGCCAAGACGAAGATCATGCGGCAGATTCTGGATGATCTTAAGATTACCAGCGCGCTGATTGTTATACCTGAGCCCGATGAAAAGATCGAACGTTCTTCACGTAATCTTCCTGCGGTCAAGGTGATCCGGGTCGATGGGCTTAACGTTTACGATCTTTTGCGCCACGAACATCTGATTTTGACCGAAGGGTCGCTTAAGCGTATCGAAGAGAGGTTGGTGGCGTGAAGGATCACCGACAGATCATCCAGGCGCCTTTGATCACCGAGAAGGGCTCTCTTCTCAGCGAGACGGCCCATCAGGTTCTGTTTAAGGTCCGGCCCGATGCGAACAAGATCGAGGTCAAGAAGGCGATCGAGACGCTTTTTCATGTCAAGGTGATCAAAGTAAGAATGAGTCGCTATCTTGGAAAGATGAAGAGAGTGGGGAAAAACATGGGCCGCTTGCCGCAATGGAAAAAGGCCTACGTGACGCTGAGAGACGGCGATAAGATCGACTTCTTCGGAGGCGCCTGAGCTATTTGGGATTTTAAATTTCCGATTTTGGATTACATCATTCGACTGAGCTCACGACGAAGTCTACAATCGAAAAATCCAAAATCTAGAATCGGAAGTTAGAATGGCAATAAAGAACTATCAACCGACTTCGCCCGGCATCCGGTTTCGGACTGGTCTGACCTTCGAGGAGGTCACAAAAACGGACCCGGAAAAAGGTTTGCTTTTGCCTCTAAAGCGAAGTGGAGGGCGAAACAACACAGGCCGGATCACGAGCGATCATCGGGGAGGAGGTCACAAGCGCCTTTATCGGCTGATCGATTTCAAGCGCGACAAGAAGGGAGTTCCGGGGAAGGTGGAGTCGATCGAATACGACCCCAACCGATCCGCGCGCATCGCGCTTCTTTGTTACGCCGATGGAGAAAAACGCTATATTCTTGCCCCGGATCAGCTCCGCGTAGGTGATTCGGTCATTTCCGGTGATGACAAGGTCGATATCCAGCCGGGAAACTCTCTGCCTCTGAAACTCATCCCCGTAGGCACAATGATTCACAACATTGAGCTCAAAATCGGCAAAGGGGGCCAATTGGTTCGAAGTGCCGGGGCCGCGGCGCAACTGATGGCGAAGGAGGGGAAATATGCACTGGTTAAGCTTCCCTCTGGAGAACTGCGTAACGTGCTTGCGGAGTGCCGCGCGACCGTGGGGCAGGTCGGGAATCTTGAGCAGGAAAATATCTCTCTAGGGAAGGCGGGTAGGGTACGTTGGCTGGGGAGAAAGCCGGTGACGCGCGGGATCGCCAAGAATCCTGTGGATCACCCCCACGGCGGAGGGGAGGGTCGTTCCAAGGGAAATCACCCCCAGACTCCTTGGGGAAAGCCAACTAAGGGATACAAGACAAGAAAGAACCGCGCATCGGATAAGTATATTGTGAAGCGGAAAGAGGGCTAAGATGGCACGCTCAGTCAAAAAGGGGCCTTTTGTGGATGAACATCTCAGGCGTAAGGTCGAGGCGATGAATAGCACCAAAGAAAGGAAGGTCTTAAAAACATGGTCGCGCCGCTCCACGATTACACCTGAAATGGTCGGCCACACGATTGCCGTCCATAATGGGAGAAAATTTATTCCGGTTTTTATCACGGAGAATATGGTCGGCCACAAACTGGGTGAGTTCGCCCCGACAAGAACCTTTTACGTGCATTCCGGCGACCGTAAAGGAGAGGCCAAGGAGACGGTTCCTGCAGGAGGCCCATCGGCGCCCGGTGCTCCCACCCCTCAACCGACTGCTGCCGCGCCCAAACCGGCCGCGGCTCCGAAGCCCAGTTAGCGGCTTGAAAAGTCGAGAAGAGGCCAATGGAAGCACGCGCCGTTACAAGGTTTGTGCGGATCTCTCCGCGAAAGGTAAGGCTGGTAGTGGATCAAATTCGGGGCAAGGGAGTTGAGGAGGCCATCAATATTCTTAAGTTTGTCCCCAAGCGATCGGCGGGACTTGTGGCCAAGACCCTTCGGGCGGCGGTCGCCAACGCGGAGGGAACACAGAGTGTTGATGTAGATCGTCTCTATGTCAAGCGGGTCACGGTCGATGAAGGGGGTATGTGGAAGCGCTTTACCCCTCGAGCCATGGGGCGCGCTACCCGCATCCGCAAGAGGCTGAGCCATATCACTATCGTGGTGGACGAGAGGAGTTAATCCTTTATGGGTCAAAAAACGCATCCCAAAATCTTTCGCATCGGGGTCATCGAATCTTGGGATTCCAAGTGGTACGCGCGTCAGGACTACGCGAGACTCCTCCACGAAGATTTCAAAATCAAAAAGTTTTTGAAGACTCGCCTCTATCATGCCGGGATTTCCAAGATCGAGATTGAAAGGGCGGCTAATAAGGCCAAGATTAATATCCATACCGCCCGTCCTGGAATTGTCATCGGCAAGAAGGGTGCGGAAATAGAAAAGTTAAAGGAAGAACTTGCGCGTTTGGCGAGCCGTGAGATCTATCTCAACATCATTGAAGTACGCCGTCCAGATTTAGATGCCCAGCTTGTGGGGGAGAACGTCGCATTGCAACTAGAGCGACGAGTCGCTTTCCGTCGAGCGATGAAGGAGAGCGTTTCAAGGGCGTTGCGAATGGGCGCCCAAGGAATCAAGATTCAATGTGCCGGCAGGCTGGGTGGGAACGAGATCGCGCGCACCGAGTGGTACCGCGAAGGTCGAGTGCCTCTGCACACCTTACGCGCTGATATCAGTTATGGTTTTGCCGAGGCTCGGACGACTTACGGGGTAATCGGCGTCAAGGTCTGGATTTTCCGTGGCGAGATTCTGACCGAGGAGGAGGAGCAGCAGAAGGTCGCCATGGGAGCCTAACAATTTTTGATTTTGGGTTTTAGATTTAATCGAAAATGGGCAATCCAAAATCAAAAATAAGCGCAGTGGCCTAGGATTAGGGAGAGGATGTTAGAGCCAAAGAAAGTAAAATACCGCAAGCAGCAGAAGGGGAGAAGAGGCGGGACCGCCTGGAGAGGCGCCACGTTGGCCTTCGGGGACTACGGACTCAAGGCCATCGGACGAGGTTGGATGTCCGCCCGCGAGATAGAGGCGGCGCGAGTGGCTTTGACCCGTTATTTGAAACGGGGCGGAAAAGTCTGGATCCGTATTTTTCCTGACAAGCCGATAACGAAGAAACCCGCGGAGACTCGTATGGGGAAAGGAAAGGGCGCTCCGGAGGGATGGGTGGCTGTGATCAAGCCGGGAAGAATCCTCTTTGAGATGGAGGGAGTAGAGCACGATTTAGCCCGAGAGGCTTTTCGCTTGGCTTCTCATAAACTTTCTATCCCTACTCTTTTCGTGGAACGGAGAGGTGTGGTGCATGGAAGTTAAAGAGATGAGAGATATGAGCATGGACGAGCTGATCCAGAAGCGGGGGGAGCTTCGTGAGTCGATCTTTAATCTAAAACTCAAGAGGGCGACCAGTCGGCTCGAGAGTCCTATGAAATTACGAGAGGCCAGAAAGGATTTGGCTCGCATCGAAACTATTTTGACGGAGAGGGAATTGCAGGGAGCGAGGGGATAGCATGGCCGAGAGGCGGGTGCGAAAAGAGCGCAGGGGGCTGGTTATCAGCAATCGGATGCAGAACACCGTGGTGGTTTCCATCGGTCGGACGGTCATGCACCCCAAATACAGGAAGTACCTGAAGTTGCAAAGCCACGTGAAGGCCCATGATGAGAAGAACGAATGCCAGATAGGTGATCGAGTGTCGATCGTTGAATGCCGTCCCTTGAGTCGGGAAAAACGCTGGCGGGTGCGCCGCATCTTGGAGCGGGCGGCACAGGCAGAGGGGGATGCGGAGGCGCGTGGATGATTCAGATGAGAACGGTGTTAGATGTTGCGGACAATTCCGGTGCCCGCAAAGTCCAATGCATCAAGGTCTTGGGTGGAAGCAAGCGCAAATACGCCTCCATCGGAGATGTCATTGTTGTGTCAGTGAAAGAGGCGAACCCCAACGCAAAGGTGAAAAAGGGAGACGTGATGAAAGCTGTGGTCGTGCGAACCGCCAAGGAGCTAGGGCGGGGGGACGGAACCTATATTAAGTTTGATAACAATTCGGCGGTCCTAATCGACAATCAGAAAGAACCGATCGGTACGCGTATTTTCGGACCTGTAGCGCGCGAGCTTAGAGCAAAAAAGTTTATGAAGATTATTTCACTCGCGCCGGAGGTGCTTTAAAATTTTGGATTTTGGATTGCCGATTTTAGATTAATCAAAAATCCAAAATCTCAAATCGAAAATTGGAACATGAACATTCGTAAGAACGATAGCGTGATGGTCGTTGCGGGTAGGGAGCGCGGGAAGACCGGCAAGGTGCTGAGGGTCATTCCCAAGAAGAATGTTGCCGTCATTGAGCGAGTGAATCTGGTCAAGCGGCACACCCGCCCCAGGGGGCCCCAACAGTCGGGTGGAATCTTGGAAAAAGAGGCGCCTCTTCGGCTTTCTAATCTTATGATCATGTGTGACAAGTGCAACGCTCCGGTCCGAGTCGGAAGAAAGTTCTTGGCGAGCGGCGAGAAGGTCCGTATCTGCCGGCGTTGTGGTGAACCTTTGGAATGAGTGAGCTTTTAGTTAAATCGGGACCGCTGGTCGAAACTAATAGTATGACACCGCGACTGAAAAAAAAGTACCAAGAAGAGGTGGTTCCGGCGATGATGAAGGAGTTCGGCTACAAAAACCATCTCCAGGTGCCGCGCTTGGAAAAAGTTAGCTTAAATCTGGGCTTGAGTGAAGCGCTTCAGAATATCAAGGCTCTGGATGTGGCCGTCGCGGAGATTGCGGCGATCACTGGTCAGAAGCCGGTTATCACACGCGCTAAGAAAGCTATTGCTAATTTTAAGTTGCGCGAGGGGGTCGCCATCGGCTGCATGGTAACATTGAGGCGCGAGCGGATGTATGAGTTCTTAGACCGTTTGATCCACGTGGCCTTGGCTCGCGTGAGAGATTTTAAAGGAATTTCGGATCGCTCTTTTGACGGCCGTGGAAACTACTCTCTCGGCATCAAGGAACAGATCATTTTCCCTGAGATCCAGGCGGACAAGGTCGACAAAACGAGAGGACTGACAGTCTCTATCGTGACAACAGCCGGGACGGATCAAGAAGGCAGAGCCTTGCTCAAGTATTTGGGGATGCCGTTCACGAGTTAAAGAGGGAGAGTTCCTTGGCAAAAAAATGTCTTCGGATCAAAGCGGAGAGACCCAACAAGTTCAAGGTGCGGCAGTATAACCGCTGTCCGATCTGCGGCAGGGCCAGGGCTTTTTTCCGACGCTTTCGGATGTGCCGAATTTGCCTGAGGGATCTGGCCCGTAAAGGCCATATCCCAGGATTGATTAAGGCGAGCTGGTAATCCACGGTAGAACAAAATGGCTATGACAGATCCGATCGCGGACATGTTCACCCGGATCCGAAATGCGGCCCAGGCTCGGCATGAGGCCGTCGGTGTCCCTTGGTCGCGTATCAAGGAGCGTATCGCCAGGATCTTGGTCGAAGAAGGATATTTGCAGGACGTGAAAAGAGTAAAGGCCAAGGGTTGGGCCGGCGAGGAGCTCCGCATCCAATTGAAATTCGATAAGAACAACGAGCCAGTGATTTCCGGGCTAAAGAGGGTAAGTAAACCCAGCATGCGAGTCTATGTGGGGGTCCGAGAGATTCCCCCTGTCCGCAAGGGTTTGGGGATCAGTATCCTTTCGACCCCCAGGGGGATCCTCGCAGATAGGGAAGCGCAAAAAGCCAAGGTGGGCGGGGAATTGATTTGCTCCGTGTGGTGATTCAGGCTGAGGTCTAAGAGTGTCACGCATTGGAAGACTGCCCATAGCGATCCCTAGTGGAATCAAAGTCATTTTAGAGGATCGGGCCGTTCGTGTTGAAGGGCCAAAAGGAAAGCTCAGCGCGGCAATTCCTTCCGGGGTCCAGGTAAAGATGGAGGGAAATCTACTGCGGATAAACCGGGAGGCCGACGATAGAGAAATCCGGGCTCTCCATGGGCTTACCAGGAAGCTCGTCGCCAACATGGTCGAGGGAGTGAGCCGGGGCTTTAGCCGCGTTTTGGAGATTAACGGTGTGGGTTACCGGGCGGAGGTCAAGGGTTCAGAGCTCCATTTGACTCTCGGGTTTTCCCATCCCGTTGTTTTTCCTTTACCGCCGGGAGTGACGGCGACGGTAGAGCGGCAAGTTGTGGTTACCCTCCAAGGCGCCGACAAGCAGCTGCTAGGCAAGACCGCGGCCATGTTGAGGGCTCTTAGGCCTCCAGAGCCTTACAAAGGTAAGGGGATCAAGTACCGCGAAGAAGTCATCAAACGCAAGGCCGGCAAGGCGGTCGGTGCAGCCGGTTCTGCTTAAACTGTGGATTGTAGAGGATGTTGACAAATCAGAGACAACTTGGAAGAAAGCGCCGACAGGACCGGGTCCGGAAGAAAGTTTGGGGGACCGATGCGAGTCCGCGGCTTTGTGTGTATCGAAGTCTGAAGCACATCTATGCCCAGGTCATCTCCGACGAAAAAGGGGCGACCCTCGCTTCTGTCTCAACTCTCTCTAAGGATTTGCGGGGGAGGCTCAAAAAGTCCAAGCGTATGGATGCGGCCAGAGAGGTGGGGCTGGTTTTAGCTCGGCTCTGCAAGGAGAAAAACATTACGAGAGTCATTTTTGATCGCAACGGATTTATTTTTCATGGGCGCGTGAAGGCCTTGGCGGAGGCGGCGCGCGAGGGAGGCCTAGTCTTTTAGGACTGAGTGACGAGTGCCAAGGGCTGAGTTTTCCTCATTGCTCAGTCCTCAGCACTCAGTACTGGAGCGAGATGGAACGGATCGATCCACAGGGTCTGGAATTAAAAGAAAGGGTGGTCCACATCAGCCGGGTAGCCAAGGTGGTCAAGGGAGGTCGCCGTTTTAGCTTCAACGCCTTGATCGTTGTTGGAGATGGAAAGGCCACCGTCGGTTATGGTTTAGGCAAAGCCAAGGAAGTGCCAGAGGCCATTCGCAAGGGCTTAGAACAGGCTAAGAAGGGTTTGATGAGGGTTCCAGTCGTTGATGGAACGATTCCTTTTGAGGTCACGGGTCGTTTCGGGGCCGGCTACGTCATACTTAAGCCTGCGTCCGAAGGGACGGGCGTGATTGCAGGAGGCGGCGTGCGCGCCGTGGTAGAAGCCGCAGGGATCCAGAATGTGCTTACTAAATGTATTGGCTCGAACAATCCGCATAATATGGTGAAGGCGACATTCGAGGCCTTGAAAGATCTCAAGCTGGCGGAAGAGATCGCCAGCAAGAGAGGCAAGAACTTAGCGGAGATTCGCTGATCATGGATCTGCGTCATTTAAGACCGGCTCCGGGCTCTACGAAGGCGAGAAAACGCGTCGGTAGAGGAGATGGCTCGGGGCACGGGAAGACTTCGTGCCGAGGCCACAAAGGGCTTGGGGCCCGCTCCGGTGGAAGTGTGAGGCCGGGGTTTGAAGGTGGGCAGATGCCGCTTCAGCGGCGCGTGCCCAAGCGCGGATTTCGTAACGCCTTCAGAGAAAACAGGGCAATAGTCAATCTGGGACAGCTGGAGGTTTTTGCGTCAGGCAGCGAGGTCACGCCTGAGCTTTTGCGGGAACATGGACTGATCCACGGACGGGACACTCGGATCAAGATCTTAGCCGATGGATCACTCTCTAAACCCCTGACTGTCAGGGCCCATGGGTTTTCCGCCAAGGCGAAGGAAAAAATTGAAGCCCTAGGCGGGAAAGCGGAGTTGCTGAGCTCTCATGCTTGACGGTTTTCAAAACGCGACCAGGATTCCGGAGCTTCGTCGGAAGCTTCTTTTCACGCTGGCGATGCTGGCTGTATATCGCCTGGGTGTGCACATCCCGACCCCGGGGATCGATCGACAAGCTCTGGCCGCCTTCTTTGACCGCGTCAAGGATACTATTTTCGGTCTTTTTAATCTGTTCTCCGGCGGTGCGTTGGAGCAGTTCTCGGTCTTTTCTTTGGGTATTATGCCCTATATCAGTGCGTCGATCATTCTACAGCTTCTCACGGTGGTGTTTCCGTATTTGGAGCGGCTTTCCAAGGAAGGCGAAGTCGGTCGAAGAAAGATTACTCAGTATACCCGCTACGGAACCATCGTGCTTTCAATCATTCAGGGACTCATGATCAGTTTCGGACTCGAGGGCACCCGGGGTCCGGGAGGTGAGGCTATTGTCTTCGAGCCCGGATGGAAGTTCCGTCTCATGACGGTGATTAGTCTGAGTGCGGGAACGGCGTTTATCATGTGGCTCGGGGAGCAGATCACGGAGCGGGGTGTCGGTAATGGGATCTCTCTTATTATTTTCGCAGGAATCGTTGCCCGCTTACCCTCGGCGATCACGACGACTTTTCAGTTTGTTCGCGAAGGTGAGATCGGAATTTTGATTGTCCTTTTGGTCACGGTGCTCATGGTGCTTGTGGTGGGGGTCATTGTGTTTATGGAGCGCGGACAACGGAGGATCCCGGTCCAATATGCGAAGAGGGTTGTTGGACGTAGGATGTATGGCGGGCAGAGCTCCCACCTGCCGCTAAAGATCAATACTTCGGGAGTCATTCCGCCCATCTTTGCTTCTTCGATCCTGATCTTCCCTGCGACCCTGGCTCAGTTTGCTCCATTTCCTTGGACTCAAACGCTTGCGGGATATCTCGCTCCGGGTCAGTGGATGCACGATGTTTTATATGTCGGTTTGATCATCTTTTTTTGTTATTTTTATACTGCGGTTGTCTTTAATCCCGTGGATGTCGCCGAAAATATGAGGAAGTTCGGAGGGTACATACCGGGAATACGGCCCGGTCAAAAGACAGCAGAATTTATTGACCGCGTGCTTTCTCGAATCACCCTAGGAGGGGCGATTTATCTTTCAGTAGTGGCGCTTCTACCCACCATTCTTATCGGCCAGTTTAACGTGCCCTTTTACTTTGGCGGGACCGCGCTTCTGATCGTGGTTGGAGTGGCCATGGATACTGTGGCTCAAGTTGAAACACACATGATTACCCGTAACTACGAAGGGTTTATGAAGCGAGGTCGCCTGCGTGGGAGAAGAGGTTAAGAATAGCTTGGTGAACGTGTCGTGCGGCTTGTCTTGTTGGGCCCTCCGGGCGCGGGTAAAGGAACTCAGGCAAAGTTTCTCCAGCAGAGATACGGAGCGTGTCAGGTATCTACCGGCGAGATCCTGAGGAAGGCGGTGGCACAACGAAGCGCTTTAGGTCAGAAAGCTGCTCAATATCTGGACAAGGGGGAATTGGTTCCTGACAAGGTTATGGTCAACCTTGTGGCTGAACGCTTACAAGACGTAGACTGCAGAACTGGCTTCATTCTGGATGGCTTTCCCAGGACTATCGCCCAAGCAGACGGCCTTGAGGGCATTTTGAGGAAGATGGGTCTCAGCCTCGACGGGGTTTTGTATATTGGTATTCCGCAAGAGGTGATCGTTCAGAGATTAGCAGGGCGGCGGACGTGCAGACACTGCGGGACCCTTTTTCATACGAAATTTAATCCGCCCCGTCGGAAGAATATCTGCGATCGGTGCGGTGGGGAGCTTTATCAGAGAGAAGACGATCGGGAAGAGACGGTGAGGGCGCGGCTCAAAGTGTACGAGACGCAGACTGCGCCGCTGGTTGACTATTATCGGAGGAAAGGTCTTGTGAAAGAAGTTGACGGGGATGGGAGCGTGGAGGGAATTCGGGATCGTATTTTTGGTATACTGGCGGAGATCGAGGGATGATCTCTCTCAAATCCGCGCATGAGATTGAGATCATGCGTCGCGCTAACATCATCGTCGCTGAGATTCTGGAAGAACTGAAAAAAAAAGTAGTTCCAGGTGTAAGCACCGCGGAGCTTGACGCGTTGGCTGAGGAGCTCATCTATAAAAAGAAGGCCCACCCGGCCTTCAAGGGGTATACCATGGCGGGAAAGGTATTTCCCTGTGTGCTTTGTACCTCAGTCAATGATGAGATCGTCCACGGGATCCCTTCGGATCGGAGTCTTGTAAACGGGGACATCATCGGACTGGATTTCGGCGTCGTCTATGAGGGGTTCTATGGGGACTCTGCTGTGACTCTAGGTGTCGGAGAGGTGAGCGAAGAGGCGCAACGTTTGATGCAGGTAACCGAAGAGGCCCTTTACAAGGGAATTGAGCAGCTCCGAGAAGGAAAGAGGTTGGGTGATCTCTCTTCGGTGATTCAAAGAACAGTTGAGGAGGCGGGTTTTTCAGTAGTTCGAGCATTTGTCGGTCATGGGATCGGCAAAAAACTCCATGAAGAACCACCGGTTCCCAATTACGGTGAGCCAGACCGTGGGGTTCGGTTGAGAGAGGGGATGGTTTTGGCGATCGAGCCGATGGTTAACGTGGGAGGATGTGAGGTCCAGATCAAAGAAGACGGTTGGACCGCCATAACGCGAGATGGGAGCCTGGCAGCTCATTTTGAGCATTCTGTAGCGATCACCAAAAATGGTCCTTATATTTTGAGCAAACTTTAAATCTTATCTCTTATGCCCAAAGAAGATGCCATCGAGGTAACCGGGACAGTGTTGGAGACGCTGCCCAATGCGATGTTTCGCGTGCAGTTGGATAACGGTCACAAGGTCTTGGCGCATATCTCTGGTAAGATGCGAATGCACTATATCAAGATTCTCCCGGGGGATAAGGTCAAGATCGAGTTGTCTCCTTACGATTTGGCGCGAGGACGAATTATTTACCGTGAAAAGTAAACCGACTGGAGTGGGCGAGTGAAGGTCAGGGCATCTGTCAAAAAGATCTGCAACAAATGTAAGGTGATACGGCGTAAGGGTGTGGTCCGGATCGTCTGCGTCAATACGCGGCATAAACAAAGACAAGGCTAGATAATTTCGGATTTTAGATTGCCGATTTTCGATTGACTTAATCTAAAATCCAAAATCTAAAATCAAAAATGGGGATGGGATAAAACAGCAGAGGAGGCGATATGGCACGCATAGCCGGAGTCGATTTGCCCAGAAATAAGAGGATGGAGGTTGCGCTGACTTACATCTACGGGATTGGAAGGGGCGCTTCAAGGAGGATCCTCCAGGCATCTGGCGTTCAGTTCGATACAAAGAGCGATAACCTGACGGACGACGAGGTCGTGAGAATTCGCCAGATCATCGACCAAAGTCATAAGGTCGAGGGGGATCTGAGACGTGAGGTGTCGGCCAACATCAAGCGGCACATAGATATGGGATCCTATCGCGGACAACGCCACCGCAAAGGTTTGCCCGTTCGCGGACAAAGAACCCACACGAATGCGCGGACGCGCAAAGGGCCGCGCAAGACGGTCGCCGGAAAGAAGGCAGCGCCGTCAAAGGGGTAATTGCGGGCAGCCTTCAGCTCTCGGCGGCTAGCTGGAAATATTCTAGAAGCTGAAAGGTGATAGCGACCTAGGAGAAAATATGGCAAAGGACGACGCGACAACCCAAGAGAAGAGGGCCGAAGGGAAAGCGGAAGAGAAGGCTTCTGAGAAGACTGCGCGAAAAAAACGCGGCAAAAAAAACATATCAGAGGGTATTGCCCACATTCATTCGACCTTCAACAATACGATAGTCACGATCACTGACTATCAGGGCAATGTCATTTCATGGTCGAGCGCCGGAACGATGGGCTTTAAGGGATCGCGCAAGGGAACTCCGTTTGCCGCCCAACAAGCCGCGGACAATGCGGCAAAAAAGGCTATGGACCACGGAGTTCGCTCTGTTCAGGTCTTTGTCCGTGGGCCGGGAGCCGGAAGAGAATCGGCGCTCAGGTCGCTGCAGGCGGCCGGATTCAACATCAGTCAGATCAGGGATGTAACCCCTATTCCTCACAACGGCTGTCGTCCACCGAAGCGAAGGCGAGTGTAATGATACAAACCGAAGATAGAGGATTGAAGATGGAGGATAGGGCACTCTTCAATTCTCTATCCTCAATCCTCAACGAACGGAGAGAAAGAGACATTGGCTAGATACCTGGGATCTGTTTGTCGGCTTTGCCGAAGAGAGAATATGAAGCTCTTCCTTAAAGGGGAGCGTTGTTACACCGACAAGTGTGCTATCGAGCGCAGGAACTATCCGCCTGGTCAACATGGCCAGGCGAGACCAAAATTTTCCGCGTACAGCATTCAGTTGCGGGAGAAACAAAAAGTCAAGCGCATGTATGGCCTCTTGGAGAGTCAGTTCCGCCGGACTTTTACCCTAGCTGAAAAGGTCAAAGGGATTACTGGAGAGGCCCTATTGGTTCTCTTGGAGCGACGCTTGGACAATGTTGTGTACCGGCTCGGTTTTGCCAGCTCCCGGGCTGACGCACGCATGCTCGTCCGACACGGACATATCTTAGTCAATGGCCAGCGGACCACCATTCCCTCCTACTTTATCCGCGCGGGAGATGGGGTGTCGGTACAAGAGCAGAGTCGGCAGATGGGACGAATTCTTTCCGCCATGGAAAGCGCCCAAAGACGGGGGGTGCCCGAATGGGCGGAGGTCGATCGCGAGACCATGACTGGCAAAATCAAGGTTCTTCCGACACGTGGTGACATAACGACACCGATTAACGAGAAGCTGATTGTAGAGCTCTATTCAAAATAACTTCAAATCTGGGAGATGCTATGCGTAATCAGCATTGGATCGATTTAATGAAGCCCAAAAGGCTTGAGGTTGACGAAAAAAACCTCACTCCGACTTACGGTAAATTTTACGCGGAACCCTTTGAGCGAGGGTTTGGTCAGACGATTGGGAATTCTTTGCGAAGGATTCTCCTCTCGTCTCTTAGGGGCTCGGCTATCGTTTCCGTAAGGATCAAAAATATTCTGCACGAGTTTTCCACGGTTCAAGGTGTTACGGAGGATATAACCGATATCATCCTCAACTTTAAAGAAGTCCGTTTGAAGCTGCATGATTCCGAGCAGCAAACCCTAAGACTGGATGCTAAAGGGCCCAAAACAGTCCAGGCAAAGGACATCGTGGCCGGTCCCAGTGTCGAGATTCTCAATCCGGGCCAGCACATTGCCACGTTATCCCGCGAGGGTAAGTTGGAGATGGAGATGGTGGCAAAAATGGGCCGGGGCTACGTGCCCGCCGAAAGAAACAAGGAAGAGGGTGTCCCGGTGGACACCATTTTCATCGACGCTGTCTTTTCTCCAATCCAGAAGGTCAACTTTACCGTGACCAACGCACGGGTCGGCCAGCGCACCGATTATGAACGCTTGGTGTTCGAAGTCTGGACCGATGGGGGCATAAAGCCGGACGATGCGGTGGCCTTTGCGGCCAAGATTCTCCAGGATCAACTGGAGATCTTTATCAATTTTGAAGACGAACCCCCACGGGAACTGCGCGAGGAAGTGCCTTCGACTCCCCTCAACGAGAATTTGTTCCGCAGCGTGGATGAACTGGAGTTTTCTGTCCGGTCCCAGAATTGTCTGCAGAACGCGGATATCAAATACATCGGCGAGTTGGTGCAAAAGACCGAACAGGAGATGCTTAAGACTAAGAATTTCGGCCACAAGTCGCTCAACGAAATCAAAGAAATCCTGCGGGAAATGGGACTGGAGCTCGGTATGAGGCTGGAGAATTTTTCCTCGCGGGAAGAGATAGAGAGACGCCGACAGGCCAGGGAAAAGGAGAGCGCCTAAAATAGTGATGAGTTTTGAGGCCCCCTCGCCCTCCCAACTCAAAACTCGAACCCGGGACTTAAAACGTTATGCGCCATCTAAAAGCAGGAAGAAAGCTCAATCGAACCTCGAGCCACCGGCTGGCCTTAATGCGCAACCTCGTCTCCGCCCTTTTCCACCGCGAGCGAATTCAGACGACGGATCCCAAGGCTAAAGAGCTCAGACGCTGGGCGGAGAGAATGATCAGCCTGGGAAAGGAAGGGAACCTTCATGCACGACGCCGAGCCATCGCGTTTATGCGCGATAAGGCCGCGGTCCGTAAGGTGTTCGAAACCTTAGCGCCCCGCTTTAAGAACCGCCCCGGCGGCTATACGAGGATCGTCAAGCTCGGCTGGCGGCGTGGAGACCATGCCCCCCTCTCACTCGTCGAGCTGGTCTCTCCGGATGGCGCGGCACAGGCTGAGGATTCCTCGGGTAAGAAGAAGGCAAGCAGGAGAGCGGCTGGAAGGGGAAAAGAAAAGTCCAGCCAGAAAGAGCCTTCGAAGCGTCAGGCTCGCCAAAAGAAAACCGCGACCTAACTTTTCGTTAGTTCCCTCTTTTTTATCAATCTGGCTGACCGGTTGCCATCATCCTCACTTCAGTATGGATGTGACAGCTACCCTCCAGCGCACCGTTAACTCTTTTGTCGTTGGCCGAGGCATGATAATGGCTTCGAGAGGAGACATCATGAACTTATTGCGCCGGTCCCTTAAGGATCTCTTAGAGATCAGAGTTTACGACGTAGCATTAGCGAAACTGGATTGGAAGGATTTCGGCAACGGTCTGTCAATGGCGAGGTTGGCGCGCGAGGGCGCCAGAGAAATGGTCCTCTATCGGATCAAGCCCGACGCCGATCCCAAGGCATTCCTGAGACATGAGCACATAGGCGGGGAGTTTTATTTCGTGCTAAAGGGCGGGATTAAGGATGAGACAGGCATTTACACGGAGGGCGATATCGTTTATTTAGATCCCAAGTCGGTTCATACTCCACAAGGAATCGGAGAAACCGTAGTTCTGGTCTTATGGCCGGAAGGAGTGAGACTCTTGGATTAGTATCAGCAGGGTATGGTTACCGTAAAAACTGATCCTCTACCAACCTGGCTTTCTACCTGGATCTTTCCTCCAAGTATGTCGAGGTACTTCTTGACAATATAAAGGCCTACTCCGGCGCCCCCGTGATTTCTGGTCTGTGAACTGTCGAGCTGACGAAACATCTCAAAGATCAAGGGAAGCAGATCCTCTTGGATTCCCGTCCCTGTGTCCGCCACCTTGAATTCTGCAATCTTCGTTTCCCGAGAATAACGGGCTGACACGGTGATATGACCTTTGTCAGTGAACTTAATCGCGTTGTTAATGAGGTTCTGAAGAATATGCTTAAGTTTGCCGCCGTCTGTTCTCATAGCCCTACGCTCCGAGGGATAGTCCCAATTGAAAGTCAGCTTCTTATCCAAGGGAATTTCGTAGGTTGACCTCAACTCGTCTAAAAGCTCTCCCAGGTATATCTCCTGCATTTCCGCTTTCACTTTCCCAGCTTCGATGCTGGTAACCTGCAATATTTCGCTGATCATGCTCAATAAATCTTTGGAGCGACCGATGACCTTCTCCAGAGCGCTTTCCTGTTCTGGATTAATCTGTCCCAAGATCCCGTCTTTGACCATCTGGCTATAGCCCATGACGACATTCAATGGCGTCCTCAGTTCGTGTGACATGACGCTCAAAAATTCATCTTTCGCCTTGTTGGCCCTCAGAAGACTGCGGTTGGCCTGTTCAAGCTCCGAGTTGGCGTTCTCTAACTCACCGGTTTTGTCCTTCACCTTTTGTTCTAAGGTGGCGTAAGAGATCTTGAGTTCTCCCGCCATCTTGTTGAATTCCTCTCCTAGCCACTCGATTTCATCTCCTGTCTCGATGTTGACCCGATAGTCAAGATTCCCACTTCCAATTATTTCGGCCCCCTGATGAAGTTCTCGAATCGGCCCTGTCATTTTGCTGCTTACCCAGGCAATAACCGCGGCGCCGGCGAACAACGCGATCGTCAGGAGCGCCAGCGCATAGCGTTTCAATAACTCGACATTGGCTAAAGCGGCGTCGATGGGCTCTTCCAAGATAACCGCCCAACCCAACTCAGGTACGGGTGCGTACGTGGTCAAGACGGGCTTATCCAACAGTCCTCGGCCTTCCTGAGCCGGAGTAGGGTCGGAACGGGCCGGGTTGCGCAAGAACTTTTGGACGCCGTCGACTTGCCGGAGGTCGAGCCTTTTTAATACCAGCGTGGCATCTTTATGGGCGATGAGATTTCCATGCTCGTCTACCAAGTAAGCGTACCCGGCGGTAGCGAAATTGATCTTTCCAATCACTTCCCAGAGAAACGAGAGATCGGCTTCAGCCGATGCCACACCGACGATACTCTGGGCGGTACCCCAAAGCGGAATTGCCAGCGTGACGTACGGCTGGGCCCGGGTCGAAGTGTAGACCGGGCCTATATAATCCTCGCCCTTGAGCGCTTTGATGAATTTAGGTGATTTACTCTGGTCGGTTAGATCGGAGGGAAAATAAACTTTTATGTCGGATACCTTCACGACCTCCATACCCTCCGAGTTGATAATGGAAGCGTCGCTGAAGCTGCTGTCGTTTTTGACCAGAAGACCCAGGAGCAACTGTTGTTCTTTGCTCCCCAACGGATAAAGACTTACGGCGTCGGCGTTATCCGAAAACCGCTCGATCTTGCGTCGAACGAAATTGCGAATGTTATCAGCTGTTACTGACGCAATCTCAGTCTGCAACTCGGCAGCATCTCGCTCTATCTGCCTTACAGTATAAGTATAGCTCGCGGCAACGACAATCGTCAGTGCAACGCCGAAAAGGCTAAGGCCCCACATCAGGAGGCGACGACGGATACCGCCACCACGAAGAGGCGCGTGGACTGTTTTTCTCCAATCCCACATCCCTAGGACCATCTGACGACTTCGTCCACTATCAGTACTACTCCCCCGGGAATGTCGAGCCCTCATGGTCTTGCTGGCTTCGAGATTGATCGCCAGCTTTTGCCATGGCGCCCAGCGCCGGCTGAGGGCTGTTAGAAAGGCTAACACGATAGCCAAGAGCGGCCCCGGTTCTTAGTTTCACTCATTGATTCCGATCCGCTCCCTTCAACTTTTTTCTCTCATTTCCGGCCACGAACTTCACAATCGTTTCTTTGCTGAACCTCCAAACACACCAATTTCCTACCAGGAATAGACCCCTCTTGCGCAAACTTTTAAACCTCTTCGGATGCACCTGCAAAGGCTAGCTGCCTGCTCAGCTGGTAATGTTTCTTGCAACGGAAATCCCCTCCTCGGCTTACGTATTACCACCCAGAAAGTCCAAAATAGCAGGAATTATGCCACGCTCTTCAGGGCGATCCATTCAGCGGTAATAGCGTGTTTTTTCAAAGGATTATCCTTTTTGTAGTAGGGACGCGAGGCCCTGCCGATATGAAAAACGTCAATAAAATTGCCCAAAAAGAGCAGGTTTGTCACTTGAAAAAAAGAGCAAATGCACAGGCTATTCTGTCAATAACTGGCAAGCTTGACGCTTGATGCGGGCGGGGCAAATAGAGGGTTGGATGTAGAGATGTGACGTTTCAATGACAGAAAAGCCTAGCGAAAAAAATGGCCTGCGTTAATAAGCACCGAGTTACTTAATCACCTTATCCGCTTGGACCAGCACGTGCTGTGGTATCACAAGGCCAAGTTGCTGCGCGGTCTTTAGGTTGATGAAAATCTCAAATTTGGCCGGCAGCTTCAC
>DASYRN010000201.1:0-5221 GCA_036004365.1 Binatia bacterium
CTCATCGCGCATGCCGTTTTGCACCTGTGGGAAGTTGCAGTCGGCATCTGCTCTCCATCGGTAATTGCCCGTGATTTTCCTGCTGTCACTCTCCCGGCTTTGATTGGCATTGCGCTTACGGCGTGGGCCTGGCGCAGTCGCCCGTCGAAAGTATGTCACGCCGAACAAAGCGCTACAGCAGACGGCGGGGCATGATTGGTTTCTGGGACTTCAAGCTCTCCGGTGCCCCAGCGCTGCTGAGCTTTGGCGTTAGGCTTTTGAACCGCGTTGGAGTGAGAAGCGGAGTACCCGACAAGTTCGGTGAGGTCAAGGTTATTGTGCACCAATCGATCCGGCGGTGCTGCAAACCAAGGGAGGGGCCATGAAAGAAAAACTTTGGCTTCTTTTTCTGCTTGCAATTGGCGGCGTTCTAAACACAGCTGAGGCGCAGCCGCTGCCGATTCGAGTGGGTTACACCGCCCTAGCGGGTTCGGTTACGCCGCTCTGGGTGGCGAAAGAGTTAGGCTTGTTCGAACGACACGGCATCCAGTCGAGCCCGATCTACATGGCCGCGACAACGGCTTACCAGGCGATGCTAGCCGGGGAGACTGACTTCACGGTTGGCGCCAGCATTCCAACCGTTCAGGCTCGCCTTGGTGGGGCGGACGCGGTCATACTAGTCACCTACATCGGTGGGTTCACATTTTCCATAATGGCCCGCCCGCCGATTCAACAACCAGGAGACCTCAGAGGCAAGCGCATTGGAGTCACCCGATTCGGAGCGCCCACGGACTTCGGTGCACGCACTGCCCTCAAGCGGTGGGGTCTGGTTCCGGTCAAAGACGTGACCATTATTCAGTTGGGCGGGATCCCCGAGGCCTTCGCTGCCCTCAAGGGAGATTCTGTGCAGGCCGCTGTCTTGGCGCCGCCTTTCTCCACGGAGGCTAAACGTCTGGGGATGGTCGAGCTTATTGATTTCAACCAGAGTGATATTGAATTTACTGGTCTAGGTCTCACCTGCACCGCGCGCTATATGAGCGCCCGCGGTGAAGCCACCCGCCGGTTCGTCCGGGCGCTGGTCGAAGGGATCTGGGCCTTCAAGGCCAACCGGGAGGCGGCCATTCGCGCCGTCGGGAAATACACGCGCTCGACCGATCGAAACCTCTTGGAGGAGACGTATCAGAGCAACAGGAAGGTGGTCCGGCTAGTTCCCCGGACCACCGAGACGGCGGTCCGAAACGTCCTCGAAGCGCTCGCCGATCAAAACCCACGAGCCCGCGGGGCGAACCCGCAGGATTTCTACAATAACCGGTTTGTTGATGAGCTCGAGCAGACAGGCTTCATGCGCGAGTTAGCCGCGCAGTATCCCGACGCGCTTCGCTGAGTCCAAAGGGAAAAAGGTTGGGCGTGATGGCGCCCCTTGCGTCTTTGCCCGAGTCAGAGAAAGAGATCGTGGTGACTGGGATATGTTGACGGCCAATTTGAACAAGAGTGTGAGGAGGTAACAGTTATGGCGCTCATGACAGGCTCGCGTTTCTTTGCCGAGGCCATGCGGGGCTATGGCGTAACCCATATCTTTTTTGTCCCGACGATGTTGCTGCAGGCAATGGCGGAGATGGAAGATATGAATATCCGGCGCGTGGTGACTCACGGCGAGAAAGCCGCGGCCTACATGGCCGACGGCTACGCGCGCGCGTCGCGCAGGCCTGGAGTCTGCATGGCGCAGAACATTGGCGCAGCGAATTTGGCGGCGGGTTTGAGAGACGCATACATGGCCTGTTCTCCGGTGATTGCGATCACCGGAGGCCCTGACTCTGAATCGAGATACCGCTACCTCTACCAGGAGATCGAGGATTTATCGATGTTTGATCCGGTGACGAAATTTAATGCTCGGATCGACAAGCTAAGCCGCTTGCCGGATCTTCTCCGACAAGCCTTCCGAGAGGCGACCAGCGGAGCGCCGGGACCGGTGCATTTGGAGACGCGCGGAAATCATGGTCAGGTGGTTGAGGAGGAAGGAGACCTCGAGCTGATCGTCGAAGAGCGTCACAAACAGTACCCCGCCTTCAGGCCGGGGCCGGAAATGGACCGCATTGGCGAGGCAGCCACAGCACTGACCAGAGCGCAGCGGCCCGTCATCGTAGCGGGCGGCGGCGTTGTAGCTTCCCAAGCGCAGCAGGAGGTCGTCGAGCTTGCCGAGATGCTATCGATTCCGTTGGCGACCTCGCTCAACGGCAAGGGAACCATCGCCGATGATCATCCGCTGTCTCTCGGAGTTGTCGGAACTTACTCCCGCTCGTGCGCCAACCGCGCCGTGGCCGAGGCCGACTTAGTTTTTTTCATCGGCAGCCACACCGGCGGCCAGGTGACGAACAATTGGAAGATTCCACGCGCGGGCACGCCCGTGATTCAATTGGATATCTCCCCGGCGGATCTAGGCCGCAATTATCCCAACGCCGTCAGTTTGCTGGGAGACGCCAAGGTGACGCTCAGAAAGTTGATTGAAGCGGCGAAGCCGATGGAGCCCAGGACGGGCTGGGTGCGGCGGGCGCAGCAGCTTGTAAACGATTGGCGCGCCGAAGTGGCGCCGCTGCGTGGCTCCGACGCGGTGCCGATGAGACCGGAACGGCTCTGCAAAGAGATCACGGAGTTTCTACCGCCGAATGCAGTCGTAGTGTCGGACACGGGCCACTCGGGGATCTGGTCGGGCACGATGATTGACCTCAACAAACCGGGCCAAAGGTATATTCGCTGCGCCGGCTCTCTCGGCTGGGCTTTCCCGGCATCTCTCGGCGTCAAATGCGCTCTTCCCGACGCACCGGTGTTGTGTTTCACCGGCGACGGCGGCTTTTATTATCATCTGGCTGAGCTGGAGACCGCCGTCCGCTTCGGCATCAACGCGGTCATCGTGGTTAATGACAATCGCTCGCTCAACCAGGAGACGAAATTATTTGATGCCGCGTACGGAGGACAGCAGCGCGGCCGAGCCCGTGAAATGTGGGTCTTCGAGGACGTTAACTTGGCAAAGGTCGCGGAAGCGATGGGTTGCTTCGCCATTCGAGTCGAGCGACCGAGCGAGTTAAGGGGCGCGCTGGAGCAAGCCTTCGCTGCAAATAGACCGGCGGTCGTCGATGTCGTAAGCGACATCAAAGCCCTGGCGGGTTGTCCGTGGAGCTGATCTGTGAGGGGTACGGAGGCAATCTTTTAGGGTCAACAAAACGGGGTGGGGAGTAGCGTTGGCGAGCGCTGGAGGAGAAACGATCTCATGGGAGGGTCCTTTGAGAATTGACATTTACAGTCACACTCCTTTGGGGGTTGGGTCTTCCATTACGACAATGTGTGATTGCAAGACCTGTCCCCTCTTCGGCTTCTGTTCTCCTATGGCTGACGTCCGCATTCAAGCGCTGCGCAGATAGCTGTGACGCCGAACGCTCACGGTGAGCGGCGCTAGTGCGTCCGCTCCACTGAAAAGTTAGAACGACTTCGCGACAGCCGCGCTAAGTGCCTATCAATCATTGTGCTCACACATCATTTCTTCGCGCCGGTCATGGCACGACACCTTCCACGGCGAATAAACGAAACTTAGACGATTTGTCGCGGATGGGGACAAACTCCTTATAGACCGTTGAATTACGAAACGCTTGCGCTTTCTCCATGCTATCGAATGCGATGACGATAATGCGCTTCGGAGGCTCCCCGTCGAGTGCGATTGTCTTTCCCCCGCGGACGACGAAACGACCGCCGAGTGCCGCAAGCAGGGACGAAACTCCATCTTGATAGGTCTTGTAGCCGTCTGGATCTGTTACCTCTACTTCCGCTATCAGGTAAGCAGGCGGTGCCTTGCTTGGAGTCACACCTTGCGCGGATAGCGCTCCGATGCCCGCGGCGCCGATTACAACGCCAGCCAAAGCCGCCAACATCAATTTGAAGTTCGTTTTCATTTATACCTCCCGCTCGTTAATGTCACTTGCCCCATGCCGCCACAAGAAAGGATTCCGAAGCGTTTAGGGTCAGGCCTGATTATGGACTTATTGTCCTTCCCGCCAATCGAGCCACTCTGGTTTCGGCCCGTTTGTCCCGATCCCGCTCATACATAGCACAAAGCCGACTCATCAGCGAAGCATCGCGATGAAGTCGGCCGCCCAACTCCTTGGAAGTGACCTTACTCCATTGCCTTGCTAGATAAACCAACATCGCTCGTGCCCGAACCCACTGCCTACGCCGCCCAGGTCCAGTCAACTCGGTAGCCTCCACTCCATGCTCCTTCGCCACTGCTTCAAGCAGTCGACTAAAGGGGATCTTAGGTCCTCCTGCCTCAACCTCGCGTCCTTGAGCCAGCTTGTCCACCTTTTCAATAAACTCCTCATCTCCCAAGAAGCGCTGATCGATGACCTCATAGTACTGATCGATATGACCTTGCCCTAGCCCTTCTTCCATAAACTTCCTGTAGGCTTGTCGCGCCTGGGCTGACGCTCTGCCAAACTGCCCCAATACCAATTTTGTGTCTATCTGTACAGCTGTTCCCTCCCACAGATATGCCCGGTGACTGCTCCATCGGTACTTCCAGGGATCCTTCGGCCGCTGCAGACGCGCGGGATTGAGATGAATGTACCGGACCAGTTCAAGTAGATAAGAGTCCCGATCGCACAGGATCGCCTTGTACCGAGCCTGGAAAATGTGTCCGACGCTTCTATGGCGCCGGTTATAGTACTGGGTGTAGGTAAACTGTAACCCTTGCATGATTTTGGACAAGGGAATCTTTTGAGTCTCGATTAGCAGGTGAACATGGTTGGACATCAGCACGTAGGCGTAGAGCCGAAAGTCGTATCTCTTTCTGTAATGCTCCAATCTCTCCAGATAGATGGCGCGGTCTTTGTCATCCCGGAAGATGTCCTGGCGTTGGTTGCCTCGGGCGATGACATGATAGAAGGCGCCTTCGAACTCAACCCTTGGCTTGCGTGCCATCAAGAGAACCTATGCGAATGCCTTGAAATAAGTCAATAGTCAGGCCTGACCCTAACTTTTTGACTAACTTTTTGACCAGCAGAGGGATAAAAGAAGGAAGAAATTTTTAACGATTGGAAGGTTTTTCTACAGCCTCAACGTCCAAGCTCAGGCACAGCCGCCGGAGCGGGACGTGAACTGCAATGATGATGTTCAAGTTTCATAAACCGGTCAACTGCCCGGCGCGGCGGCTGTTGCCTGCAGCGCCTGGTTAGGCGCCTGCGACATGGCGACTCAA
>DASYRN010000202.1:0-3078 GCA_036004365.1 Binatia bacterium
CCGACCCGCAGGAATTTCATGGCGATCGCTCCATCCAAGGCGGCGTCGAAATCCGCGTCATCAAAGATGATGAATGGAGCGTTGCCTCCGAGCTCAAACGAGATCCGCTTGATCTGTTTAGCGGCTTGCTCCATCAGGCTCTTTCCTACGTCGGTCGAACCCGTGAAACCGATCTTCTTGACCAGAGGATTGGAAAGTAATTCCTGGCCGATCTCACGGGAGCGGGATGCGGTGATGACGTTGAACACGCCGGGAGGTAGGCCGGCATCATGGGTGCATTGAGCGATGGCCAAGGCGGTCATCGGCGTTGCCGAGGCCGGCTTCAAAACGACAGTGCAGCCTGCGGCAAGAGCGGGAGCAATCTTTCGCGTGATCATGTTTGCCGGGAAGTTCCAGGGTGTGATCGCTCCGACCACGCCGACGGGTTGCTGCAGCACCCAAAGCCGCTTATTGGGAAAGGGCGAGGGAACTGTCTCTCCGTAAGTTCGGCGCCCCTCCTCAGCGAACCAGCCGAAGTAGCCCATAGAGAAGCCGACCTCGCCTTTCGCCTCCTCATAGGGCTTGCCGTTTTCCAGCACTACGAGTTTGGCAAT
Source organism: Binatia bacterium (assembly GCA_036004365.1). Lineage (GTDB taxonomy): Bacteria > Desulfobacterota > Binatia > UBA9968 > UBA9968 > DP-36. Next base: position 594 of record DASYRN010000202.1, read on the forward strand.
CTCATCGCGCTGCTCGGCCATCAGGTTCTGCGTTCGCCGCAGAATTTCGCCGCGCTCCTTGGCCGGAGTGCGGGCCCACTTAGGAAAGGCACGGTCCGCCGCTTCAATGGCTCGCCTCGTTTCGGCCACTCCGGCATCTGGAATAATGCCGACGACTTCGCCGTTCGCCGGGTTGCGAACGTCGAAGGTTTTCCGTCCCGCGGCCTCTTCCCAGGCACCGTCGATATACATCCATTTTTTTGCCGTCAAAGGATCACCTCTGCGTCAATAAAGCTCTCCCTGCGTTTTTACCTCTTCTCTTGGGCGCCAGCGCAGGAGATAGGCCTCGGTGCGCTCGATCGCCTCGTTGCAGAGCACGACAACCAGAGCCAGGATGAGGATTCCTCCGAGAGCTCCGGTGGTGGAAAAGAGCGAGGTATTGTAGTTGATCAGATACCCTAAGCCTTTGCTTGCGGCGATAAACTCACCCACGACAGCGCCGACCAGGGCATAGGGAACGCTGAGTTTCAGTCCCGTCGTAATCCAGGGGATGGTTGCCGGGATAGTGACCTTGAAGAGGATTTGTCGCTCGTTGGCGCCCATAATGCGCAAGATATTCTTAAGCTCGATGTCGACTCCTTTGACTCCAGAATAGGTATTAAAAAAGGTAAGAAAGAAGACGACGATGACAACCAGAATAACCTTCGAGTTCGGTCCGATGCCGAACCAGATGATGAATATGGGGGCGAGCGCTATGCGGGGGATCCCGTTGAAGGCGACAATATAAGGGTCCAGGATCTGAGCCAGAGTCTCTCTCCTCGCGAGGAGAAATCCAAAGCTGATGCCGGCCACGGCGCCGATAAAGAATCCGGTAAAGGTCTCGTAGAGTGTGATCGCCAGGTGTCCAAAGATCGAGCCGTCTGAGGTGACTTCCCAAAGGTAGACAAAGACTCTCGATGGGCTGGAGATCCAGAAGGGATCGATAAACCTTCCCGAACTCAGCTCCCACAGGGTAACAAGGAGGAGACCGAAAAGAAGCCGGTAGAGAAATAGCCGCCCGCGTGAAATCATTTTCCTCGCCTCTCACCCCTCACGGCCTAATCATTTCGGCAGAAAATCGTTCGTGACAATCTCAGAGTACGCGACTCGCTTCTTTAACAGTCCGGCCACCTCCAGGATATCCTGCGTAGATTGAACGCTTCGCTCAGTGGTTCGGCCGTCCTGGCTCAAGGTCGGTAGAACGGCTCTCACTCCAGTCAAGTGAATGGCTGGGTCGGTCTTGGCGAAGGTCGGTTTCAGAGCCTCCGCGACCTGCTCCGGGGTGCTACTGAGAGCCCACTTGTTGGCCTTGACCAAGGCCCGCACCATTCTGCGCACCAGATCCGGGTCCTTTTTCAGCGTCTCCGGACGCGCGACGAGATTTTCCATGAGAAACTCAGAGATCGAGGGGTCTTCTCCTTTAGAGTTGTTGATGAACATAATAGCATGTCCTCGGCTGATGGCGGTCTCAGGGACGGGAGGAGCCGTGAGGGCAACATCTACCTTTCGGTTTTCAAGGGCCGCAAGCCACGTCGGTCCAGCACCAATGGGAATGACTTGGACGTCTTGCTGGGGTACATAGCCCGCCTGTCGGATCACAAAGTGCGCCAGATGCGCTGTCAGAGCCGCCGGATTGGTGACCCCGACGATGAGTCCTTTGAGCGACTTGAGCTTCTCTTGCAGTGGGCTAGTCTCGGTAATCCCCTTGGCCTTGGCCGCCTCTTTGTGCATCGCCCAATTGATGAACAGCCTATTGAGGCCACTCGAGACCATCATGAGAGTTTTGCCCTCCTGGTAGGCCAGAATGACATTGTCTCCAGTCGTAAAGCTGAAATCCACCTCTCCAGCTATCAACGCCCTGATGTCCGGCCCTCCTCCACCCGTAGAGGTTACATCCACATCTAACCCCTCTTCGGCGAAGAAGCCCTTCGCTTGGGCCAAATAGACCGGCGTCATCGAGAGGGCGACGACGGGAATGGTCAACTTCACTTTCCTTGGGCTCTGGGCTTGGACGACAGAGGAAAGCGCGGTGACGAAGAAAAGCGCGCCTAGGATACCAGACATAAATCGTTTCATTCGAGGATCCTCCTTATATCTATGCCTCGGCCATTTTGACTTCGGGTTTGAGTTCTTTCCACAGGCTATCATAGGCGGTGCGAAACTCCGGGCTCTGGTGAATCTGATAGACATCCCTCGGGCGCGGTATGAGCACTTTGGCGATGCGCTTCACTTTTCCGGGACGCGATGTCATGACCACGACTCGATCCGCCAAGGCGATCGCTTCGACCAGGTCATGGGTAATGAAGATGATGGTCTTTTTTGTCGCAGCCCAGAGATTCAGCAGTTGTTCTTGTAACACGATTCTCGTCTGGGCGTCCAGGGGACCGAAGGGCTCGTCCATCAAGACCAGCTCGGGATCGTAGATTAAGGTCCGGATGATGTTGGCGCGCTGGCGCATGCCGCCGGA
>DASYRN010000203.1:0-3685 GCA_036004365.1 Binatia bacterium
TCGAACGCCTTCACGACCAATCCGATGAGACTGTAATGGCCGGCGAGCGCGACCGTCTCCACGAGCTGCTGTCGTCCTAGATCAGCTAGCCCGCGAGCGAACAACTCTTCGGAGAGCACCCGGTCGCGGAGCAAGCTCCGCACTATCTCCACGAGGAGTCGCTCCCGAGGGGTCAGTTGCTCCAGCGAGCCGTTGGCGCGCAAGGCCTCGATCGCCTCGCTTCGGGTGCCGACCTCGCGCCCCCTGATCTCATGCCGAGCCCATGGATAGTGTGCCGCCATCTCGCGTGCGGTCGCCAGGATCACGAGCTCCCGGTCTAGCGCAGGCAGCGCCGCGTCAAAGCGGAAGTAGTCCTCCAAAGCTGCGACGCGATCAGCAAGCTTCGGTACGTGGATCAATGCCCCGAACGGCCCGCGCACCGAAGTGCGAACGGCTGCGATGCGGTCCCAGACCGCCTGATCTTCCGGCGCGAGCGCATCGCGGTTAACGGTTGGCAGTCGGCTCATAATTCCTCCTAAAGTGCAGCTTCGTTCAACACCACGCGAGACACTATTCGCCGACAAGCTTTCTGATTAGACCAATGACCTCCGGGGATTGGGTGGTCACTTCCCTCGCCAAACCCTCCAGCTCCTCGCCGCTGATCAGCTCCGCCTCAAGCCCTTTCTTCTTTGCTTCAGCTACCAGGTCGGGGCTATTCAGCGCCTTGGCAAACGCCGCGCGCACAGGCTTTAGTTGTTCTTCAGGAACGCCTGGAGAGGAGATCGTCGGGCAACTACCGAAACCACCGGATCCCAGCATGACCGTGGCCAGACGACGGCTCGACTGGGCGGTTTGATACTGATCCATTAACTCAGTCAGCAGAGGGACGTCAGGCAGGCGCGCGTCGCGCTTCTTTCCGGTTTGGACCAGGACGCGAACCAGTCCTTTGCTGCGCCAGGTGTGGAACGGTTCCCGCCCAAAAAAAACCTGAATCGTGAAGGCGCGGCACTGGACTTCTCCTCGCTCGACCGCCAACTCGATATCGGCGCCTCCTTGATAACCCGTCACGAGGTTGAATTTCGCTCCGATAGTTTGTTCGAGCAGTTTCGGCAGGTAGTAGCCTGTATTCCCGGTCCCGGTGGCGCCACACTTTGGTGGCACGGAGGCTTTGCGGATATCGTGGATGGTCTTGTAAGGAGTGTCGGCCCACATGTACAGAATGGCATTGGTGGGAGTCGAGCTGCCGATCCAGGCGAATTTGGACCAGTCGAACTGGACCTCTTTGCGTGCCAGGAGCTGATCGAAATAAAGCGCCGCATTGACAACCGCAAGGGTCAGACCATCGGGCCTTGCAACGTTATAAACGTAGTTAGCCGCCACCATCGAGCCCGCCCCGGCCATATTCTGGACGATAGTGTTCGGATTCCCGGCGACGTACTTGCTCAGATAGGGAGCGATTAGCCTGGCCCATTGATCATGAGCGCTGCCCGCAGGGTACCCGACCACGATTCTTATCGTCTTGCCCTGATAGAATGGGGTCTGCGCTCTGGCACCCGAACTCCAGAGGAGAAAAACCAGCAGCCCGTAACCCATATTTTTCATGGCCTGTTCTGGCTATCGCGAAACTTTCGCTCTCCGATCGCACCGGCTCGGCTAGGTCAACCCCTCTTCCTCCCGAGAGCGAAACGAACGTCGGAGAAAAGCAAAGGAATTTAGACTGAGATCTTAACGCCAGGCGGTGTCTGACGGTATCAGGTTCTTACCGAAGCGGCGCTCGGGCGGCACGGCCAGCCAGGGCTGGGTCTTCTCGAAGTAGAGCTTGAAGTGCGGGGTCTGCCGATGTGCCTGTAGCGCTGCGTCGTCCCGGTAGACCTCATAGAAATAGAAACGGTTCGGGTCGTCGCGGTCCTGGATCACGTCGAAGCGCAGGCAGCCCGGCTCGTCCTTCTCCGAATGCTCCGCGTCGTAGCGGGCGACTTCCAAGAACTCCGAGACGTGCTCTGGCTTGATCTGGATAGTTACGTGCAGCACGACCATCGATCCACCTCCTGCTATCCTGAGTTCTCCTAGTATCCAATAGGTGCGATTATGTCAACTTCCCAGCCACGCCATGGCGAGGACGATGATTGCTAACACCCTCGAGGATCTCACGACTCCAAGTTCGGAATCACCCCTTTACTCAGAGGCTTTGCGCAAGTTATCGGCGCGTAAAATAGGCGAATTGAAATGGAACGTCAATGGTCAAAGCTGTCTCATCCCCACTTTAATCTCAAACTTCACACGCTTTTACTGTTGCCTTAAAACTCATGCCTCATTACTTCTGGTGTCTTTGCCTGAATCAGCAACTCGAAACATTCGATACGGGTCAGGAACGCCTTCTTTTCCGGGCGACAGTCGATGAAAAGCCGCGACAGAAAATGACAGGAGAACAGTTATTCCGTATGGCACAATTTCTGCGCTTAACAACGGACAATCGGAGCAAAGTGGATGGATTGGTTGTTAATCATCTGCATCGCCCTAGTTCTCTTCGCCATGGTGGTTGGAGGGGCATCGCGATGAACTGCCTACGTCGGGCAAGGAAAGTCATTGCGATTGAAGATCGGCCGCCGCCGAGAGCATCTTTCGAGATTAACCTGCCCTTGATGATCTCGATAGCCGGTGCATTGATTATAGTTGGTGGGTTCCTAATGTTCTGAACGTTCGTCTGACCTGCATCTTTCCGCTTTCCTTCATCCTTCATTCTTTATCCTTCATTCTCTCTGATACCCGGCCATTCTCTCAGCAACTTCCCATAGCCCGTTATAGAATAAGCGAGCTTGAGCTTGGAGAGCACATACCAAAGCATGGCTGGGTTGCTGGCAATGACGGTCGTTTTGAGCTCGTTTTCGACTTTGTCCAGTATCTTGATCGGATCTAAAACCGCACCCTGAAAATAGACAGCGTCGACCTGGGCGACGGCGCTAAGACTCTTCTTTGTCAACTCAAACACTTCATCGGGTCTCATGCGTTTGGGCACGCCAAGCTCCACGAAAGGATGTGGCGCGACAGCAGAGAGGCTGGCACCCCCTAGGTGCTCACAGATCAAATCATTCAAGCGCGCGTCAAAAGGCGTAAGCAAAAGAACTCGCTTCGCCGAGTAGACTCTGAGCGCGGCAACGCAAGCATGCAATGCCGTCGTGAAAGGAACCGTCAGCGCCTCCGCGAGAGCTTCGTAAAGCCCGGGGTTCAGGACTTCCGTCGGCGCTGCAGTAACGATCACACCGTTCCAATCGTGCTTCGCCGTTAGCTCCTTGATTCTTTGAACTATGATTTCCTTCTTGTCCGCGATTTCATACAGAGATGCTCCGTAAAGACTCAAGCCTTGGAAATCGATCTGGATATCCGGCGGAATCAGCGGCGTGAAACTCTGGTAATGCGGCATGGAGCTGGCGCCGGCGCTGACAAACCCTATCCTTGCTTTAATTTTTTCAGTCACGGCTAAACCTCCCCGGAGCAGATCGAGGTCTATCTGGTTGCGCGTAAAATAGGGCAAGTAGGGGAGTAGGGTCAAGGGGAAAGCAAAGGCCGGTGATGTATCACATTGTGTGTAAATTTTGGTGGGAGAGAGGGAGTGGAGCGGGAAATGGCTTTCATATATGGCCGAGAAAAGGAGATCTCAAGATGGTTGAGGCAAAGGCCTAGGCTATTTTTGGATTGGGAAAAAACA
>DASYRN010000204.1:0-35201 GCA_036004365.1 Binatia bacterium
AGTACTACCAAGGTGTCGAGGCCGCGCTTCGCATGGGCCGAGAGTTGTCCCGCCGATCTGTCGAACACAGGATTCAGGCAATACAGTACGATTTATCGGGATTCGGCAATGTCCCCATCCGCCGCCTATGCCCCGATCCCTAGAATCTTCCTGACAAGCGTTTCAGCGCGTCGCCACGATTTACGTCTGGCGACCGCGTTTGTAGCGACTATCTCTGGGCTTCGACAATTATCCCCGCGTACTAAAAAATCGGGTTGACAGCCGCGCATCGGTTAGAGCTAGAATGGCGCATGGGAGGAATCTTTTATGGGGCAATTGAAAGTTGAGGGAGTGACGCACTGGTCGATTCCGGTAAACAATCTCGACGAGTCGGAGAAGTTCTACGGCGATCTCCTCGGTCTTAAGCACCTGGGGCGCCTGGGCAACTCGGGCATGTCCTGCTTCAACGTCGGCGACCACAACATCCTACTTTGCGAGCGTGCGGCGACGGTGGATAGATCATTCGTCGAGGAGCATAACGTGCACCATTCTTTCACGGTGAGCCCGGAGACGCTGGTGCAGGCGTGCAAGATTTTTCAAGAACGGAAAGTTCGAGTCGACCAGCTCTATTACCGGAAGGGTGGCTACTTCCCCGGAAGAGAGCTTTATTTCTTCGATCCCAGCGGCAACCGTCTCGAGCTTCGCGATCCGACCTGGAAGGCCGGCATGTCCGAGCCTACGTTCGAAGAACTCGCGTGCTCTTGAAGGAACCGGCCGGTTGCATCCGGCCGCGGGATGCCGGGACGGACCTGAGCCATGGCCTTGTCTTCTCGCCGATTCGATTGCAGTTGGACCCGCTCATGAAGAAAGCGCTTCTCGTCATTACGTTAGTCTTCGTTTGTTCGGCGGCGTGGTTCTCTCAGTCCGCCGCTCAGGACAAAAAGCTGGAAAAAATTCGCATCGGCGGTGGAGGGGTTGGAGCGCCGCAGATGACGATGTGGTTTGCCAAGGAAGCCAACCTCTACGAGAAGCATGGACTTGCAGTCGAGGCGATCCATATCCCGGGCAGTTCCATGGCTTTGCAGGCGATGCTCTCCGGCGAGATGCCGATCATTCAACTCGGCGGCACGGCTTCGATGCAAGCTAATTTGGCCGGCGCAGACACGGTGATCGTCGCGACGATTCTAAAGAAATTTCTGTTCTCCATTTTTAGCCGGCCGGAGATTACCCAGATAGCCGATCTCAAAGGGAAGCTCTTCGGCGCCACGCGCTTCGGCACGCTGTCCGATTTCGCCTCGCGTTTCGCTCTGGAGAAAAACGGCCTCAATCCTGAACGGGACATCACCATGGTTCAGACGGGCGGCCAACCCGAAACCGTCCTCGCGCTCCTCACCGGCAAAGTGCAAGCCGCGGCGCTCTCCGTGCCCGCGATCCTGCGGGCGAAGAGAGCGAATATGCGCGAGTTACTGGATATGGCTAAACTCGAGGCGACGATTCACCAGAACGGCGTGGTGACGACCCGAAAATATCTGAAAACCAACGAGGATGTGGTGCGGCGTTTTCTCAGAGCCTACATCGAAGGCGCTGTGCTCGCCAAAAGAAACAAGGACTTCGCCACGCGCGTGATGGCGAAGTATCTCGCAACCAACGACCGCGAGATTCTCGACGACGCCTACGAGAGAGTCACGGTTCACCTCGAGATCCCACCGTATCCGACCCTGGAGGGAGTTTCCGTGCTGCTAAGGTCTTTGGAAAAGACGCAACCCAAAGCGCGAGAGGCAAAGCCGGAAGATTTCATCGACGCCCGCTTAGTCCGCGAACTCGATAAGAGCGGATTTATCGGTCAGTTGTAGGTTTGAAGAACAGTGATTCGATGCCAGGCATTCGTATAGATTTATTCTCCTCGCCGATTCGGTTCGCACTTGCAACTACTAATAGGCGTTAGGCATGAGGCATCAGGCAACAGTCAGAACTAAACGAACATTCCCAGCCGCGTGCGAGCCAGCGATCAATAGATCGATAGCAAGTCTTGACAAAGGAAAGCAGTCCGCGAATGCCCATTTTGAGGCAGAGAGTATCCGGTAACGACGTGTTATGTCAACGTGGCCTTGGCTTTTGGTTTAGCTGAGAGATTATCTGACATGCCGTCTAAGTACCTTACACACGTCGATTATTTACCACAGCAGTTTTTATATTTTTTCCCGCTTCCACATGGGCAGGGCTCATTACGTCCAACTTTCTTTTCGACTCTCGTTGGTTTTAGGGGATTCAATAAACGTTCCAGGTCGGTGATATCTTCCGGCTGGTCCGGTTCCAGTAGAACCTTATATTCCCAACCCTTTTCTTTAAACAGCGCGGTGACCTCTTTGAATCTTTTGTCTGTTCTTACATGGACAACTGCCGGATTCTTTTCAGTACCTAGTTTCGCTGCCTTTTTACCATCGAAAATTTTCATCCTATTTCCAGGACCGATATTGTTTTTCATCTTTTCAATTTCAGAAATTCTCTTTCCCATTATTTTATTATTTCAGATGTCATAGGACTTATCTACAGCCAAACGTGAGCAAGGACCGGCGTGAAGCAAGCGCCACAAGTAATCGACACGGGAAGAGACTGGCCTATTTTAAAGTTTCACCGACCCTATGGACGATGCTAAAGTCGAACGCCTGCTCGGGAAGCACCGGCTGTGATGGCTTAATTCGAAGCGCCGCGTCCGTGATCATTTGCCGCTGAACATCTTCGTTAACCGACCCGGTCTCCAGAAGCCCTGGGGCAGCAACATCGTACACTCGTGTGGCAATCCGTTCGCGATCCCGGCCGATGTCCAGCCAAGGGCCCTTGATAAAATCAATGCTGTAGTTCCTGTCGGTTTTGATCAGGCGGATCGCTCGCAGAGTGGCGCGGACAACCTTAGTCACCAGGTCAGGTCGCTGGGAGAGGACCGTTTTGGTTGTCGCAAGTCCGCCCTGGACGGATCGATAAACGGTGCCCGCGTCGACGAGTTTGCGATACCCCTCATCTTGAGCCGTGAAGGTCAAAGGCATCTGCAGCATTGTTGCATCAATGGTTTTGGCTTTTAGGGCCAAATAAGTTAGTTGGCTGGTGCCCATGGTAAGAATGGCCACCTCCTCGGGACGAACCCCGTGGGCGATTAAAACCCGGCGGGAGAGGATTTCTGACAATGAGCCGACTCCCCCGGTGCCGATTTTCTTTCCGCGCAATTGTTGAACACTCGTAATGTCGGGCTGGACAATAAGATCAAAGGACGGACGGTCAGTTACGGCCAATATCACTTTGATATCCGCGCCGCTCACCGCGGAGCTAACCGCCGTCCCGGTTGCGGAAGCGAATTCCGTGCTTTTCCCTAACATCGCTTGAATCGTTTGGATTGCCTGCATCACGATCAGCTCGGCTTCCAAACTTTCCTCGCGGAAAAAGCCGCGTTCCCGGGCAACGAAAAAGGGCATGGACGTGGTGCTTCTGGCCGCCAAACCGATTCGGACCCGGGTCAGTTTATCAGCGCCGTCGGCGGAGAAAGCTTTCGCACACGTGGAATGGGACAGAATGAACGAAACAAGAGAAAGAATCGCGATCCGTCTTATCTCACTCATCATTCGCTCCTCGCAATGACTTCGATTGAAAGCGGATTATCCGACGTTGACGTATATCTCTATTGGAACAACCCTTCCTTCTCGAGCTTTCTCACGAACCGAGTGTCGACCAGCTCTTCCGCTTTCAGCCGGCGGATCCTTTCGTCGGTCAAGCCAAGGAGCCGGATAACGTTGCGAACGCCTTCGACCGTGGGGTAGATCCGCCGGTCGTATAGCATGGGCAGGCTCTCGTAACCCTCGACGGCTTGCTCTACCTTCGGCAGACGGAGTCCCTTGGCTAGACTCTTGAGAACCGCCGTCTTGTTCTCCGGTTGGGCGATGAAAGCCATGGAGTCCACTATGCCGCGCAAAACCTTTTCCACGACTTCCGGCGAGGAGTTGATGAAGCTGCGCTTCGTCATGATCCCCGTGCTTTGGAAGGGGATCGGCAGTTGGGCCAGATCGGCAAGATTGGTAAAGCCCCGGCTTTTAAGCGGCGCGGCGAAGGTATAACCGAGGTGCGTTGCCGCGACTGTGTCGGCGAGCAGCGCTTGACTGCGTACCGATTCGTCTCCGAGGATGCGAAAGGTGATGCCGTCACGCTTGGCGTCCAGACCCCAATACTCCAGGGCCAGGGTCGTAAACATCCAACTGCCCCCGCTAGCGCTAGTAACGGCTATAACTTTGCCCTTCAAGTCCGAAGGAGTTTTGATTTTCGGCGACGCCATGATGTTGCCGATCAGTTTATTAATCATGCCGGCAACAAACACCAGGTCGGTCCCTTCCGCGGCGGCGCCGAGCACCGCACCGGTGACCGAGCCCTCGTGTAGTTGCGAGTCGCCCCCCGCGAGAGCGGCCATGCCGACGGGCCCGCTGCGGACATGGACGAACGTTAGGTCCAGGCCATAGCGCCGGAAGAAACCCTGGTCCTGCGCGACAAACATGGCGGCCTCCCGCTCGCTGAACGAGCCGGTCGTCATCGTGACTTTGGTCGGCGCCTGCGCGGCCCACGCCGGTTTCACCGCGATAACGATCAGCAGGACAAACAGAAGGGGAACTTTCGTTCTCATCGCATCCTCCGCTGGCTCGGTAATCAAGGTGGACCCTGACGTTAGTGAAATCCCTTCACGCCGTCAAGGAAGGATTCGTGTTGGAGCTAAGGGGGTCGAATCTTTATAGGCTGTTGTTGAAAAGTAACTCCATGCTTCGCCCCTTCGGCTTCGCTCAGGACAGGCAGGCTCAGCATGAACGGAGAATAATCAATGGTTTCCCGACCTCTCCGTTCGCCCTGAGACTTGTATGATGGATGTCGGCTCTGACAGTATGCAGTAAGCAATAGGTTCATAGACTCCTTTGACCGAAGAGGAGACCGTGCCCCAGGGAACGACTCGACGACTGGCAGAACCGGGAGAGAAATCTTCTGACGGTTCGATCCTTGAGACAGAGAGCCCGGGGCCCGATGCCTCAAAAGCGGGGCGCATTAAAAATAAGTGCGACGGCATAAGGCCGTGCCACGAATAACAGCAAGTCTCTCTTTGGTCGGGACGTAAAAGAGTCATAACAAAATAGGAGGACTCGTGTGTCCGACAACTTGACATCCACATAACAGCCCAGTCGAAGGGTGAACGAAGAGTTTTTCAACGGCCTGTTTACTTTTGACATTCAGATTTCTTGATTAACTCGCCGCACTTGCAACTGCTGATTACGGCAATAAACCAGCTTCTTTTGCTTGACTGACAATACCTGCCCAGTGGTCTGGAAGTGAACAACCCAGCAAACCAAGCGGCTCTCTGTTCGCGGAGGGACTAAAGAACGCGGCGATTCCCCAGTAAAGGCGAGCATCGAACCCGAGCACTCTGATATCATCTTCTTTGATCTCATTCATGTTAGGACCATGCGTTACGTAAACTTCGTTCACTCCCGTCTTCGAAGGGCGTTGGATCTGTTCTTTCAGCCAAGGGTTGCTCTCGTTGCCGTAGACAAGCTCATCCTTCTTTGTCTTTGAACTGTTAGGAAACGCGATTTCGGCTGTCTGGGCGGTTCTGCAATACGGGCTAAAGTAAATCTGCAAATCTGCCTTGGACAAGCTGCTAAAACCTTTGCCGATCAATTCGGCTTGCTTACGCCCTTCATTGCCGTCCAGTCCTTCGTCGGGATACAAACAGTCTTTTCGATCGACAGGTCCACCCGTCTTCGTATGACGCAAAACTACCTTTAAGCCGCCCTTTTGGAACTCAGGGACGAACGACCTAACTAACTCGGGGCTTTCGGCGATCCATGGGCATGATCCAGCAACACAGCTCGACAAGAGTAGGAGTCCCAAACATCCCGAACCGAATGTCCAATGCCTTTCCATTCCTCGGGGCGAGAAAAATGGGATCAATCCAAATTTCATATGCCGTGGTCGTCCACGCGATCCAGTCACGCTGTGAAGTCTAGACTCAGCCTGACCTCCCGCGGCTCGAAGCGTTATTATCGACGGCGATGCTCGCGTTTGTCATGAAATGCGTGCAAAGTGTATTCTATTGAAGGTGAGAGGTCTCGGTCAATCTAAACGATCTAACCCCGGAACTTGTACGGTATTCGGATTGAAGATACCTTTTAGTAGTGAGGATCTTTGCGAGTGAATGGACCGACATCGCGACGATAATGCGCGGGAAGAGTCCAATCATGCGCGCTGTGATTAGGAGTAATCGATGAAAATCGCCGGACAACTCATGCTCGCCGCTGCATTGCTAATTTTGCCGTTTGTTTTTAGCTGCCAAATGATAACAGGCGATTCTATTGTGGAAACTCCGCAGGACGCGTCGCTCTCGAAGTCCGTGCGGGATAGGCTTCTGGCGGACAAGAAAGTCGATCTTTCAGGCGTAAAAGTGGAATCCACTAGCGGGACAGTCTACCTCAACGGAACGGTGAAGTCTTTGGATGCGCGGGAACATGCAGTTAAGATCGCCTGGGAGGTGCCCGGCGTGCAGAGTGTTGTGGACCATCTTAAAGTTGGTAACTGATCGGCGACTGTCAAGCGGTTCAAGCCGGTTCGTGCTCCCGAGCAAATCTCAGGCGATGCTTTTTCCCACCTCTTCCCACCTCCTAGACAAACTTCCGCGTTTCCGGAATTCCGGAAACATGGAAATGTTGGTACTGTTCTGGCACACACTAATCGAAGAGGCATTCTCACCCCCTACTTGACAGCCCGTAGTCAGCGCGCGAATCTGAAAATAGAGAAAGCGACAGCCTCCCGAGGGGGGACAGCAAAATGGAAAAGAGAACGTGTCCCGCGATCGTTGACGGTAAGAAGTGCGGTCTCGCGCTCATTCTGGTCGAGCGAGAACTCGAAACCGCAACAGGCGTCTACGAATGCCCGCTGGGTCATCGCACCTACGTCCCGCTCGAACCAGAAGCCGCCGACAGTTCTTAGCCATTTATTTCACCGCCAGCTTGCCCTTTTCGGGGGCATTTGATCTTGACCGAGCGCCAACATAAAGTTTCAATAAAGTATGCAGAACGATGAACAATCGATTCGCGAGTTAGTCGCCGAATGGCAGAATGCTGCCGCAGCTGCGGATTTATCGAAACTTCTCAACTTAATGGCGGAGGACGTCGTCTTCTACGTAGTGGGTCAGCCGCCCATGCGAGGAAGGGAAGCGTTTGCGGCGGCGTTCCGAGCCGTCGCTCAGCATGTTCGCATCGAATCGACCGCAACGATCGAAGAGATCCAGGTCGCAGGTAACTTCGCCCACCTTGCAAATTATATGACTGTGACTTTGACTCCGCTCCAGGGCGGGTCGATCATGCGCCGGTCAGGCTACACGCTCACGATCCTGCGCAAGGAACCCGATGGACGTTGGGTCCTATATCGCGATGCCAACATGCTAACGCCTTGAACACTTGAATACATGAACGTTCAATAAAGAACGGAGTCACTCGATGGGCCAGCACGGGTTCTGCAAAAAAGTGAAGTTGACACACACTCCAATTTGGCGCTGGCTGTCGTTTGTAGGTTCGGATGGATCAAGACAGGGAGATCATCAAGATGAACAAACGAATTCAAACAGCTGTTTTTAGCTTGATGCTGATCACAGTGTTACCGGGTCTGACGATGGCGAAGGATCGCTTGGCGATGGGCTATTCGAGCGCGAGCGGGGTTTTCGCCGGCATGTGGGTAGCGCAAGAGGGAAGGATTTTCGAAAAATACGACATCGATTCTAATCTCGTGCTGATAGCGTCGGGATCACTGATGGTGCAGGCGATGTTGGGAGGCGATCTTCCAATCGCTGCGGCTGCGGGAAGTGCCGCTGTCGATGCGAGCTTGGGTGGGGCGGACGTCATTATGTTCGGGTCGATGGTCAAAGTTCCTGCTTTTTACATCATGGCTTTACCGGATATCAAAACGATCGAGGACTTGCGTGGGAAGGCGGTCGGGGTAACCCGGTTCGGCTCCTCTACTGATTTCACCATGCGCTATGTGTTGCGCAAGCAAGGGCTCGAACCTGGACGGGATGTGACCCTCATACAAACAGGCGATCTGTTTGCCGCAGCGGCAATGTTGCGTACACGGGTTATTGTCGCCGCTCCGTTCTCGAGCCCAGCGAATCTACGGGCCGAAGAGGCCGGGGCGAAGGTACTCATGAACATGGGCAAAGCAGGAGTTTACTTTCCGCACGATGCTTTTATGGCGCGGCGTTCTTTTATTAACGCTAATGGAGATCTGATCCGGCGAGTCTTAAAAGCCTACTCCGAAGCTGTCTATCGGCTGTTTACGGATCGTGATCTCAGCCGGCGCGCGATTGCCAAATATGGCCGCGCAACCGATGCGAAGACGATCGATACCGTTTATCAATACGCGTTGGATTACGTGGACAAGATTCCCTACAACACACGCGAGGGTATCCAAGAAGTGTTGAACCAGATCGCGCCGAGAAATCCTAAGGCAAAAACGGCCAAGCCGGAAGAATTCTACGACGACCGCTTTGTAAAGGAGCTAGAGTCACAGGGATTCTACAGACAGCTGTGGAAATAACTGCCACGGTTTTCGGCGGGATCACTGGGGTCAGGCTGAGGTCCTAGCAGAAATTTGTAGCGACCGCGGAACTTTCACCTATCCTTCTATTGATGGTGCCACACGTTTTCACGAGCCATGGCGGAGAACTCAAGTACATAGTCCAAGATCTGACCCCGGGCCTGAGTAATTGACTTATTCCCCTCGCCGATCCGACCGCACTTGCAACGGCGGTCCAAAGCCGATTGCCGACAGAACGCCATAACTCAACGAGATCCGATACGAAGGCTCACTGTCGCCACATAGATTTCTCTCAGAAACCAGAGCAGGCCTAGAAAAAAAGTCGACATTGCCGCCACGAACAGCAGCGCGATAGGAATCGTTGCGTCGAAGCGCAAAAACGCGCTCAGGAACAACACCGCGATAACGGTACACACGAGAAGCGCCGTCGTGGTACAAAGGGTGATGGCACGGCTGATCAGCTTTGCCCGCCGGGAAAGGATCGCGAGATCGGCGCGCAGCGTGGTGAGGAGTTTCGGGGAAGCGGCATCCAGCTTGTCTTCCAACACGCGAGCCCGATCTATGATTCTGCCCAACCGATTCGTCATGACGGCCAGAATCGCGCCGATACCGGAAAGGAGAAATACCGGCGCGACAGCCAGTTGGATCGCGTGCGCTATGGCGACGTCCGAAAACTCAACCACAAACACATTCCCAATCAGTATGAGCCATGCCGTACCACCCGACCACTTCTCGCACTCAAGAAGGCATTAGGCATCAGGCACGAGGCAATAGTCGGAACCCAAAGTCGATCCCAGATCACGGCTCTGTTGGCACTGCCGACACTGTGAAGCTGCGAAAAAATGAAACCTATTTCCCGGGCGGTAGGATGGATTCGAGCGGGATGCCTTTTTTTTGGAGCCCTTCGATCGCGGCCTTAGCGCTCGCATTGCCTTTGCTCGCGAGCTCGGCGGTTTGGGTTATGAGCGCCTGCAGCTGCGCACGCATCTTTTCCGCCTCCTGCATCGCCGCGGCGAAGTTACTACTGACCCCGATCAGATTATTCCGCTCGAGCACAAGCGCGACGGTTTGAAAACCAAACCAGATAAGCAGGGAAATCAGGGTTAGAGCCAAGGGAAGGCGCAAGGCCAGTCTTTCGGCGCGCTCGGGCCGCGCCACGTCGTCCTCTTGATGCGTCCCTTTTGTCTCGAGCTCGTTTTCCATAAAGCCTACTTTGCGCCGCCCGCCGCCTTGGGTTCACCGCCGACGTTAACCCCCTGAGACACGAGCAGGCTCTTGAGCTGCGGGTCATTGTATTTCACGGCCACGCTCGCTAAAGTCTGCACGATTTCTCGCTGGAGCGCTTCCATTTGGATAGTTTGATTGATGAACTGTTGTTGCTCGGTGAGCTGCAAGCGGAGAGATTGGTTGCCGAAGGTCAACAGCACGTTGACCAAGGTCAAAATGAGTATCAGCACGGCCAGCGGTGTCAAAAAGCCGATTCTCTTTAACGTAGCCATGACTTGTCTAAGTCTTGCGAACCTATGGATGGTGCTTATTTGACCTTAACTTAAAATCCGCGGTGACAGCAACTCCCTGCCGCGATTGAAGTTCTGTGGAGCGTTCAAGCAGTCCAAGTTGTTCAAGTGGTTCAACGCGATCGGGCATGTCGCGTGCAACCGGCTTAGTCGCCTCGCGTGCGGCGGTTGTAGCGGATCGAATCCACGAAGGCGGTGACGATGAATCCCGTTCCGATCAGCCCTGTCACTACCTCGGGTATGTGACTGACCGTGTTCAGGAACATAATCACCGCTAGGGCGATGATTGCGTAGAACGCGCCGTGCTCCAGGTATCGGTACGAGGCGAGCGTCTCATGCTCCACCAACATGATCGTCAGGCTCCGGACGAACATAGCGCCCACCCCGAGGCCGATGGCAATGATGAAAAGGTTGTTCGAGAGGGCAAAGGCGCCGATCACTCCATCGAAGCTGAAGCTCGCGTCGAGCACTTCGAGGTAGAGGAACGCCGCCGCGCCGGATCGCGCCATTTGTCCGGTGACCGCTGACTTTACGCTGAGCACCGCCGAGATGCCGTCCACCGCAATGTAGGTCACGAGGCCGAAGATCCCAACGACGAGGAACTCCATCTGCTCATGCCCGGGAAGCCAGGTAGAAACCAGGTAGAGCAGTAACAGCACCAGCCCCAGTTCCACCGCCTCGATCCGCCCGAGGCGCGTCAGGGGGCGCTCGATGATGGTGATCCAGTGCACGTCTTTTTCATAGTCGAAAAAGTGCTTGAGGCCGACCATGGCGAGAAACGCGCCCCCGAAAGCCGACACGGAGACGTGCGCGCTGGTAAGAACGCGCGAGTAGCGGTCCGGGTCAGTGGCGGCCATGACCAGCGCCGAGAAGGGATCGATCCGCGCAATGATCGCGACGATAACGAGCGGGAAGAGAATCCGCATGCCGAAAACCGCGATGGCGATCCCCCACGTAATGAAACGCCGCCGCCAGACGGGAGTCATCGCCTTCAGCACCGTCGCGTTTACGACGGCGTTGTCGAACGACAGCGAGACTTCGAGAATCGCGAGCACCGCGACGATGAACATCGTCGAAAGGGCGCCGACCAGGCTGCCGGTGGCCTCCCAGCCGAGAAAGGCCCCGAAGCCGAGTCCGGCGATGGTCACCAAGAACGAGTTGCGAAAGTATCTGATGGCGGTGAGCACTTACCGGAGTCGATTAGCGCAATCGCGGGCAGCTGTCCAGCCCTGTCCGATCGCCATGGGCGTTTTCCGGTCCTTGGGAGAGGCTTGTGGGTCGGGCCTGAGTAATTGACTTATTCTTCTTGCCGATTCGATTGTAATTGCCGGCATCAGGCTGAGGCATGACGGACTACGACTCAATCCGCCCGTATGTTGTGGTCGCGCACCACCTTCCCCCAGCGCGCGATCTCGGCAAGGAGAAATTTCTGCAGCGCCTCGGGGCTGCTCACGACGACGTCCATGCCGAGGGTATCGGCGAGCTGTCTGCGCACGTCGGGCAGGTTGAAAACCTTTACAAGCTCCGCGTGGAATTTGTCGAGGATGGGCTTGGGTGTGCCGGCGGTGCCGAAGATTCCCCACCACGCGAGCGCCGAGAATCCGGGGAAGCCCTGCTCCGCCAGCGCCGGGACGTCGGGCATGGCGTGCGAGCGCTTGTCGCCGGTAACAGCTATAGCCCGCAGCTTCCCGCCCTTCACGTGAGGGGAGAGCACCGCAACCGAGGCGATGCCGGTCTCGATATGGCCGCCGGTCGCGTCCAGGATCATCGGCCCGCCCCCGCTGTACGGCACGTGCACGACCCCGAAGCCTCCCGCCTGCTCGAGCAGCTTCATCGTGAGATGTCCGAGGCTGCCGCTGCCGATGGAACCGTAGGTCACCGTGTCGGGCTTCGCCTTCGCCGTCTTTATGACGTCACCGAAGTTCTTGTAGGGCTTGTCCGGATGGGTGACGATCGCCATCGGCGCGGTGCCGACCAGTGTCACCGGCACGAGGTCCTTCGCCGTATCGAAGGGCAGCTTCGGGATCAGCGTTGGGTTGACCGCGTGGGTATCGAAGACGAACAGAAACGTATAGCCGTCCGGGCTGGCCTTGGCGGCGGCCGCCGCGCCGATCGAGCCCGAGCCGCCCGGCCGGTTGTCCACGATGAACTGCTGGCCGAGCGTCGCGTTGAGCCGCGCGCCTACCAGGCGCGCAAGCGGGTCAACCGAGCCACCGGGCGGGAACGGGACGATGAACTTCACCGGCTTGTTCGGCCAGTCGATAGCCTCCGCAGCGCTGGCCGACAATGGCGCCAGCGCGCCGGCTGCAGCGACGCTCCCGATGGCTACCCAATAAAAAAGTGACCGGATCATGTTCCCCTCCTTAAAAGTATCACGGGTGAAGATTTCGGGTCGTGCCTCGGTGTTGACTTATTCTTATCCCACTCGATTGCACTTGCAAACGCGGTCCGGTCAAGAAAGTATCCGGCGTAAGGCACGCGGCACAAGGCAACAGCCAGAACCCGCCGGTCGTGTGAATCGTTCAAACGGTTCAAGCAGTTCAAGTTAGTCCCTGCCACGCCCCGTTACCACTGAGACGATTCTCATCTCAGCATACGATGCGACCAGGTTTCACCTCTGCCGTCAACGTTACGACTTAAGAAATCTCAGGTCGCTGTTTTTTTGTGGCCCGTCCCCAACTCGTGGAAGAACTTCCATGTTACCGGAATTCCGGAAACGTGGAAATATCGGCATTACGCTGGGTCGTGCCACGGCTTCGCGAACCCGTTGAAAACTTGCGCCGCCATGCATTTCCCCAAGGAGCACTGGTCTCCAGTACAAATGTGACCCTCGTTTGGGGGAGTACAAAAACCACCCATTTGGGGGATTGACTCGGAGGAGCGTGGGTTGATATTGGACCATCGAGGAAGGAACGAGTCGCTGAGGGGAAAACTGGCTTCCGATTTAAGATCAACGAGGTGCTCTATGAAGCGCTTACGAATTCTTATTATGGTTATGACTGCCCTTTTCGCCACAGCCGCCGCGACCAATGCTGAGCGGATCGAGGCCGAGGTGACCGGCTTCGAGGAGGTGCCGGTAGTATCCACCTTCGCGAGCGGCGAGTTCGAAGCCAGGATCAGCCGCGACGAGCAGTCCATCGACTTCCTGTTGAGATACAGGGGGCTGCAGGGGACGGTGCAGCAGGCCCATATCCATGTCGCTCAGCTGAGCGTAAACGGCAGCATCGTCATCTGGCTTTGCCAGACGTCGGCAGCCTTTCTTGATCCGACTGGCCTTGCCGACCAGTGCCCGGCCGGAAAAGAGACTGAGGCGGTTGTGACCGGGACCATTACGGCGGCAAATGTCATCGCCGGGAGCATGGCACCCCAACAGCTCACTGCCGGTGACCTTGCGGAGGTGATCCGGGCCATCCGGGCAGGCGCCGCCTACGCGAACGTACATACGGACCTGTCGCCGGGCGGGGAGATCCGCGGGCAGATCGAAGACAAAGACGATAAAGACAAGAAAAATAAACGCGATAGGGACGACAAAGACGGTAAGGGCCGGCACCATTAGCTTCCGGGTAAGTCGAGTTCTCTAATGATCCGATCCTAAAAGCGAGGTCCTATCACTTTCAAGGAGGCGATAATGTCACGGATTCTTCACGTCATCGCATGCGGAATACTGGCCGTGACGATTCTGGGCGGGTTCGCCCAGGCGCAGCAGCAGCCACCGTTCGCGACCACCGAGGTCGAGGGCACGGACAACGTCTACATCTTCCGCTACGCGAACAGCCAGGCAATGTTCGTCGTCACGTCCGCGGGCGTGATCGCGACCGACCCCATCGGCTATGGGCGTCCGCAGGCCGTGACGAGCTATGTCGACGAGATCAAGAAGGTCACGAACCAACCGATCCGGTACGTGATCTATAGCCACCACCACTTCGACCACATCGCCGGCGGCAAGCCGTTCAAGGACGCCGGCGCTACGTTCATCGCGCACAAGAGAGCCAAGGAGCGCCTCGAGCGTATCAAGGATCCGCACACGGTGCTTCCCGACGAGACGGTCGATAACAACAGGACGATTAAGCTCGGCGACACGACGCTCGAACTGACTTATCTCGGCCTCAACCATTCCGACAACTCGCTGGTCATGTTCCTGCCGAAGGAGAAGATCATTTTCGCGGTGGACTTCATAACCGTAGGGACGTTGCCTGCGCGCGGCATGATCGACTCGTATCCGCTCGAGTGGGAGGATTCTTTAAAGAAGGTACTGACGATGGACTGGGAGCGGCTGATACCCGGCCATCCCGGCCCGGGCGGACGGCTCGGCACCAAACAGGATGCGCAGGACATCCTCACCTTCCTCCAGGAAGCGTCGGCCGAGGTCAGGACCGCCGCGCGCGAGGGCAAGTGCTACGATGCCGTCGAGAAGGAAATGAAGCTGCCGAAATACTCGAGCTGGCCCAATTACCAGCAGGCATTGCCCTTCACCCTGACGCGCTATTGCGGGCTATGGGGCCGCGGCACCTAAGCCGTGCTGTCGAGCGCGCGCTCCGTCAGCGGTTGCGCGCAATCGCTGACGATGGGTAACGGCGATTGGAATGGGCGAGAGTACCCTTCCCTCCACCTTTTCCGCGTTCACGAACGGTGTCGCATGGTCCAGGCATCCCAGCTCCTTTGGAGGACTCACCCTATAGAAGAAAGAGACTGGATCCCGTAGAGTCGGGCCGGGTTGTCCCACAGGATCTTTCGCCTCGTCGCCTCAGACAAGTCGGTATTTTTGGCGAGGTCCCCCACAGTGCGCTCAGGAAACTTCTCCGCAGCGTCGGCATGAGGATAGTCAGTGGCCATGATGAGGTAGTCGTCGCCGACGTGCTCCACGAAGCAGCCAATCAGCTCCTCGCCGGCTTCGCAGCTGATGACACACTGCCGCTTCCAGTAGGTGCTCGGCCGCTCTCTCGTGGTGCGCTCCCGGCCCAGGGTGTAATGTTTCCAGTGTTCGTCCATACGCTCCAGCCAATAGGGGAGCCAGCCGCATCCCGATTCGAGCTGGGCTACCTTCAGTTCAGGGAATGACTCCAACACCCGTCTGCCGCCAGGGTCAACGCAGCCAGCATCTGCTCCAGCGTGTGGCAGGCGACGTGTCGTCCAAAGGCGCTGTAGCGCGCGCCCCTTGAACGCGGGCTCAAGATAGCGGTCCCACAGATCGGACGGTTCCATGATATGTCGGTCGGCGTCGATGACCGGAAATCCGTTGTTCATCGCAGTTCCTCCTGCCCCATCGTAGGTCTTCAGCCGAGCCACGTAAGGCCGTAGATCTTCACCTTTTAAATGTTCAATAGAACGACTTCAACAAAAGTTGCGGCACTCGACACTCTTTTATCCCTCGACACCCGACACTTAAAACCCGTTTGTGTGGAACTTTGTGTTTTTGACCATTTGAAATTGTTTCGAATTTCGGATTTCGAGTTTCGAATTTGTAATTTATTTTTCCTTGCCGTGCTTTGCCTATTCGCGCGCTCTCCGAAATGTTGGATGTGATTCAATATGCGAGATTACCGGTTATGTCAACTTCGACTCGGTTCCAGGGCAGAGATGGACATTGACTTCGGTCTGGAGTAGAGAAGTTTTTTTGACAGACTGGTATGCTCGAACGTCAATCGAACGACAGAGACCGATGACCGCGACCGAGACTCAATCGCCGCTCGACGCTGCACGAAAGCTGAGCCCCATGATCCGATCCTGCGCCGATCAGATCGAGGCCGACCGGGAGCTGCCGCGGCCGCTCTTCGAGGCGCTGGCCGACGCCGGCTTGTTCCTGCTGGCGCTTCCACGCGCCCTGGGCGGCGCGGAGCTCGACTTGCCGACCTACGTTCAGGTGCTCGAGGAAATAGGGAAAGCCGACGCCAGCACCGGCTGGATCGTCAATCAGTGCGCGATCTTCGCGACCTACGCGGCACGGATGCCGCGTGACGTCGCTCGCTCGATCTGGATCGACACGCCACGCAGCGTCGTCGCGAACACGCCCGTTGCCACGGCCCAGGCGATCGTAGTGCCGGGCGGGTACCGGGTCACCAGCCGCCAGGGCTTCAGCACCGGTTGCCGGCATGCCTCCTGGCTGGCGGCACGTGCCCTGATCCTCGAGAACGGCCAGCTCAGGCTCCAGGACGGTCAACCCGAGCAGCGCTACCTGTTCGTGCCGGTGGCCGAGGCCGAATTGCTCGACACCTGGCATGTCCGAGGCATGCGCGGCACAGGGACGCACCACTTCGCCGTGAGCGATGTCTTCGTTCCCGCGGAGCGCACCGTTCTCCAGGCCGGCGCTCCCCTGCTGGAGACCGGACCGCTCTACCAAATTCCCCGAACCTTGCTGTTCGCCTCGGCCGATGCGGCGATCGCGCTGGGAGTGGCCCGCTCCTGCCTCGCCGCGTTCTTAGAGCTGGCCGGCACCAAGACACCACGGCTCATGCAGGCGACGCTCCGCGCTCAGTCGCTGGTTCAAACCGCCGTCGGGCACGCCGAAGCCGACCTCCGATCCGGAAGAGCTTTCCTGACCGAGGCGGTCCGCGAGCTCTGGACCGAGGCGACGTTGACCGGCGCTGTCACCCAAGACCAGCGCGCGGCCCTGCGCCTCGCCTCCACGCACGCGATTCGACTGGCGGTCCAGGTCGTCGACACGGTCTATGATGCCGCCGGCGCGACGGCAATCTACGAGGGAAACCTGATGCAGCGCCACTTCCAGGACATTCACGTGATCAGCCAGCACCTGCAGGGCCGGCTCTCCCATTACGAGCTGGTCGGGCAGCACTGGCTGGGGCTGAAGATCGACCAGACGAAGCTCTAGCCAGAGCACCATTCTCGAAGCTCTCGAATCACTGCGAACGCTGCCTTCACCCAAGCGGGACAAACCTTACCGCGAATTCGGCATGAAGATCCGGAAACCCGCAGCGGGATACGGAGAACCAGGCAAGTCTTTATCGCCGGCGTAGCCAATCAGGCGGAGAACTTCCTGGGCGGCATCGGCGGGCGAAAGGCCACGGCCCAGGACCATGTCGAGATAGTGAAATTCAATCAACGCGCTTGCCGCCCAGTCCACGCTGCGATCGTAGCCCGAGATGGGAAACCGAACGGCCTCTTGTAACGCGCTCGCCAGCTCACTGGCCTTGCCGTCCTGCATCATGAAGCACGAGGAAAAGTGGAGCAGGAGAATATTCTCGGCATAGCGCAGGCTCTCCACCAGCCGGCCGGTATTGAGCGGCTTGCCCTGAACCGTGAGGCCCTCCTGAGTTCCGTGGCTGGCAAAGACAACTGCCACGGGCTCGGGTAAATACATGAGCTCCCGGCACCAGCGCTCCAGGCCGGCTTCATTCTCGAAAAACCGCTGCCGAACGTTCACGTGCGGCAAACGGGTGAAAAACTCACGCAGCATGTGGCCGAAGGCATATTCCTTTTCCAGGTACGAGCGTTGCCAGTGGGCTTCGATCACTACGAGCCAGAGTACGCCGGGGACGGGTGCAAGACGCCGAGCCTGCCAAGGAGCCCATTGCTGCGTGCCCTCCGCCCGCCATTCACCCTGAAAGCCGGTCGCGTCCGGCGCAAGCTCGAAATAGCCTTCCCCTTGCGCGCTCTGTTCATGGTAGCGAAAGATGAGGCGATTATTTTCCAGCCGGCCTTCCAGGACACATGGCCCCAGGCCCTCGTAGAATCCGAGGACGCGCTCGGGTTCCTGCACCAACCGCATCGGCCCGAACGAGCTGTCCCAGATCCCTTCGAATTCGCGCTCGCCAATCCAGGAGGACCAGGTAGGAGCGCCTTTCGGTCGCCACTGGCCGGCGAATTTGCCATGCCGCATAAGCTCGAACCAGCCTTCTCCCTCAACCGTGGGCTCTTGATAGCTGAATTGGAGCCGGCTGTCACAGATGGATCCTTCGATCGGGCACCTATTCTCCTGGAGCATGTAAAATCCCCGAACTCGGTTGCCGTCCTGCGCCAATTCCATCGGACCGAACGTTGTGAACCAGCGGCCGGAAAAGTTTGACATGGATTTCTTCTTAGCTGCGCGGGCGGCAAGAGACAAGTCGGACACCCATACACGACTTGCGCTAAAATGACTGGCATTGTATCACAGCTCAAACAACCGCAGAGCAAAATCTGTGGCCCAAGGAGTTTTTCCAACAGTCTGGCAAGACCTGACTCGTCTGACTATAGCGATCGAGGCGAGCCGATTTAAGTTCCCCGATAGAGAGTCATTGGACGGCGCCATGACAAAAGTTTGGCCGGGAAATAATTATCCTTTAGGGGCTGCTTACGATGGAGCCGGAACCAACTTCTCTATTTTCTCGGAAATCGCCGAGCGAGTGGAACTTTGCCTGTTCGACGAACAGGGAAATGAGACACGGTTCGACCTACCCGAGGTAACCAGCTTTTGCTGGCACGGGTATTTGCCCAATCTTGGACCCGGTCAGCGCTACGGCTTTCGAGTCCACGGACCCTGGGCTCCGGCCGAAGGACATCGCTGTAATCCGGCCAAGCTGCTGCTCGATCCATATGCTCGGGCCATCGAAGGTCAAGTGCAATGGAGCGAGGCGGTCTTCCCCCATTTCTTCAACAATCCTGACGGTCAGCCCAATGACATAGACAGTGCTCCTTTTGTGCCAAAATCGGTTGTGATCAATCCCTATTTTGATTGGGGCAATGATCGACATCCGCGGACACAGTCGCACGAGACAATAGTTTATGAAGCGCACGTTAAAGGCTTTTCCATCAAACACCCGGATGTCCCTGAGGAGCTGCGGGGAACTTATGCGGGACTGGCGCACCCCAGGGCCATCGAGCATTTCACGCGTTTGGGGGTCACGGCTGTCGAACTCATGCCCGTCCATCAGTTTATTCATGACAAACATTTGGTGGAGCGCGGCCTCAGGAATTATTGGGGATACAATTCGATCGGCTATTTGGCGCCGCACAACGAGTACTCCGCGAGCGGGCAAACCGGCCAGCAGGTGCAAGAATTCAAGCAAATGGTCAAAGGCCTACACGAAGCGGGCATCGAAGTCATTCTCGATGTCGTCTACAACCATACGGCCGAAGGCAACCATCTGGGGCCGATCCTCTCATTTAAAGGGATCGACAATGCAGCGTATTACCGCCTGGTCCCAGACGACCACCGTTACTACATGGACTACACGGGCACCGGAAACAGTCTCAACATGCGCCATCCCCACGTGCTCCAATTGATTATGGACTCGTTGCGTTACTGGGTTCTGGAAATGCACGTCGACGGCTTTCGCTTCGATCTGGCGGCGACCTTGGCCCGCGAGCTTCACGACGTCGACCGGCTTTCAGCTTTTTTCGACCTTATTCAACAGGACCCAGTGATCAGCCAGGTCAAGCTCATCGCGGAGCCCTGGGACGTCGGCGAAGGCGGTTACCAGGTGGGAAAATTCCCGCCTTTGTGGTTGGAGTGGAACGGCAAATATCGCGATTGTGTGCGCGATTACTGGCGCGGACAGGACCAAACCCTGGGGGAGTTTGCTTTTCGCTTCACCGGCAGTTCGGATTTGTACGAGCCCACTGGCAGAAGGCCGTATGCCACCGTCAACTTCGTCACCGCTCATGACGGCTTCACGCTTCATGACCTGGTTTCCTACAATGAAAAACACAATGAAGCGAACGGTGAAAACAACCGTGACGGTGAGAGTCACAACCGGTCGTGGAACTGCGGAGTGGAGGGACCGACCGATGATCCTCAGGTGAATGCCCTGCGGAACCGCCAGAAGCGCAACTTTCTATCCACTTTGTTTCTATCTCAAGGCATCCCGATGCTGCTCGGAGGAGATGAGATCGGCCGCACCCAAAGGGGTAACAACAACGCCTATTGTCAGGACAACGAGATTTCGTGGTTTGATTGGGGCTCGGCGGATACGACCTTACTCGAATTCACGCGGCGGCTGATCCAGTTTCGCAAACAGCATCCGGTATTCAGACGGCGCGGTTGGTTTCAAGGCCGTCCCATTCATGGCGCAAAAGTCACGGATATCGGCTGGTTTACGCCGGACGGACTGGAGATGGCTGAAGAACAATGGGGCGAAGGCTTCGCCAAAGCTCTCGGAGTTTTTCTCAATGGAGAAGGCATCAATAGTCCGGATGCCCGCGGGGAACGGGTCGTCGACGACAGCTTTTACGTGCTGTTCAATGCCCACCATGAGCCCCTGCCGTTCGTCCTGCCGAAGGGAGATTGGGGCAAACAATGGAGGGTCGTGCTGGATACCAATAAGCCGCTGCCGGAAGAAGAAGAGCAACTCCACAAACCAGGAGACAAAATCCCGGTCGAGTCACGGTCCGTCAAGGTGCTCCGTCGTGTTGCGTGATCGGATTGACTTATTCCGACGCTACGTCCACTAGTCTAGCTCTCTTGGCTCTTGGACCTTTTTGGCCCTTCTGAGTCAGAAAGCTGAATTCCTGTCCTTCTAAATCATCGAATTCCCGAATCGAAATTCTGGGTATGACGTTCTTGTAAGATAAATAAACAGGTTCTGTTGTTTCTGAGTCGGACTTTAGAAACCCGTACCCTTTCGCTTTCACTACGCGCTCCAATTTACCCTTTAGGCGTTGTTGAGAAAACTCAACCTTCAGTTCTTTATAGGCTTCGGACAGTCTCGTTCCCTCGAAGAGAACTTCTCGGCCTATCGAGTAGTACTTCTTGGCCTCATTTATTTTTCCTTGCCTTAAGAGAGCGGAAGACATCACGTAACACGCTCGCTCTGTATTCTTTCGCTCCCTAGCTCTCCGCGCTTCTCGGACAATAGCTTCTTCGAGATAAGGTCTGGCGACTTCAAATCCCGAATGCCGCCGTAGCTGCACACCCAGAGCAAGGCAAACCTCGCCCAGAGTACTTCGAGCCCGAAAATCGTCGGTCAAACTCGCGGCCTTTTTTCCGGCATCGTAAGCCTGCCTTAGCTTCTCCAGTCCTTCCTCAATACGCTTATCTCTGATCACCGTTTCCGCCCAACGCCGCAAGTTATCGGCCAGTGATGTTAAACTTACGATGTAATTCCATTGATTCTTACTTTCACTTATCGATCTCAATAGAAGAATCTCTGCTTCTTCGTAGTTTCCTCGTCGCTTTTCTATCTCACCCAGCGCGCCGAGTATCGGTGCATCATTAGGTGACAATTCCAGAGCCTTTCGCATGTGCTCCCCAGCCTTATCATACCTTTGTCTATCCCTTTCTATGTTGCCCCACACAAACCACAAACGAGGATCATTGGAATCCATCCTCGTAGCTTTTTTCATCAGAGAGTCAGCTTGTTCATAGAAACCAGGGTCTCTCGCTCCGTGTAATATCACCGCTGCATCCTGCAACAATTGCAAACTGCTAAGTTGTTTTTTTCTCCTCACGCGCTGGGCGTCTCGGTATTCGAACGTCACGGTCTGCAAGTCCCTGGACAGCTTGATCAAGCGTCCTCCTTCGGCATCGATAAGTCTCCCGATGGTGCGAAGCATTTCGCCGAGGCCATGAATGTCGGGCGTTGCGAACAGCCCGGTTCTGTGGGCGTGCTTCGACTGATCCAATCGGTCGTTGTCGTGAGGGCTGTACCTACGCACAAAGGGAACAGTTCGTTCCTGCGCTTTGGGCGAGGCGGCCTTGGAGTCGCGTTGAAGCATCCTTTCCCAAAGCCTTTCGATCAACGGACTGCTCCTGACATCAGTTTTAACGTCAAGGCTGCTGGCACGACAACGACCCCGGGCAATGAAATCCTTACCCTTTTGTTTTATCTCTACGTACTCAGGACGCAGTTCTTCCAGATCTTGTCCGATCGATCTTAGAACTCGGGCATAGTCCTGCTTGTCCATGGTCGTCTCCCTTGGTCAGAGTTTGGGGTTCAACTACACGCCACGCCCAGGCCCTAGAACCAAGTTGAACTAGCTGTTTATTTTACTTGCCGGAATTGCGGCGTCAAACGGAAAAAAGCCGTGAGGCGAAAGGCGCGGGAGCGCCGTTACTCATCGGCAGGGGTTGCGCTCAACCGCAGACCGAGTGTTAACCGTGTTTAGAAAAAAATCGTTACCGATTCTGCCGCAAAAGACCCGGCAGGCGGCCTTTGATGATTTCCTCCGCCTCCTTAACTATGTCTTGGATCACTTCCCTTACGGTTTTGATGGAATCGATCAAGCCGGCGTCTTGACCAAACGAAAGCGAGGCATTGTCGACATCGCCGGCGGCGCGGGCCGCCGAAACCTGCGTGCCGACCTCGCGCGCGTTTTGGCGCAGGGCCCATTCGCGCCCCGACCAGCGTTCGATGAATCGGTTGCGCTGTGCCCGCGACATCGCGCCCGGCCAGACGCGTTGGCTGGCGAGATCGGGGATCTCTGTCAGCACGGTATCGTGGCCGTCGCTTTTGACGATCGCTTGCTTGAAGTTCGGATGAATCGGCGCTTCCGGCGTGGCCATGAAACGGGTGCCGAGCAGCACGCCTTCGGCTCCGAGAGCCAGCGCCGCCGCCAGGCCGCGGCCGTCCGCGATACCGCCCGCGGAGAGAACCGGTAACGGAGCTACGGCTTTGACCATCATCGGCACCAGCGGCAACGACGCCATCCAAACCACATGGCCTCCAGCTTCCGTGCCTTGCGCCACGATGACGTCAGCCCCGGCTTCCGCGGCGCGGACACCTTCGGGCACTTCCCCGGCCATATACATGACTTTGGACCCGACATCATGAGCGCGCTGAAAATAGTCGCGCAGATCCTGGTCCTTCCGTGCCCAGGCAAAGGCGGCGACCTCCGGTCGAGCGCGCAAGGTGACCGCGAACATATCCTCCTTGATTTCAAACAATAAATGATTGATGCCGAAAGGCTTTTCGGTTCGCTCGCGGATCGAAGCGACCTCGGTATCAAGCGTCGCGGCATTGAATGCCGATGTGCCGAGCGTGCCGAAGCCGCCGGCGTTGGATACGGCGGCGACCAGTGGTGCGGTGGTCGCGCTGCCCATACCTCCGAGAATGACGGGATGGGTGATGCCAAGCAGATCGCAAATGCGCGTGTGAATCATGGCGCCTCCCTTGTAAGAAGACCGAAGTCGTAGCGCAAATCGACAGGCACAGAGGAAGTTAATCGGCGGGCATCGGGAGCCTTGCTCTTCTCAAGCCCTACTCTTGGAAACAATCCAGGCGATAATCCCGATTACCGCGATGACCAGAATGACTCCCACCCAGACTCCGGCCTTGAAGATATCTCCGATGATCTCACAGCCGGCCAGGGTCAGAGCAGAAAGGAGCAGAAATGCGGATAGAGACGGATCGCGTTTCATGGGCATCCTCCAGCGCAAGGTTGGTACGCTTAATCTAGCAGGCTAAACGTACCGGGCAAGTGGGGCCGAATGTCGCATGGGCGAGAATACGTTCGATCGAGCAAGGTCGAGTTTTTTAACCTTTGCTGTATCACTCGCCGTTACAATCGGCAGCGGTCGCGCGCAACCGCGGACCGAGCGCGCGCTCGATTAGGTGCCGCGGCTCCACTAGAGGAACCCGGGCAGCTTACCTTCTGATCTTTGCCCGCGACGGCTGGGAGCTTTCTTCCATGAGCAGGGTCTCGATGTCGTAGAGCACCGTTTGCGGGTGAAGGAATATCGAACTGTAGATCTCGCGGACGTCGCCTGCCCGGTCGATTAAGAACACCTTCAGCACGTGCGACAGTTCGCGCCGCACGCGTCCGTTGGAGCGGTCGAAGGTGACGCGAATGTCCTGGCCGAATCCTTCCACCAGGGGCGTCAGCTCGCGCGCCGAGCGCGTGGTGAGAAAGTACCAGCGCAGTCCGCCGCCCGCGTCGACCGCCCTGCTACCTGCGTATTGCCGCATGACGACCGGCGTGTCGCGCGCCGGATCGAAAGACAGAGTAACAAACCGCACTTTCCCGTTCAGCTCGGGGCTTGCCGCGATCGCCTTCTTCAGCACATCGAACACCCGATACGAGAGCGGGCAACCCTCAGGGTCGACGCAGGTGGTGTAGATGAAGCCGAGCAAGGTCACTCCGCCGCGCGTGTAGCGGGAAAGCCGCTGGCTGCGGCCGTCGATGCCCAGCACCCAACCGTCAGGCGCCGGCATGATGCGATGAAGAGTATAGCTGCCGGGCGGAGGAGGAACGAAGTCGAGCGCGGGAAGCGGCTCGGACTCATGCGCCCGCAGAACCGAAGCGGCGAGCAGCCCCGCGAGCAGCGCGAGCGCACGCCCCACCGTGCGGGTGCCTTGCGGATTTCTCATTTGGCCGCCGGGGCGGCACGTAGCGCATTCGATCCTAGCTTCATGTGGTGGGCCCGGCCGAGCTTTTCCTTCGTGAAATCGATCTCGAACTTCTGCGTCAGCTCCTTGCCGTCCCAGGCGAAGCCGCGCAGGAACTGTTCGTTGTCTACGCCCCCCTTGTCCCAGTTGGCGAGCAGCGAGGAGGTGATGTACAAGCGCTTGCCGTCCCAGCTCTGTGAGATCATGTTGACTTGCTTGCCAGTGACCTTTTCGTAGGTCTGCTTCGGCGCCTCGGGATTGGAGAGATCGAAGTAGCGGGTCTTCCCGTCCATGAAGGTGTTGACCCACAGCCCCTTGCCGTCGCGCGTGATGCTGATGTCCACCGGCAGCGGCGTCTTTGAAGGATCGCCGATCGCGCCGACCTCCTTCGCGGCCCACTCGCCTTTGCCGTCATCCCTGACAAGCCAAAGCTTGGAGGTCAGGGCCGTGGCAGTGATCGCCCAGTTGTCCTTGGAATTGAGCGACCAGCGGATCTCGAGCGGTGCGCCCGGAACACTGAAGATCTTCCTAGGCTTCATCGCCTTGAGGTCCCACAGTACCATCGTGTTGCCGAATTTCTTCATCGCCTCGCCGTCCTTGATCAGCTCCCCGAGCGGCCGCATGTAGTTGGCATAGCCGGTGAAGCTCGAGGTGAGCAACACGTTCTTCTTCGGGTTTACCGCGAGGTCGTAGCCATAGCCGTCGCCGCCGCTGTCGGTCGGCATGGCGTAGGAAGTAATGAACTGTCCCTTGTTATTGTACAGCGCCATGCCGGTCTGGCCGCCCTTGCCCTTTGTGTTCGACAGGGCTTGCACGAGCATCCGCCCGGGGAGCGCGTAATAGGTATGCGGCCCGAGATAACCGGACTTGTCGCCGAGGTCGGTAATCGTTTGCACCAGCTTCGGTTTCGCGGGGTCGGTGCCGATGTCGAAGACCCAGATCCGGTTGTCGGACAACCCGCCCGCCCAGATGTAGCGCCGGTCGTCGGTGAAGCCCATGTGGTGCGCCTCGACCCGCGCACCGGTCGGCGCCGCATGGATCACCTTGCCGTAGCTTTTCGATTTCGGATTGACGTCCACGGCAACGAGCTTGTCGGAACCGTCTCCCAAGCCCTCGACGCCGAGCGTCCAGACGTAAACGTAATCCTCCTGGCCTTTGATCAGCTTGGAGATATAGGGCGAGTTGCAGGTCTCGTCGGCAAACGCGGTGCCCGCAAATGCCAGCCACGCAACGGCGAGTGCGGCGATCCTGCGCATGACAAAGCGATCCATACCTGCCTCCTTTCGATCAGGGCTGAGACACTATCCGACAGGGCACGGTTATGTCAACTTGAGGAAGTTAAAAACTCGAGAGGGTCTTAATCGAAAACCACACTGGTAAAGGTCACCGCCGAGCCAGTCTCGCGCGTGAAGGCCTGACTATATTTTACGCATCTCCCGCGACTACCGTCCAGCAGATGGATTAAAGAATAAAGCGGCGAGAAGCCGCAGATCCGCCTGCGGTCTTGATCCTTGGCGATCTCGTGAAAGAACCCTTGCGAGTCCACGACCTCAAGCCTTTCGATTAGCTTGAGGTCTTCATCCTCGACCCATTTCAAAAACTCTGGAGTGATGGGCTCCCGGTCGCCGAACTGCATCCCTATGTGGGCTAGGTCCACACCTGCAATGAGACAAACCTGTCTAGATTCCTTTTCCAGTAAGTCTCGCAGCGCTCTCAGAAAATTTCCTATCGCAGGATCTTTTTCGGGAAGGGCCTGGCTCTGCACCATGGTGTGGAAGGAAGAAACCAGGATCGGAACGATCTTAAAGGGCCTCTCTTCTCCTGCGATTTTCGCCCTGAATTGTGCGAGATACTTTAAAAAGACAACTTGAAATTCGAGCGAATGCTCAGTGCGGTGCAGGTATTCGTCCGCGAAGAGATCATTTGAATAGTGACCCTGCAACTCACCCACAAAATCTTTATCGGTCTCTACCACTCCGAGAGGAGTGGCGAAATCTTTCAAGGTCGCGATGAAAGGGTTTCGCCCGCCGTAATGGGAGGTTCCGAGTAAAATATAGAGATCAGCGCCGGGGGCCTCGGCGAGACTCTTGTAAGCCCACGCATAGCAAGGACCGCCGCGATGAAAATCGATGTGCGGCGCCACGATCGCCCGAGGAAGGTGGCGTTTCGTGTCGTGCTTGGGCTCCCCGGGACCTTGGGGAAGCTGAAAGTAGTTATCGATCTGAGCTGTGAACTCCGAGGGATTTTCCTTATAAACGGTTCCGGCATGGGCCGCTGCTCGTGTAGGGAGCCGGCGGAACTCCTCTAAAATTTCTCTTTGCCGCTGAAAGTATCTCTCGCTGTAGAGATAGAGCTGCCCGTCGAGGAGATCGACGATCTTCTTCAGATCATCGCCAACGAGCATTTCGCCGAGCAGTCGGCAATAAGACTCTTGAACGTCGATCAGCGAATGCTTCCCGTCAAAGTGGGTGATGATGAAATAGGTCGCGGGGGAAACAACCAGGGGTGGAGAGAGACGCTGGGGATCCCTCAGGCAAAGAAATGTTTTTCCGTCTTGCTGTACGGGAAACGCCTCGATCGGTCGGAGATGAGGACGATCATCCATCCTCCTGAAGAAAACCCCTTAGCTGATGCCGAGCCTTTGCTTGGCCTCTTCGCTCATTCTGCTGGGGTCCCAGGGCGGGTCCCACACCAAATCGACGGTAGCTTCCTCGACACCGTCGACATTATCAAGAATTTTTTGGCGCGCCTGACCGGCGATCATGCCGCCCATGCCGCATCCCGGCGCGGTGAGGGTCATCTTGACTGTGACCTTCTTCCCTTCGACTTGGACATCGTAGACGAGACCCAGGTCTACGATATTCACGGGGATTTCCGGGTCATAGCAGGTCTGCAGCGCTTCATAGACTTCTTCTTTAGTCGCCATTTTTGAACTCCTTATTTCTCTGCGTGAGGATTCGATTCTTTGCACCCTGGACACGGGCACAGAGCCCTTAGAAACTCGAAAGTATAAATGCCCGTGCTGTGTCCATCCTGCCACTGAAATAGAATCGCGTAATTCCCAACCGCGCTGATTTCGGCGAGCTTCGCATCCGGCACTGAGATGAATTTTATCCCACCGCCATGACCTTGGCATGAAGCGCAGGGACAGTAACCGCGAAGGTAGTCTCGTGGGTAGTCCCCGACATGGCCATCGTCCCATGTGATGCGAACCAGACCTTTTTCTTTCATGTGGTTGATTTCAACGGGAATCGGGTTCGCCACAGACGTTCTTCCTATCAACTCGAGATGATTTTTAATGACTGCGCCCGCCTAGACGTTTCGGATATCACCGAGAGCTGCCCGGCCAGTCTCGAGGCGATCTGCAAGAAAACCTTGCTGACCTCCGAATTCGGCTCTCGCACCACAATGGGGACCCCTTTGTCTCCCCACTCCCGTATCGATGGTATGATCGGCACCTCTCCCAGGAAGGGAATTTTAAAACGCTCCGCCGCGCGTTGGGCTCCACCGCGCGAGAAGATTTCATGTCTCTTGCCGCAACCGTCGCAGACGAAATAGCTCATATTCTCGATAATACCGATGATAGGAATCATCACCTTGTCAAACATCGACTTGGCCCGGATGACATCCGCGAGAGCGACATCCTGCGGCGTGGCGACGAGGACCGCGCCGCTGACCTTGAGCTGCTGGGAAAAAGTGATCTGCACATCGCCGGTTCCTGGAGGCATGTCAACGACCAAATAATCGAGATCACCCCAGTGGACGTCACCCATCAGCTGGTGCAAAGCCTTGCCCAACATGGGTCCGCGCCAGATCACCGCCTGGTCCGGTTCCAAAAAAAAGCCGATCGACATGACTGGCAAGTTGTGCGCGATCGGCGGAGCGAGCTTGAAGCCTCCGTTAACCGAAACCTTCTGCGGCTCCTCTTTTATTCCCATGAGAATCGGCACGGAAGGCCCGTAGATATCCGCATCCAGAAGACCTGTAGCGGCCCCGTGCATTTTGAGAGCGGCAGCGAGATTGACCGCCACCGTGGATTTTCCCACACCGCCCTTGCCGGACGCCACAAGAACAACATTTTTAACTGTGGGAAGAAGATCGGTCTGCCCCGCGCCCGACTTGCTGCCCCGCACTTGAGCTCCGAAGGATATATCAAGAGCCGTGATTCCTTCTATTCCTGCCAAGGCTTGCTTGCAGTCGTCGTGAATCCTTTCCCTGAGCGGACAGGCAGGCGTCGTGAGCTCTACGGTAAAAGCAACTTTTCCATTTGCTATTTCAAGGTCTTTGACCATTCCGAGGCTCACGATATCGCGGTGAATCTCCGGATCCTCGACCTTTTTGAGCGCCTCCAGCACGAGATCTCTAGTGACTGTCTCCATTATCCCCTTTCTATCCAACTTCTTAGAGGCTCTAAACAAAAGTGTAAACTATATGAAAACTATAGACGTCTAAAGTCTATGATGTCAATGGCACTGTGGGAAAGTTTCTTCTTCTCCTTCTCAAACAGAAAAAAACCTTTACGTAGGAACGATAATTCTTGCTTGAAGCGGTGGGGTGGGTCTGGTAAAATCGACTGAGTTTTTGAACCGGAAAGGAGGCTTTATGAAGCTCTGGGTCGCATCTCTCGGAGGTATATTGATGCTCACGGCTTTTTTAGGATGTTCCACGCCCCTGAGCACACGGGAAAAAGGCGCAGGAATCGGCGCACTGGGTGGAGCTGCTGCAGGAGGAATTATCGGTTCTGTTACCGGTAGCGCCGGTGCGGGAGCCGCGATCGGCGGGTTGCTTGGGCTGGGGGCTGGCGCTCTGGTCGGCGATCAGCTCCAGGGGCAAGATCAGAAACAACAAGAACAACAAAAACAAATCGATCAGAACCAGCTCGAGCTGGAGCGCCAAAGACGAGAGCTGGAGAGGGTCAAGAAACAAAGCGAATATTAATTCTTGTTCCTAAATGGAGGTCATCATGCGCATGCGGATTTTTTCTGCCCTTGCACTAGGTTTCCTGATAATCGTTCTTGCTGGCTGCGCCGGTCCGATAACGACCAGGGAAAAAGGTGGTTTGATCGGAGCGGGGTTAGGTGCGGGTACAGGCGCCATTATAGGTAGCACGGTGGGACATGCCGCCGCGGGCGCGCTGATCGGTGGGCCTGTAGGCCTGATCGCCGGGGCTTTAATTGGAGACCATCTCATGGGGCAGGAAACCAGACAGGTAGACCAGCAGCAACAGCTCGACCAGAACCAGGCCGAGATCGATCGACTAAGAAGGGAGAACGAACGTCTAAAACAGCAGAAGGGCGAGTGGTAAATACCTCCCGCCTTAAACTTAAGGAGGAAATGTGAAACGGCTGTTGTTCATTGCTCTGACTTTTTTTACAACCCTGACGCTTTTTGGCTGCTCGACTCCGTTGACCACACGGGAAAAGGGCGCTGGAATCGGGACCTTGGGAGGGGCCGCCGCAGGCGGCATTATCGGTGCCGCAACGGGCCATCCGGCTGCAGGAGCGGCGATCGGCGGACTTCTTGGTCTAGGAACTGGCGCTCTCGTCGGCGATCAACTTCAGGGGCAAGAGCAGAAACGAGACGAACAGCAGCGGCAAATCGATCAACAGCGGGCCGAGATTGAAAGAAATCGAGCCCTGTTGGAGGAACTCAAGCGCAGCAATATAGAGGCTCGTGAAACGGATCGTGGCGTCTCGGTCAACCTACCCAGCGTGAATTTTCAGTTTGACAGCGCCAACCTCACCGCCGACGGTAGAGACCGGGTGAGGCAGATCGCCTCCATCGTTAATCGCCAAGCTGGCGGTAGAAGCATTTCCGTGGAAGGTCATGCCAGCAGGGAAAGAGCGGAGCAAGAGGCTTACAATCAGCAGTTGTCAGAGAAGCGCGCTCGAACGGTCGCAGACGAGATGGCATACGACGGCGTAGATTCAAGCCGGCTTCGCTCCAAGGGTTTGGGCACCCGCTCTCCTATAGCCCCCAATGACAGCGACGAAGGAAGAAGCCGAAATCGCCGGGTGGAAGTCATCATAGAAAATTAGAGCTCAAATTTCGGCTCTGCTCCTGACCTTAAGCGCCGGATATTTTCTTGATGCCGAAAGATAATCAGTAGCGCGATCATGAGACCTAGAACGACCAAGGGAGACGGGTAGGAAAAGATCAAGAGGACGAGAGGCGCTGCGCCAGCCGCGGTCATAGAAGCCAACGATACCCACCGCCACGCCAACATCACCACAGCGAAAACGACGACCAGCGCTAAGGACGCCAGCGGGGCGATCGCCAAAAAGATCCCCAGTGCCGTCGCCACCCCTTTGCCTCCCTGAAACTTGAGGAACACGGGATAGAGATGACCGACAAGCGCAGCTAGCGCCACCAGACCCGTGACTGTCAGATCAAAACCGAGTCGAGAAGCTATCAAGACCGGAATAAAGCCTTTCGCTACATCCACTAGCAAGGTGATCACTCCCTGTTTTTTGCCCACCACGCGGGCCACATTGGTGGCGCCGACATTTCCGCTACCCGCTTTGCGAATATCTATTCCGGAAAAAGATCCCAGAAGAAACCCGGTAGGTATAGAGCCTAGAAGATAGGCAAAAAGGAGCATAAGCGCGGTGGCCATGAGCCTCCCCTCTGCCTTTTTACCCTATCAGGGAGTCGCCCTCCAAGTGCGAGTCGTTTCTGTCACTTGGAAAAGGCGCACGGCGAGCAGAACCGAAGGAAAATTTACTTTTTCTTGTAGAAGTCAGGGTTCATCCGGGAAGAAGTCCCGGACTTGACGAGCTCCTCCTCGAACATCTTCCGGATAGAAGGGTCCTCGTCGTAGTATTCAATCTGGTTGCCGCCGGCCTTGACGTCCTTATCTACTTTGGTGATGTCGCCAAAGCCTTCCCCCAGACTGTATTTGATGCTACCCAAACGCGGGGGCAAATAGCGCGCTGGGGTGGCACCTATGTTAAAGTGCTGATGCCACATCATCGCCGGTGGCGTGAAAACGCTGCCATCCTGCCAGTCGTAGCGTTTGATCGGCTCGCCTTGCCTCCAGAACAGAGAAAAACCTTTTCCGTTGATGATGATGACGTTGAAACCTGGTCCGTGTCGGTGGGCTTTCTTGTAGGTTCCAACGGGAAATTCTGAAATATGAGCCGCCATTGATCCATTGGCCAATTCGAGCATGACATTGCTACCCCCACCACCGCGCTCTTTCCATTCCTCGAGCTTGAAATTACGAGCGTCGGCAATAAAGTTGGTATCCCACACGCGGCCGGGATAGGTTTTTCCCTTGCCGCTGAAGTATTCGGGCTCGCCGTCGAAGCGGTCCGTGAAATCACGGGGGGTATTGAAGACGAAATCCGCGTTATGGAATAGATTAAAGACGATCGGCATGCTGTTGACGGAGAAAAATCGGGCGGCCTCGTTGCCCTGGCCGTTAAAGTGCTGGTACCAGGCATTGAGCGGCAAGGCGAAGAGGCTCCCCTCCTGCCATTCGAAGGTTTGCTTCGCCCCCTTGTCGTTCCAAATGGTTGTTGCGCCCCGCCCCTTGAGGACGTAAATCATATCTTCGTAAAGATGTCTCTGAGGGTTCAGGCTTTTCCCCGCAGGAACCTCGCACACATAGGCACCCGTCGCCCCCTCCGCGCCTTCCATATTGATAAAGGCTCCGTTTCCTCCGGTTCTGTTCCAAGGTTTGAGCTCCACCTTCCTCAAGTCCTGGACAAAAAATGTCTTGACGATGGGAATCCCCTCTCCCTGTTGCCATTTCTCATAATAAGGGATGTTATCCATGACATTTTCTACTTGGGTCGCGGGCTTAGCCATCGGGTTTCCTCCAAAATTTTTCCTCCTGTTACATACAAGATAAGAATGCCAAAAGCAAGACAAAGAAAACCGCAATAAATCGTTGACAATAGGGCAAAAACTTTACTAAATGGCCTGAAAGTCGTCAGCGGTCAGCCATCACCGATCGGCGAGCAGACCTGAAAACGGACAGCTGAAACTGATAGCCCTTTAAAAAGGAGAACAACTTTGGCAACTCCTGTCGTCGCACCTATGGTGGGAAAGATATTGAGGATCGAGAAGAAAGTTGGGGACAAAGTTGAGGAAGATGATGTTGTCATCGTCATGGAAGCCATGAAAATGGAGATTCCCATCGTGGCCCCGACCTCAGGTGTCGTGAAAGAGATCAAGGTCTCCCCGGGTCAAGCGGTTCAAGCGGAAGATACACTGGCCGAGATCCAATAACGAGAAGAAAGGATTGCGGAGTACTCCAATACTCCGATATTCCAGTTTGATGTTCTATGGATAACTGGACGTTCGGTTGGACCGTGGCTTTGATCGGCATGGGCGGGACGATGCTGGTTCTGTGGCTTCTGAGCTTATTGATCCTCCTACTTAAGAAGATCTTTCCTTATAAGGCCGAAGAATCAGCCACGAAAAGATAATGGAATCAGCGCTTATTGCCGGGCTGAACGGCCTCATCTTGGGTCTTTCCAACCTGACGTGGGGCCAAGCCGTCATGATCCTCGTCGGCTGCCTCCTTTTATACTTGGGTATCGGCAAAGGCTTCGAGCCGCTCCTGCTTCTTCCCATCGGCTTTGGCGCCATTCTCACAAACATCCCGCTTGCCGGTCTCATGGACGAAGGCGGGGTCCTGCGCTTCTTTTACGATACCGGCGTCCTGACTGAGGTCTTTCCTATTCTGATCTTTATCGGCATCGGAGCGATGACCGACTTCCAGCCTTTGCTGGAAAATCCCAAGATCATTCTGCTCGGCGCTGCAGGCCAGTTCGGCATCTTTCTTACACTCCTGCTCGCTTTGGCCTTGGGCTTCGACAAGCTCGAGGCCGTGGCCATCGGCATCATCGGCGCCTGCGACGGCCCCACCTCCATCTATGTCTCGTCCAAGTATGCGCCTCATCTCCTCGGTGCGGTTTCGGTCGCCGCTTACTCTTACATGTCGCTTGTCCCCCTCATCCAGCCGCCGATCATGCGCTTGCTCACCACGGAAAAAGAGAAAAAAATTGTGATGGGAGTCGTGAAACAGCCCGTCTCGAAGACCACGAAGATACTCTTCCCTATTGTGGTCACCATAGCAGCATCACTGGTGGCCCCGCTGGGGACTCCCCTGTTAGGAACCGTCATGCTTGGAAATCTCATGAAGGAATGCGGTGTCGTAGAGAGACTCAAGCATGCTTCGGAGAATGAGATTACCAACATCGTGACCTTACTCCTCGGCCTCTCGATCGGCGCAACGATGGAAGCGGACAAATTTCTTCGCGTCGAGACGATCCTGGTCTTGGCGCTCGGCCTCATAGCCATCGGATTGGATACCGCCGTGGGGGTCCTCTTCGGCAAGCTCATGTGCTTTTTCACCGGAGGGAAAATCAATCCGCTCATCGGGGCGGCGGGGATCTCCGCCTTCCCGATGTCGGCGCGCGTGGTGCAGGCGGAGGGACAGAGATATAATAAAAAAAACTACCTCCTCATGCATGCTATGAGCGCAAACGCGGGGGGTCAGATGGGCTCGATCATCGCCGCCGCAGTCATGCTCTCCGTCCTCAAGGGAATGGGATTGGGATAAAAACCGTATGCCTAAGAGCAGAGAGGAGCAGAAAAAAAAGCTCTCCGACCTCGAGCAGCGGGTTCTCGCCGGCGATGCTAAGGCCGTCCAAAAACAGCATGGCGAGAGTAAACTCACGGCACGCGAAAGGATTGAAAAACTGCTCGACCCGGGGACTTTCGTCGAGGAATTCATGCTGGCCGAGACCCAGTGCGTCGATTTCGGCATGGCGGAAAAGAGACAGCCAACGGACGGAGTCGTTACCGGATACGGCAAGATCGACGGCAGACCTGTTTACTTGTTTGCCCAGGATCGCACGGTCTTGGCTGGCGCGGTCGGCAGCGCCCACGCAGAAAAGATCGCCTATGTCATTCAGACCGCGCGGCGTCTGGGCGTCCCGTTGATAGGGCTTTACGACTCTGTCGGCGCTCGGATCCAAGAGGGGCTTTCAGTGACAACGGCGATAGGAAAGATATTTTTCGAAAACAGCATCTCCTCGGGCGTGATCCCTCAGATCTCCGCCATCATGGGTCCCTGCATTGGCGTCGCTTCGTACTCGCCAGCGCTGACCGACTTTATCATCATGGTTCAGGGCTCGAGCCAGATGTTCATCACCGGCCCACCGGTGATCAAAGAAGTCTTAGGAGAAGAGATCAGCATGGAAGAGTTGGGGGGAGCAAAAGTCCACGCCGAAACCTCAGGGGTTTCAGACCTGACCGCCAAGGATGATGCATCAGGACTTGCGCTGGTACGACGGCTGTTGAGCTTTCTACCCTCCAGTTATCAGTCTCAGCCACCCCGCAGAAACGGAACCGATGACCCGGCGCGCAGCGTCGAAACGCTCTATAAAATCGTTCCCGACGACATGCGCAAAGCGTATAACGTGCTCCAGGTCATCAAGGCGATCGTGGATGACGGCGATTTTCTGGAACTCAAATCCCGCTTTGCGCGGAATCTCGTCATTGGACTGGGAAGGCTCGACGGTCATCCGGTGGGATTTGTCGCCAATCAGCCGATGTTCCTGGCCGGCAGCCTCGATGTCGATGCCTCGGACAAAGGGTCCCGCTTTATCCGCTTTTGTGATGCTTTCAATATCCCCATTGTCACCTTAATGGACGTACCGGGTTTCTTTCCCGGAAGGCAACAGGAGGAAAAGGGCATCATTCGCCATGGCGCCAAGCTCCTCTATGCTTATGCGGAGGCGACCGTGCCGAAAATCACGGTGGTTCTGCGCAAAGGCTACGGAGGAGCCAAGCAGGCGATGTGCACACGCGAAATGGGCGC
>DASYRN010000205.1:0-53792 GCA_036004365.1 Binatia bacterium
GGCATACTTGGCCATGAGACTTTCCATCTCAGGAAGGGGCAAATCTTTTGCCAGCCCTACGACGTTGCGCGGTTTGGGGAACTTTTCCTCGCCGTAAGCGGCCTTCAGGAAACGTTCGTATTCGTCGCTGTTTATCTGGACATCGTCCACGGAACTCGGAGCCGTTCCTTGTCTGGTGAGCTGCTTCATCTTTTGGGCTTTGACTTTCCTTTCGACGCTGACTCGCTTAAGACCTTCCAAGTCGTTGACGGGATCGAAGCGGCCGCTGATCTCGAGTTTCAATGCCGGTCGGTTATCCATGGCGGTTGCGAGCGACTTAAGTCGCGATAGGGCGGCGGGCGTAAGATCGGAGCGGCCGTGGTCGAATTCGATGTAACTCAATTCTTCCCCTCCACCACCGAAGATGGAACCTAACAGAGTAAAAGGGGCAGTCACCGCTTTGGTGATGATGTTTAAGATCAGCCGAAGCACGATTCCGCCGACGCTGAACTCGGGATCATCCAGCGATCCGCCGATAGGAAGGTTGACGTCGATAACGCCGTTGCGGTCTTTCAGTAACGCAACGGCTAATAAGACCGGGAGGTTGGTCGCCTGCGGGCTCTCGACCTTGTCGCCGAAGGTCAATTGGTTGAGAATGATTTTGTTTTGGCCTTCCAATTTTCGATCGGCGAGTTTGTAATGGACCTGGAAAGAGAGCTTTCCACCGGCGATGCCGTAGCCGAGGTATTTGCCGGAATAGGGTGATAAGTCGATCAAATCGATATCCGTAGCGTTACCATTGAGATCCATAAACAGATCTTTTCCGAGCGGGTTAATCTTGCCCCGGACCTCGACCGGTGCGGCGTTGTCGAGCTTGGCTTGGATGTCCAAATCACCTGGGGCCTCAGGCTTCAGCTCCGATATCGTTCCTTGCACCGCGGCGAGGTTGGCCGAATAATTCGGCTTGATGAAGAGGTCGCTGAAGTGGACATCGCCGCCTTTCAGGTTGATCTTGCCTATCGTGATGCGCCGCTCGCCGGACGGGGTCGGTAGGTCAGGCTCGCTTGGCGTTCCGGGCGCCTTTTTTTCTTCGGCCGCCAGCTTTTGCAAATTGAATTTGCCGTCGGGGCCAATAAAAATGCGAGCGTAAAAATCGGCGACGTTGATTTCGTTGGCCCTCAGTTGCAGGGGCGACATGGCCAATTGGAAGCGAGGGACCTCTAAAGACTTCCACTTGAACAGATCCTGAGTTGTGTCGCGGTCGAGGGCGGCGAAATCCGCAACCTGGAGACTACCCGCGTAGTCGACTTTTAGCGGGCCGTCACCGCCGGATTCCACGGATAGGTCTCCTTTGGTTCCTGCCTTGCCGCTCGTCACCACAAAATTCACCTGCTCCGCAAAATACGGTTGAAGAGGTGGGAGTTCCAAATCTTGGGCTTCGAGATTGAACTGCCCTGAGGTGGGATTGACGCCGGCG
This sequence comes from Binatia bacterium, assembly GCA_036004365.1. Taxonomy (GTDB): domain Bacteria; phylum Desulfobacterota; class Binatia; order UBA9968; family UBA9968; genus DP-36. Next base: position 1,457 of record DASYRN010000205.1, read on the forward strand.
GTTCCCATTAATCTCACAGTCCCCTTTTTGTCGCCGGCGCGAGCGGATGCCTTGCCAGGCGGATTCTTGGCCTTGAACTGCTCTTTCGCCTCAGACTCGAATGAAAGCTCAACGTCGGCTTTTTTCTCCGGCTCGTTGGTGAGATTCTTAACGTTGAGACGAAGGTTGTTCAGCGTCGCTTCATGACGCCCCGGTAACTCGTCGACAAAATGGAGTGTGCTCGATTCGAGGAGAATTTCGCCCACCTGGTAACTGAAGGGGGTGCCCTCCTTTTTCGGCTCTGAGCGCCCGGTTGGCTTTGGCCTGTCCACCAACGACGCAAGGTTCAACCTGCCGCTGCGATCGCGCGTCAAATTCAGTTCCAGCCCGTGTGCCTTTATCGTACGAAAGACCCCCCGGTTGGCGAAAACCTCAAAGTCCTCGATTGCCAATTGAAGTGCCGGAAGGCTCAGCAAGGGCTTGTCGTCTTTGTGCTTCAAGACGAGCTCTTTCAACGTGAGACTTCCGGAAATCGAGAGCACGGACGGCTTGTCTTCGTATGTTCTGAACGCCGCCGTTAGCTTACCGTCGATTTGACCGGTGGGAACTCCGAAGCGCAGTTCCACCGGCGAGTAACTGAGGTAAGTAGGGATCTCTAGCTTGTCGATATTCAGCTGAATCGTGGTCTCGTGCGAGGCTTTGAAAGGCTCGGTGTCGCCGGCGATTTGTATAGGAGACCCGTTCAGCAACGCCGAAAACGCCGGTTTCACCTTGACGTCAGCGTAAAGCGGCAAGCTCGAAAGAAACGGCACGCCGATGCGGATCGAAGAGAGCGTGTGCTTGGTCTGCTCCGGGCGGTCGTCGAAGTCAATCTTGCCGTCTATCACTTCTATGTTTCTAAGAGAGAAGCGGGGAGTCGAACCCCCCGGCGGGCCGGCCGTGAATTCATCGATCAGATCTTGAAAATTATAAGTCCGATCACCGTTGCGGATGAGATTGATGTAGGGCTTTGACAGTCGGAGTTCCTTGATCGCAACTCCCCACTGAATCAGCGACCGCATTTCCACATTGAGATAAAGCTCATCAAAAGCAACGGCGATGGCCGAATCCTCGTGTTCCTTCATCGAGAAGCCACGGATCGTAACCGACATCGCGTACGGGTTGATGCGAACTTGCTGGATGGCGACGTCGCGGTGGAGCTTCTCAGATAACTCAGCTGCAAGTTTCGCTCGGATGAGGGGAGGCGCGATGAGAGCCCCTAGGATTCCGATTGCAATGAGGACTGAGGCGATCCAGATCGCGATCTTTTTGGTGCGCGGGTGGCGCGCGATCCGTTCCGCACGCCAGCGAAGCTCCTGTACTTTGGAAGCCATTCGTCTCTACTGAGGGTCGGTCGAAGACTCGGCCTGATGCTGTATTCTCGAGCTCGCACCTCGGTGATAAAGAAAGTCTAGCCTGCCTGGAAAGTAAGTCAATGAACGGGAATGAAGGGGACGTTGGCAAACACCCCTTGGGTGTAAATGAAAGTTTTTACTGGCTTCGTATTGACATGAGCCAAGTGGTTGCAGAGAGAGCGCCCGTTATACTAAAGATGGCGCGCAGAGCGCTACTACGTTCAAGGATTTAAGACTTCTCACCCCCAGTCCCACAGGTAAGAAGACGTCGAGCGGCAGAGACATGGACGATCATCGGGCGATTGCGCTCACTTTGGCCGCGGGTCCGGGATCGATTGTGTCCTTTCCGGGGGGAGCGCCGATCTCCGTCAACGGCAATTTCATCGGGGTCGTAGGCGTGAGCGGGGCAAAGAGCGAAGAAGATCGCGAAATCGCCGAGGCAGGTAGCGCCGCTCTCGGTGCTTAGGGGAGGTATTCTTCGTGGCCTGTTTCCCTGAGAATTTCAGTGGATTAGGGAGAAGATGTGTTTGGCAAAGTCCGTGTTGTCCTGATAGCCGCGGAATCGCTCGGCGCCGATCCCGAGGGCTGCCACGAAAACCGGGTGATTGGTATGGGATGTGGTAGCCCAATAGGCCTGGGTGTTGTTCGCGATCATCATACCCAGACAATTTGCAACCGTATTCGAATAAATAGTTCGTCCGACGGGGTCCTTCCCCAACATAGTCTTTTTTAGATCGGGCGCAAGAATAAATCCTTTGAAATAATCCGCCATCAGCTTGTCGACGGACTCTGAGGTGGGATTGGGCCCGAGAATCTCTAGCGCCTTCTTTATAGAGATTGGAATCGACTGGATTTTTCTGAGGTCTTGTTCGGTGCCGGCAATTTGCTTCCTGGGGTTAGACGGATCAATATCCCTCAAGGCCATGGTGAAAGCCAGCCCTCCTGTCTCGTGATCGGAGGTGACGAGGATGAGTGTTTCGCCCGGATGTTTTCTGTAGAACTCGTACGCCAGTCCCACGGCCCGATCAAACTCCCTAAAGTCGTGGATCAAAGAGGCGATGTCCATCATGTGGGCCGCGCTGTCGGTGTTTTCCGTCTCTATGAAGGCCATAAAGCCCCCCTTGTTCCCCTCCTGGAGAAGGCGGATCGCGGCTTGGGTCATGTCGTAGATGGAAGGCTCCACGTTTTTGTCGCGGTCCAGCTCGAAACTCATGTCTCGAAGGCTGAAAAGCCCCAGAACCTTGTTGGCTTTCGCCCGAGATAGCTCCTCCTTATTGGTCACATAGACATAGCCCTGTTTTTGGAAGACCGCGATCATGTCGGTGTCGTCTTTTCGACGGCTGTCAGGCTGGGTCCTTGGAAGAAATATGTCCCTTCCTCCGCCCATGAGAAGATCCGGTTCCAGCTTGAGATATTGGTCGATGATCGAGCTGTGCAATCTTCGGTCTTGCACGTGACCGGCAAAGGCAGCCGGGCTGGCGTCGTAGACGGTTGAATTGGTGATGAGCCCGATCCGCATTCCGCGGCTCTTGGCCATCTCCATGACCGTCGTGGGGATGCTGCCGTCCGCGCATGTGCCGATCCAACCGGGTTTTGTCTTGCAGCCGCTCGCCAGGGCTGTGGCGGCTGCGGCAGAGTCGCTCGAGAGCGAGTCGGCTGCGTGGGTCGTCAATAATCCGAAAGATCCCTCTTTCATGATCTTATCGGGGATAATGAGCTTTTCCTGGTGGATATATCGACTGTATTGTCTCGCTATCTCCATGTGGGTGACCCCGGCGCCATCGGCTAGAAAGATGAAGATGTATTTTGGAGAAGGGTTTGAGGTTGAATTTCTCTGATTCTGGGTCGAGGCTCCGAGGAACAGAACGGTTCCGCTAAGGAGAATTGTCAGAAAGTAGAATTTTATCTTTCGCTGCATAGACCAACCTCGTTTGAAGTTTTAACCCCTTTGTACCCTGTAAGCGGCGTCAGGCTTTGCGGCGCGGCCGCCGGGTTTCCAGCCATAAGGAGAGGATCATATAGTAAATGGGGAAGAGAAACGAGGCTAATGCGATAGAGGTCGAGCGTTGCGGAAGTAGGTAAATCATGGCGCTCATCAGAATCCCCCAGACGGTTCCCAGAATTATGGTGAGAGTACGGAACACGGGGCTGCGGCTAGGGTAAAGATAGCGGATGGGAACAAATACCAGTGCCGAAAAGACGGTGATAAGAAAAGCGTTCATCCACCGCGGAGTCTGCAAGACGTACATGTAGAAAGCGATGATGTTCCAATAAGACGGGAACCCGAGAAAAAAATGGTCTGAGGTCTTTGCCTCCTTCTGACAGAAGCCGTAGGCGCTGGCTAACAGCGGCAAGGCCGCTATCCAAAGGGCATCGTTCTCAGGAAGAAGATCGGCTCGAATCAGGAGAAAAGAAGGGACGAGGACATAATTGAGGTAATCAATAATATCTTCCAGGCGATCGCCATCGAACCGCGGGATCAGCTCTTTCACCCTGGTCCATCGAGCCAAGGTTCCATCGGTCGCATCGACCAAAACCGCCAGCCCCATCAACCCGAACGCCTCCCGGAATCTCTGTTGCTCAATAAAAACCAGCGCGAAAAAGGCGAGGACGGCTCCTGAGGCTGTGTAAAGATGAACCAGCCAAGCGAAGAGCAGTCTTTGGGAAGGCACAACTAATGATTTTTGAGGATAGAAGATAGAGGATCGAGGATCGCTATCTTCAATCCTCCGTCCTCGATCAAGGCGTTACTGCGCCGACGCCGCGTAGCTTGGCCTTGTCTTAAGGCGCTCTATCCACGCAAGCGTATTCTTGTATCTCGAATCTATCTGGATATTGAAGCGTTCCAGGGCATCGATGTTTGGCATGTAGGCGATGTCCGCCAAGCTGAAAGACCCAACCAAATACTCTTTTCCTTCCAGTTCCTTTTCTAGCCTGTCGAAGCACTGGGCGATCGCTGATTTAGCGTTCTCAATAATGTTTTGGTCTCTTTGACCTTCGGGTTTGGAGCGGACTTCACGAAAGATCTCCATGAAAGGGGGATTCAAATAGTTGTCGCGGAAATCTTCCATGAGTCGCGCCCGTGCGCGGCCTTCGGAATCCTTGGGAAGCAGAGGAGGATAGGGGTATTCGTCTTCCAAATACTCATTGATGATCGTGGAGTCGTAGACGATGAACCCTTCGTCATCCAGAGCCGGCACCTGTCCGAAGGGGTGGATTTTCAGGTACTCCGGATTCTTCTGCTCCTTCTTCGACAGATCGACAAGGATGCGCTCAAATTCCAGCCCTTTTTCGATCAGCGCGATCCGTACTTTGCGTGAATTTGAGGATAAAGGAGAATGGTAAAGTTTGATCATAAATTTGGGGCCTCCGTGAGATTCAGCTACACTAGCACAATTAACGCAAAGTTTGCCATAAAATTCGCTGGATTTCATGGGTTTTTCCTAGTTGACACGCGATTTACACGTTCCTATTTGCGTTCCTGTTTGGCTCTCTAGCCATCCAACAAGAGGTCTTCGCTAACATTCCGGAGCCATCAGTCCGTCTCAAAGAGTTGAGTGCTCCGTGGGCCTTTGCGGAGTTTGAGTTCACCAAACAGATCAAGAAAACGGGCCCGCTCCGCGTCCCCCCTGGACTTTTGATTTTGTGATTCTAGAAAGGGAGGATTATTATCAAGGATATGGATGGGTAGGCTCAAGGCCCGTTGCGGTAGGCGAAGGGCGGACAAACTTGAGGGACTGGGGGCTTGAGGCAAGCTTTCCGACGACATTCAAAACCAGATCGCTTAATTTAACCATCCCTTCAAAGTTCAGCTTGTCCCAGTCATCCGTAGGCCGGTGATAGTCCTCATGAATCCCTGTGTAGAAGTGAAGGCTGGGAATATCTTTCGCGTGGAAAGCAGAATGATCGCTGCTGCCCCCTCTTGGTGAAGAACCTTGTATTTCAACTCCTACCTTTTTACCTGCCTCGGTAATCCATTCGGAAAATTCTCTGGCTGTATCCATCCCGGCAACCGTTAGTTGATTGTTTTTCATTCGTCCCACCATGTCGAAATTCAGCATGGCGACGGTAGACCCAAGCGGGAAGGGCGGATGTTCCACGTAATATCTGGAGCCTCTGATGCCTAACTCTTCAGCCGTGAAAGCCACGAAAACAACGGTCCTCGCGGGTTTGCGAACCGCCCTGGCAAGATCCTCAGCCAGCTTCATGACGACGGCCGTTCCAGACGCGTTGTCGTCTGCGCCGTTATGGATTTGTCCCTCGGTACTCGCGTCGCGTGTGCCGAAGTAGCCGAGGCCTATATGATCGTAGTGCGCTCCAATGACGATGTTCTGCTCCTTTAGCTTTGGGTCGGAGCCGGGCAAAATACCGATCACGTTGTCAGTCTTGTGGGTTGTCTTTTCGAGATTTACTTGAAGAGAAACCTTTAGACCGGAAAGTAGAGCCGAAGCCGGTTTCTCTTCGCGGTCAATCTTTTGCTTGAGCTCCGCGAGCGAGAGATTGGCGCGCTGGAGCCATTTTTCTACGAGCTGCTTCTTGATCTGCACGCTCACGAGGCCGGAATCGTTTTGACCCAAGGTTCGTCTCAACGATATCAGTTCCGGTTCGCCTTCTCGGACAGGGTTGGGATCGACGAGAATCATGCCGATCGCTCCATGGTTGCGGGCGTTGGATGCTTTAGCGTTGAATGTGGCGTGGCGCGAGTATCGTGGCGCCTTGTGGAAAGGGCTATTGTCGCGCGTGGGCGGAGGCTCGTAGCGTAGAACCAAAACGAGCTTGCCCTTAACCTCAATCCCGGCATAGTCATCGTAACCATAATCCTGAGCCGTGATGCCATACCCAACGAATACGACCTCTCCCTCCGCGACCCCCGAGTGGGAGAGACCGAGTGGGGTCCAATCTTGGTTTAAAACCAGAGGTGGGTCACCCGAGAGAATGGCAGTGCTTGGCTCTTTCGCTTTGACTCCCGTGACGACCTCCAAGCTTTGGAAATAAGTTCCATTGTCTCCCCCTGGGAGGAGGCCGTAGTTTTTGAATTCTTTGGCGATGTAGTTTCTCGCAAGCTGGATGCCGGGAGTGTCGACACCCCGTCCCGTAAGCTCGTCCGAGGCGAGATAACGGACGTGCTTTATGATTTCGCCGGTTGCTGGGGCCGCAAGTGATGGAATTTCGAGGCCCCAGGCTCGGAGAGAAAGCAGGAAAATCAGACAGAGAGGTATGGCGACAGTTTTGAGCCTTGCGTGGGTTAAAAATCCCGTCTTCATGATGATGCTGAAAAAGTAACAGATTGTTTGACCCTTTTAAAGAATCCCGGACCTTCCGTTTGACCTAAGAGATCTCATGCGGTAGCTTGATTCACCCAGGGAGGAGGCAAATGGCTAAGTTAGTCGTCGTTTTTTCTCAGCCCGGCTGAGGCCCGTGTCATAGAGAGAAAGAGTTTCTTTCTCAAAAAGGGATAGCGTTCACAGATAAAAACGTGCGTGAGGACCAAGCAGCATTGAAAGAACTGCTGGCGATGGGTTATCAGAGCACTCCGGTCACAATCATTGACGGCGAGGTCGTCGTCGGTTTTGACCAGGGGAAGATCGAGGTGCTTTTGGGGCTTTAGAGCTGAGAAGCTGAGGAGGAAAAAAATGAAGAGAATCAGGTTTTTAGTTGCGGCGGCTGGTTTGTTGCTTTTTTCCGTTCAGCCGATATGGGCCAATACCTGTCCTGAGCTGATAAGCGAGGGCCGCAATCTTTTACCGAAAGCCAAGCTTGCGAAGGCACAAGAGAATAAAGTTAAGACGCTTCTGGACGAAGCTCAAAAGCTGCACGATGCCGGCCAGCACGACGCCTCGGAGAAAAAGGCCAACGAGGCCTTGAACCTGCTGAAGAAGAAGTAAGCCGCTCCTTCTCTCTATCCCCGTCTCTGTCTGATTTCCGACATCCATTTCGACGAGCTCAGCATGCTACCGGTAGTTCCCCTAGACTCATCCGAGGCGAGAAAGACAAAAACCTCGGTCACAGAATCGGGATCTCTCCCCTGATGGTGAGTTATCTTCGTTGCCACATAGCCCGGATCTACGGAGTTCACCCGGACGTTGTTTGAGCGCAACTCCGCGGCAAGCACCTGAGTGAACCCCTCGAGTCCCCATTTTGATACTGAGTAGGCGCTGAAATTGGCGTAGCCCATACGGCCAAGGCCGGATGAGACGTTTATAATAGATCCGCTCTTCTGCCGAATCATAAGAGGAAGCACTTCTCTGGTCACCAGAAAAGGGCCACGCAGGTTGACCGCGATCGTATAGTCCCACTTTTTCACGTCGAACTCTGCGACTGATGTAGGCCGGGTCATCACTCCGGCATTGTTAACAAGCACATCGATCCGGCCATAGGCTTTGTGAACTTCCTGGACGAGATCTTTTACCGGCTCTTCGGACGAGACATCGCAAACCCACCCCTTGGCCTCCGCTTTGAGACCCTGAAGCTCACGCACAGTTCCATCGATTTCCGACTCGGTCCTTGAGCAGAGGGCAAGCCTTGCGCCTTCACGCGCATAGGCCAGCGCCACCGCTTTTCCAATTCCCCTTACGCCTCCAGTGATTAAAGCGACTTTATCTTTGAGTTTCATGACATTATGGCTGAGCGGTCTGGTTCTTTAAATTCGCTCCAGAGGAGGGTTAGATTGGAGCCGCATCAGCGGCCCTTCCAGTAGCCCGGTCTTCGGCGGGCGTGAGCGACAGCGACGACCTGCAGACTCTCACCGGCCCTGACGATAAACAACACCGAAGGGAAACCTTCTTAACAGGAAACGTCGCGTACCATGGAGGTAATTGGGCCATCGCATGGGACTCTCTGAGATAAGTTCGACAGCGCGGTCCAGCTCCGCAAGGAAAGCCTCTGCAGCAGTTTCATTCCGCTCCCGACCATCCAAAAGCCGCCCGAGCCTCCGCGATTGCGTCAGGGTGAACATCGACGGGCAGCTGAGCCATTATCGGCCAGAGATTCTACGGCGTGCTTCAGACCACGGAATAGGCTTGACCGCTCCCGAATCAAGCTCCTTCAGCCGCCGATCTATTTTAGCGTGCCAAGCAGCTTCCGCGTCCTCGTCCACCTCTTGGTCAAGACTGTCAAGAAGAGATCCAGCAAGCGCGGCTCTGGCTTCCGGTGGAAGCTTGAGAGCCTCTTTTAGCAGGTCATTTGGGTCTTGCTTCATGATGCCAATAGTACACCCCTAAGGTGGATTGTTTCAATCTAACGAGCCGGTAGAGGACTATTGTCGATCCAAAAATTTGAAAGCGGCTGCGGCCTTCTTGATCAAATGCCTCGTTCGTCCAGCCCGCTCGGTAACTTTCTCAATCGAGCAAAGCGTTGTTTCATCCGGTCAACTTGAATCAGATAGCGCCGCAGGCTGTGAGTCCCACAGCGCTCGCCTGGGGCCACCTTGAAGCCCCGTTTGGCAAAAGTCTCTCCTCTCTTCGCTCCGCACAGGTGAATCACGGCAGCCAGCTTTTGTCTTTGAGCAGGGCTGGCCTTTGCGATGCGGCGAGCAGCCAGCATATTAACCACGCTCTGATGGAGGTACGCGGCAGTCAACTCAGTTGAGTGGCTCGGTAGGATTCTGGTATAGAGGCTATTGAACCAGCAGGAATGCAGGTCATGCCATGGCCCATCGCTGACAACTTGATGATCCCAGATGCAGTACTTTCGCGCTTCAGCGAAGTTTCCGTCCGTGATTTGAAACATGCCGACCGCGCTTGATGCGGGACGATAAATTTGGAAGGGGTTCCATGACCATTTCCAACGCCAGTAGGTACGGGCGACTGGGTTTCCGTCACCTTCGACTTGAGCCAGAGCGGCAAGAAATTCAGGTGAAATGATGCTGGTAGAATGTTTCTCGAAGAGCGATCCGTAGCTATGCCACGTGGACTCGGGGCTCTTTGACAAGGAGGCACTCATTGGCATGAAGAGCTCGCCGGGTTTCCGAATGACCTGGTAGATCCAGTTGACGACGAAGAATCCGCAGATCGCAAGAGCACAGTACCAGACAATAGCTCCGCTCCAGCGGAACCGGGTGATCCTTCTGGACCTTTGCCTGAAATTTCGAAGCGTGCCGCTATAGACCGTAGCTGTCATTAGCATAGCGTCGTAAGAGTATGATGGTTAGCCTTACTCCTTCAAGGGCATGGCCATAGCAATGCCTTCACAACCCGTTCGATCCTACTAGCGCTTAAGCTCAGCCGACGCTGTTGGCGATCGGTCTGCAGCGAAATGTTAGGCCCGAAACATAAAATGTGCCCTTCCCGCGTCCCTAGTTGCAGTCTACACCATTATCCTGTTGGAGAATGTGGAATTGCCGCGTCAGTAATCCAAGAGTGTGTTCTCTGCTTGTCCAATACGCTTGGAAGACCGGCTTCTCAAACATGCTGTCAAGGGAGAAAAAGGCGGGCGGTTGACCAATCAATTGGCTGCGGCGAGTCATAAGAGTCTCGATTGCCTTGACCAATTCCGTGCCCGCCCAGTTCCTGAAATCAATGCGGGCTATTAGCTTTTTCATCGCGGCTAATGACAAGCCATTCGCTGTATATTCTTCAAAGGTAAAGTGTCTTCTATTGACCCCGCCATTGTTGACGTAAGCCAGAATAGATCGCAACCAGTCCACTTGTTCGCTACTGTACGTTCCCAGGGAAACTGAGTAGCCATATCCCCATCCACACTCAATTGTTGCCTCCATCAAGAATACTCTTCTGGACGGTGACTCGCTGGCAAAAGCTGAAGCAACCACAAGTTCCATAAGAAAGAAAAGCAACAAGGACAATAATAATGAGCCCCTTAGGATGTGTCTATTCATCTCACCGGGTTTTTGCCCTTGCCATCGGTAAGGACTGGAATGAGATCTGATTGGATGATGACATCAGAAATTTCGAGTTGCTCGAGGGCTGTCCGTCGCGAGGCTTTGAGACGCTCACAATCGATAACTCTACTCGTTTTAACCTCGTAGCAGGTACGGGCGGAAAATCTGTTACGAAAATAATATTTTCCATCTATAAAGCTGCCGTCTCTAAAGACGACCAGAGAATCTTGCCCTTTGGTTAAATCCGAGCCTAACATAACATTCTTATCGTCAATGATGCCGAGCAAGCTGAGCAGGGTTGGAGCAATGTCTAAGTGGCCTCCAGCAACTGCTCTCACACCGGCCTCCCGTTTATAAGGGAGGCGGATAAGAAGCGGGACACTCTTTCTAACTTGCAAGGTCCGAAACGCATCCCGTTCTGAGAATCCAAGGAGGTTGGCAAGCTGTGGAGGATCGCCTAGAAAGCCCTGATGGTCGCCGTACACCAGAATTACAGACTTGTCTAACAGACCGGAATCTCGCAGTTTATCTACAAACTCACCGAATGCTTGGTCGAAGTAATGGACGGAGTGGAGATAATCCCCCAGTAAAGTTCCCTCTAGCTCACCTAAATCCAATTCGCGATAGCGTTCCGGCAATTGGTAAGGATGGTGGTTTGAGGCGCTGAGGAGAAATGCCATAAACGGCTCGCTTTGTTCTCTCAGGATTCGAATCGATTGAGCAAAAAACTCCTTATCCGATAGCCAGTGGTTAATGCGCTCGACGATATTGTAGCTCTCCTCAAAATACGACTTCTGAAACCCCAGTCGGGGATGCATTTGATCCATGTGCCAAAAATTGGGTGGCGCCGCACATGCGGATAATGTCGTGTAACCATGTTCTGACAGGATTTTTGGAAGGCCTCGAAAATAGTGATGATGAAAATGGCTCACAAGAACGCCTACAGACAGAGGATGCAGCGATTGCATTGACATGACCTCGGCGTCCGAAGTCGTTCCTAAGTGTGTTTGATCATAAAAGTTCACAAAGTGAAGGCTTTCCCTTGCAAATCCAGAAAGTCTTGGGGCGATATTCTGCTCCTTAACCTTCAGCCCAATCGGAAATGCCTGCAGGGATTCGGCGCTAATTACAATCACGTTTCGCCCGCGCGCAATACCGGTTAGAGGCGAAGGAGATGTCTTCCGCTGATATTCATTCGTTAAGAAGCGACCGACTCGTTCGCGCTCTGTTGCATCGATCTTGGGCTTTGTTGTGGCCAGGTTAAGCACAATGTCAGATAAATGGTACGGCAAGATGCCTATAGTTGAGGCGACCTCAATTCGTAAACTTGTATAGGAGAACAACTCGCGTTTATTTTGCCAGACCAACCAGGTCGTCGGAATGGCAAGGATTAGACCAACGACCAGCAGTCCAAAGCTGGTGCGTGCTCTATGTCCGCGATCAAGAGGAAGAATCCGCTTGCAGGCGCGGACATAAAGGGGAAAAATCGCACAGCAAATAATAATGTCAAGATAATATAGTGCATCAGTTGACCGCAGTATCTTTACGATACTCGGCACTAGACCTATTAGGGCCGGTGCCATTACCAGATCTGAAACGGATATGACGTCACCATAGAAACGAACGTGCACAAAATCTGCCAGACCCAGTGTCGTTAGCATCAGATTGAGTAGAAGCAATAATAGAAGACGCCACGTTCGCCGCAATAGCGCGAGCGGCGCAACTAGGAGCAGCAGGCTTGCCAGTGTCGCGCTGAAGATGTGGGGGTAAGTGGGAATAGCACGGAAGACATAAAAAGGTGGCCGCATCCAATGCTTAATTGACTCTTCGGATGCCCACCATTCACTGGGAAGCAGAATACTAAAGTCAACCAGCTTACCCCAGACGATAGTCAGGATGCAGACCAAAGCGCCTGTTTCAAGCAGCCAGCGCTGCGCAAAGGGTGCTCGCAAAAGACGAGTGGTCTCTAGTTTAATGCCATGAAAGAGAATATTTCCTCCTTCCTTGTAATTGATTGAGGGCCCGATTGATCCTCGCGATGGAAAATAGGCTGCCTCAAGCTGTGCGCCAATAGCGTCAAACTATTAAATCATACTTGTTCAGTATATTGTGGCCTTATGTCAGCATAGCGCAGCTGCTGCCTTTTTAATGTGTGTCCGCTACCTTGATTCTGTCGTTCTGATCTGAGTGGAGAGGTGGTACTTTAAGCCATCGATCTCATAATCCAGCTCGCCGTAAAAGGCAAGGTAGCCTTCCTGCGGCGAGGTAACTTCGCCGATGACTGTGCCCTTAGAAAAGCTCACGGCCTGCTCTCTCCACTTAGCCCTACGGAAGTCCTGAGTCGGTGCCTGCGCCACCCAGAGCCTTGCACCTGTAGGAGCCGGTGTCGCCTCAATCGTTAGGCGCTGCCTGCCGTTCAAGGTCTCATGCTTCCATTTTAGGTTCGGCATGGATCTGCCGCTCATTTGGTGACGGGAGAAAGCTGCGAGGCTGTTGATGAGATAAGCGAACGGATCCGAGTTAGCGCCGTCTTGCCTTAGCAAGTTGTGGCCAGCATTCGGCACGTAAAGTACCCACTTGTCCCCTCGGAGCTCGTTCCAATAGAGATTGAGCGCGTCTGTCACCCAGTAGAAATCGTTGCTTCCGTTAATGATCAACTTAGGTAAGGCTAACCTGTCGCGATATGCCCAGGGATCTACCATGCTCAAGAGGCGCTCGCCTTCGGGTGTTTCGGGTATCGGCACCAATCCCCTGCTCGTGTAGGGTGCAAGCGTGGCACTGTAGGAGCCGAACGCTTCGAGTTGTCTGGCCATCTGTGCACGCATGTTTAGCGTGTCAATAACCACCGGGGAAATGGCCCGAACCCGGCGGTCGATGGCCGCGGTGAGCCACGTCGTCCAGCCGCGTTTTGATGCGCCGGAAATGATGAACCCATTGATCGGCTCGCTCCATTCTTGTTTGCCAAACGCCTGCAAGACATCCATAGCTTTGACCGCGCTTTTCACCATCGGAAGAAGAAGCGGCCAGTTTTCGTCCTTACTCTTGAGGTAGCGGACAAAAGTCTCGGCAATCAAATCATCCTCTCGGAGCTTGCTTTCGAGGAGTGGTTGATTCGGGATGTGATAGAGAAAGGCCACCGGAGCCTTGATTTTCCGGGCTAACTCCAGACCCAGTGAGGCATGTGTCGGTCTCGCCGAGCCACCTGTAACCCACAAGAACATTGTCGAGTTTGGGGCGACACTCTTAGGTTGGTAGACTTGCAACTGATGTTCCCATGTAATCTCTTGCCAAGTCTGTGACACGAAGTGGAGATCATAGATCCGGTCTCCGGACTGCTCGATCTCGATTTTGTCCTTTAGTTTCCAGCCGAACTGAGCCTCGGGCTTCCGGACGTATTTCTCCAGATCAGCCCAACCCGGAGTCGCAACCAAGCCCATCCCCACAAGGGCAAAAAGAGTGAGAACAACAAGCTGCTTTCGGAAGAACATGGAGACTTGCCCTCTATCCATTGACCCGCGACTTTTGCCGGGATCTTCCCAGCACGAGACCTGCAAGGAAAACAGCACCTAGCATTATACCCTCCACCCCCGAGATCACCGCTGAATCTCTGCCACCCCGTTGAGCCTTCGGACACACAACTTGAGCCAGTTCCTGCGATGTAATCTGCGTCATTTGCGGAATCTCCTTCATCCCGTAAACGCAGATTTCACCTGTTGGAAGAGAGCAGAACCGCTCGGCAGGACACTGCGTCAGTATCTTCTGCGGCGCACCTTCACCACAAACAGCACCAGCGCCCTTTAGCACCTGAAGTGTTACATCCGGTACTTCGAAATCTGCTCAGGCATGAGACCAAACCTCCTCGACTCTGTTTTTCAAGGTTGGAAGCTCTAACCAATGAGAACCCAGGTTAGCATATTGCGGCCTTATGTCAGAATGGCACCGCTGCCAACGGGTAATCATCAAAGAATGGTTTTATTGTGATTCTCATGGCTCATCTATGAAAGCTTTGTCAAGGGCTGTTATTCACGGATCGGTATTCCGTCAAATGTTTTTCGACAAACCTCTACCCGTCGCCCGTAGTGTTCTGCACCCGGTGTTATCGGACTCATCTATTCGCCGTCTTATGCGGCAGAGAAATATTTCACAACGGTGTCGCAATCAGCATGCGGGTCTCGGTGGACCCATGAGCTTGGCGCGCTTACCGTTGCGTGGACGACATCGGTTCCCGATAGGACTCTCCTTTCTTAAGCATCCAAAAACTGGCCTCCGCAAGGTGGCGCGCCACAGCCACTTTGGCTTTACCGTGGCCGCGCCGGGCTTTAATCCGTTGGTAAAGGCGCCTGATATGATCGTAGCCACAGCGCTCAGCGTTAAGCACCGCACTGTTGGCCGCCTCGACAAAGGCCCACTTCAGATACACATTGACATCGCGGCGCACCGCTCCGAAGCGAATCTTGCCGCCGCTGGAGTTCTCCCGCGCAACCAACCCACAGTAGCTCGCGAATTGCTCGGCACGGCCGAAGCGCTCAATGGTGCCGATCTCCGTCCAAATCACCACCGCCAGAATGTCTGCCACCCCAGGCAGAGTCTTAAGCCAGTTAGTCTCGGGACACGGAGCAAAAACCTCTATCATTTTTCCTTCAATCCATTTCAGATTCTCACTGACGTGATCCAGTTGATCGAGCACGCGTCGAAGCGCCTGTTCAGTATGGGGTGGAAGCTGGGTCAAAAGTTCGGTCAAGATCTTACGCCCTCGCTTGCCAAAGGCATCAGTCGCCCCTTCGACCACAAACCCGTATTTCCCCAGAGTGGCATGGACTCGGTTCTTAAGTTGCGTGCGCTGTCGATTGAGCACCATGCGGGTGCGCGGCAGCTCGCGGGCATCACGAACCGAAGACGAAGCAATCCAAACCGTCGGCAGGGTTCCTGTTCTTTGCAGCCGGTTCATCCCTTTAGCATCGAGCTTGTCGCTCTTATTCACGCTTCCCATCATCAGTTTGGCCAACCGCGCGTTGACCAGCTGCGGCTTTCCTCCTCCCGCCTCGATCTCATCGACCACCCAGTACCAGTTCCCCACCGTCTCCACGGCCACAGGAGACCCTGCAGTCCATCGATTAACAAAATGCTTGATCGTTCCATGAGCGTGCGCCAACCGACTCTCGTACAACCGTTCTCCTTGTGCATTCTCTACTCGTGCCCAGGTGTACCTCTTGTGAACGTCCAGTGCGATATATTCCATAACTGTTCCCCTCCTCGATCCGGCACCATAACAACCGCCGTTGCGGAATACATCGCTTTCATATTAATCAGCAAGACAAGCTCTCATCTCCAGATTCCAGCAAACGCTACGGTTTTTTTCAGCATAACACTTCAAGCCACCGGTGGTGGCGGAAGCCGTGGGAAAAGTTATGCTCGGAAATATAGATTTCTATAAGGAAGGAGAGGGTGTCATGTCAGCGAATGTTGTCGTGGAGATTGATGTGACTGACCCCAAGTATGATTACAGCATTACAGCAAGACTCACGGCAAAAACACCTGCGATTAATGTTCTTGACAGCGGGAAAGATTTTTTAATAGAGTTGATATGAGACGTAATCTTACAATATGAGACGATCCTCAGATAAAGTAACATCGTCCCCCATCAACGGGCGAGGGCCGCAGTCATCAAAACTGGATACTAGGCTATACCGGGTACAGGTCATCGATCGAGCAGCCCAAATCTTAGATTGTTTTACCTTTGAGCAGCCCGAATTGCCTGTCAGTGAAATCGCGGCAAAAACCGGCCTTCATAAAAGCACAGCCCACAGAATTCTCATGGCGCTGGAGTACAACGACATCATTGGACAGAACCGGGAAACTGGAAATTACTATTTAGGAATGAAGCTTTTTAAGTTGGGCAATCAAGCAGCGGCCAGAATACAATTAAGGGAAGTTGCTAAACCATACTTAATCCAACTTATGGAAGAGACCGAGGAGACTGTTCACTTAGCTGTGCTGGATGAGGACCAGGTCTTATACTTGGAAAAGGTTGAAGGGCCACATGCCTTGCGTATGCCCTCACGGGTTGGGCGAAGGATCCCTACTTACTGCACCTCGCTGGGAAAGGCGATGCTTTCCTGCCTGGAGGCGGAGCAAGTCAAAGATCACCTTCAAGGACCGCCCCTGAAGGCTTACACTCGAAACACGATAAAGAATGTTGATGCGTTGTTGAAGGATTTAGAGCGAATACGTCTGCGCGGCTACGCAATAGACAACGAAGAAATCGAGTTGGGGTTGCGCTGTGCGGGTGCCCCAATCCGAGACCACTCGGGGCGCATGGTCGGCGCAGTGAGCGTTGCAGGACCCTCCGCCAGACTGAACCAGGAGAAGTTATCCTTTTTTGGCACGAAGGTCTTGAAGGTGGCAGCTTCCATATCTCGCAATCTCGGATATGACACTTTTGAAAGGTACAAAAAAGTTTTCAGCAAATAGGAGTCGAAGCTTGGCCGGTTTAAGTGAGGAGCAGGTTCGTAAAGCGGCGGAGGAACTTTTTAATGCCGAGCAACAACACAAAACGCTCCGTCCGCTGACCGCAAGTTTTCCGGACATTGAGCCAGACGAGGCCTACCATATCCAGTTGGCATTGATTGAGATGAAGAAAGCTCAGGGAGCCAAGGTTGTTGGCAAGAAAATCGGTCTCACGAGTAAAGCTATGCAGAAGATGCTCAATGTCGATCAACCGGATTATGGCCATATCCTTGACGGCATGCTTGTAGAAGATGGAGCGGCTTTTGTCATCAACGAGCTGATCCAGCCGAAGATCGAACCGGAAATAGCTTTTGTCCTGGATAAGGATCTCCAAGGGCCTGGAGTGAGCGCGATTCAAGTGCTCGCCGGGACTCGCTTTGTCGTTCCGGCGTTAGAGATCATAGATAGCAGAATTGAGGCTTGGAAAATCAAGCTCTGTGACACGATTGCCGATAACGCCTCCTCAGCCCGGGTGGTGCTTGGGAGCTCACCTAAGCGAGTAGATCAGATCGATTTGAGGCTTGTTGGAATGGTCCTGGAAAAAAACGGCGAGGTTGTCCATACCGGCGCCGGAGCAGCCGTGTTGGGTCATCCTGCAAATGCCGTGGCCTGGCTCGCCAACGCCGTGGGAAAATACGGTGTAAGTCTCAAGGCTGGTGAAGTCATCATGCCAGGGGCCATTTGCGCTGCCGCCGATGTCGCTGCCGGAGACTTCGTTCGGGCTTCTTTCGACGGATTGGGCGTCGTATCCGTTCGATTCAGCTGAAAGGGGGTTTCTATGGAGCAGGTACCCGTAGCGATTTTGGGGTCGGGAAACATCGGGACCGATCTCTTGTGTAAGCTTAAACGGAGCAACGTCTTGAAGCCCACAGTTATGGCGGGAATCATCGCGGACTCTGACGGCCTTGCGCAAGCGCGCAGCGAAGGCGCTACTACGACGGCCGAGGGTATCGACGGTCTCCTTAAGCACGCTAGCCTTTTCGAGATTGTTTTTGAAGCGACGACCGCCCGTGCTCACCTCCAACATGCGCCGCTTCTAAAACGGGAGAAAAAAGTTGTTGTTGATCTCACGCCGGCGGCGGTCGGTCCTTACGTCGTGCCTTTGGTCAATCTGAAGCAATACCTTGGCGAGCCAAACCTGAACCTTGTGAGCTGTGGGGGGCAAGCGACCGTTCCTCTGGTCCATGCTTTGAGGATGGTGTCTCCGGTAGCGTACGCGGAGATTGTGGCGACCATTGCAAGCAAGAGCGCGGGCCCTGGCACGCGGCAGAATATCGATGAGTTTACTCATACTACGGCACGGGGGTTGGAGAAGATCGGCGGTGCAGAAAAGGCAAAAGCGATTATCGTATTAAACCCGGCCGAACCGCCGGTTCTCATGCGCAACACGATCTATGGCATTATGGACGAGTGTGACGCCGCCAAAATCGAACGGTCCGTTGGCGCGATGGTCAAGCAAATCGCGGAATACGTGCCAGGATTTCGCCTTGTTGCAAAACCGCTGATCGAGGACCTTCCAAATGGTAAAGGCCAAAAAAAGGTTACTTTATTTGTGGAGGTGGAAGGCGGGGGGGACTACCTACCTAAGTATGCCGGGAATTTGGACATTATGACAGCGTCGGCGGTGAAAGTCGGGGAGGAGATTGCTCGGCATCTCAGGGCCGGCACCTGGAAGAAGACAACTGAGGAGGTGCTTACGTGAGTGAAAAGACCTTTATTCACATTCTGGACAGCACGCTGCGCGATGGGAGTCATGCGCTGAGTCATCAACTCACGGCGGAGCAGGTGGGCCGGGTAGCGAAGGGGCTCGACGAAGCGGGAGTAGAGATGATTGAGGTGTCTCACGGGGACGGGCTAGGGGGATCAACCATCACCTATGGGTTCTCTAAACAGTCCGAACTCGATCTGTTAGGAGCTGCCTCATCTGAAATCAAGCGCGGAAAGCTTGCAGTTCTTCTCCTGCCCGGGATCGGCACAAAAAAGGATCTCGAAATTGCCGCTGACCGCGGCGCCAAGGTTGCTCAGATCGCTACGCACGTCACGGAAGCGGACATCTCCGAGCAACATATCGGGGTAGCCAAAAAGTTGGGCATGGAGGTGATAGGGATGCTCATGTTGTCCCACATGGGATCCGCTGAGAAGATCGCCGAGCAGGGAAAACTGATGGAAAGTTACGGCGCCGATGTCGTTCAGGTAACGGACTCGGCTGGCGCATTGATCCCTCAGACGGTAAGAGAAAGAGTTCGCGCGCTGCGCCATGCCATCAAGGTAGGGGTAGCATTTCACGGGCACAACAACCTCTCACTGGCGGTTGCAAATAGCGTCGCTGCAATTGAAGAGGGAGCCCGCTGGATCGACGCGTGCACGTGCGGACTCGGCGCGGGTTCGGGCAATACTCCAACGGAAGTGCTAGTAGCGGTGCTGGACAAGATGGGCTATGCGACGGGCATCGACCTTTGGAAAATTATGGACGTTGCAGAGGAGGTCGTCAGGCCGCTGATGCACAAGCCAGTCCGCATTGGCAAGGCGAGTCTCACGATGGGTTATGCCGGCGTCTATTCGAGTTTCCTTCTCCACGCAGACAAGGCGGCACAACAGTTTGACGTTGATGCTCGGGATATCTTGGTTGAGATCGGGAAACGCAAGGCGGTGGGCGGGCAAGAGGATATGATAGTCGAAATCGCGATGAGATTAGCTGAAGAAAAGAAGAAAAGGGCCATCGCCTAAATAGCCGACTTGATCGAGGAGGAATCATGCCACCTAACCAAGAACCTGAATCGAAGTTCGTTAAAGCTGGCAAACTGAATATTCACTACCACGAATTCGGTAAAGGCTATCCTCTGATTTGCATCCACGGCGCCGGTCCAGGAGCTACGGGTTGGAGCAATTTCAAGGGGAGCGTCGGAGACCTCTCAAGACATTTCCGCACTCTTCTCATCGACATGCCCCAGTATGGGAAGTCGGACAAGCCCGTCATCAAGGTGAGTCGCCAGTCGTTTTTGGCGAATTCCATTCGTGACTTTATGGATGGTTTGGGAATCAAGAAGGCCCATTTCATCGGCAATTCCATGGGCGGGCAGGCCGCGCTTAAGCTCGCCATTGATTATCCGGAGAAAGTCGATCGCTTGGTGGTCATTGGCAGCGGCGCCATCAAGGCAGGCAGCATCTTTCAGCCGATGCCGCTGGAAGCGATCCGGAACATCGGCAACTACTACAAAGGCGAAGGACCCACTCTCGGCAAGATGCGCGAGGTTCTGGAAAGCTTGGTTTATGACCGCTCCAGGATCACGGACGATTTGGTGCAGGAGCGCTTCGAAGCGAGCAATGATCCCGAGCTGATCGAGATCTTTGGCAAGCAGCCCGCCGGCCCGCAAGACGACCTCTATGCCGACCTGCCGAATTTAAAAGCGAAGACGTTGATTGTGTGGGGCCAGGATGACCGGGCAGGGGCCCTGGACGTGGGACTCCTGATGCTGCGGCGATTGCCTGACGCGCGCATGCACATTTTTTCCAAATGCGGGCACTGGGCCCATGTAGAACATCACGATGAGTTCGACCGACTCGTGTTGCAATTTTTTATGGCCGACGGCGCGTAAAGGAGAACAAAAAAAGCTCACGGACACTATGGCTACAACCATGACAAATACCGCGCAGCCCTTGCCGCTTTCCCAAGAGCAAGAGCAGTGGTTGAAGCGCGCCTGGTCTGAAATCGACGAGGGCGGGCTCGGAGAGTTGAATCGAAAGATGGCGAGTATTCCGAGCCCGACGGGCGAGGAGAGAGAATTGGCCCAATTCATGGCTTCCTACATGGGCGCGCGGGGGGTTTCGGCTTTTTACCAACCGATCGACGATAATCAAGGAAATGCGATTGGAAAGCTACCAGGCAGCGGGAACGGCATTGAACTTTTGCTCTATGCACCTCTCGACACCGCATTTGCGGGGCGGCCCGAGGAGGATTGTCCCTGGGTTGGTTTGGAACTTCCGGCCGAGATGACCACCGAAGCTTATATCAAAGATGGCGACGTCATCGGTCTCGGCGCGGAGAATCCAAAGGGATATGGCGCGTGCGTGGTAGGAGCGGTCGAAGCGGTTCGACGATCGAGTGTTCCTTTGAAAGGTACCGTCTTAGTCGGACTGGGCGCGGGCGGAATGCCGACTAACAAACGTCCTTCGATACGGCGATTCAATACCGGTCAGGGATCGGGTTGCGCTTTCATGCTGGAGCAAGGCATCAGAGGGGACTTCGCGATCATTGCGAAGCCAGGATACGCCGTGTCATGGGAGGAAGTGGGCCTATGCTGGTTTCGGGTCCGCGTCAAGGGTTCCTTGGGATACACTGGAGTCAGGCATGTCGTCCGCGGAAGAAATCCGATTGTCGATGCTGCCAAAGTTGTCACGATGCTGGAGGAGTGGTTCCCAAAGTACAGTGACCGAAACACGTCCGGTCTGGTTTCTCCTCAGGGTTCTGTCAACGTGATCGAGGCCGGGTGGTCTCACAAGCCTGCGTTTATCCCTGCCGTATGTAATCTTTATGTCGACCTGAGAATCAGCCCGCGGACCGATCCGGTTGAGGCCAAGCGTCAGTTCGAAGGCGCAATCACCGAAATCCGTCAAACCCACCCGGACTTGGATTTGGAGTGCGATATGGTTCTTGCTATTCCGGGCACTTCGACGGACCCTGCGAGCTGGATCATTCGTTCGTGTACGAGAGCGTGGGAATATGTGGAGGGCAAGAAGCACACACCGAGGCAAGGAACCAGCGGCGCAACGGATGCCAACATTTTACGTGCGTGGGGGATCCCCACCGCTCGCCTCGGCATGCCACGCCCAAAAAATAGTTCCAAGGAACAGAGGCCCGTGTTTTCCATGGAGACGAGCAATATCTCCGGGATGAAACAACTAACGAAATGTTTAGTCTACGCGATTATCGATACTTGCACGCGAGACCGATCAGAAATTCTCAAATGCAGTTAGGCCATGGAAGCTAATCTCACGCACGAAACTGGTCAGACACAGCGGGCCAGAACTAAAGCCAGCCCTTGGCCGCGTTACGAAGAGGCGGTGTTGGGGTTTCGCAACTACTGGTATCCGGCGATGCTGTCGAGGAGGGTGGGGCGAAAGCCTGTGTCGGTGGTGATTTTGGGGGAGCGGCTTCTTTTGATTCGGCATGGGGGGCGGTGTTACGCGCTGGAGGATCGTTGCGCGCATCGCGGAGTCCCGTTGTCGGTAGGCAAATGCGAGTTTCCGGGGACGGCGACGATCAGCTGTCGGTATCATGGGTGGACATACGACATTACCAATGGACGATGTGTGGCAGCAGTGAGCGATGGGCCGGACTCGCCGATCGTGGGCAAAGTGAGAATACCCAGTTATCCGGTGGAGGAGCGCAAGGGGCTGATTTGGGTTTTTATCGGGGATGGCACGCCATCGCGACTGGAGGAGGACGTGCCGGAGGAGTTTTTGGACGAGCGAGCGGTAATGGGAGTAAGAGTGACTCTGAGGAAAGGAAACTGGAGGTTGGCAGCGGAGAACGGGATGGATCCGGCGCATGCAGCGTATCTTCATCGTAACTCTTGGCTCATGTTGTTCCGCATATTTCCGGCGTTCAAGACCGATATTGTTCCCGAAATCCAAGGGCCGTGGGTGGGGTACAAACAGGGGCCGTCGGTGATGGAGTGCGAATACCCTGGGCTGGGTCTTTGGCCGGGAGACGTGCATGATTGGTGGCGGCAGCCTCGAAGCAGGGGGCCGACGAAGACACAGCTTCGCCTCCCCGGCTATTTGCGGGTCAATCCCTTTCCGAGTCCAGGAATCGTTCATTTTGAGTGGTACGTGCCGGTGGACGAATTTCACCACCGGTACTTCCAGTTTTCGGTGAGATGGACCTCCGGGCCGGCGGCGTGGAAGTTTCGTTTGGCCTATTGGCTTTGGTGGAGGTGGCTGGCGCACGTGCAATTCAACGGACAGGACGCCTGGATGGTTCAGCTCATGGAGCCTTTCTACTCTGAGGAAGGCGGGTGGCAGCGGGAGCGGTTGTTCCGCCCGGACGTCGGGCTCACTACATGGCGGGTGCACTGCCACGAGAATGGCCGAGAAGTGCAGAAAGGTTGGACGCGGCTGTACCGAAAAGGCGGAGCCCGTGGACTTTCGCCAGCCGATGATCTCTCAGATAGTGCTGCTGGGACCTGAGCGCAATCAGGAGAAAAGAAAATGTTAGGATTGGGTCTGGCTACCTCTCACGCTCCGTCAATGTTCCGAGGGTTTGAGCATTGGGCGCCAATTCACCGGGTGCTCACGGACGGTGTTCCGCAGCCTCCGCAAATCGAGCAGGAAACCTCAGAAGTTCTCCAGGACTATATCAAAAGGATCACGCAAGGGTTCGACGTCTTAAGTAAGCAGGTCGAAGCGTATCGACCTGATGTTATCCTGGTCGTCGGCGACGACCAAGCTGAGGTCTTCACTGAGGCGAGTATGCCCGCCTTTTGTATTTTTTCCTGCGCGGAGGTTCACGGTTCGGTCAACATCTCGCTGGTCAATGAACCGGAAGAGGAAAATCATGTTACGCTTCGCTGTGGTTCCGAATTGGCCGGCTATCTTCTGAACGAACTCAAGCGAGAGGGATTTGAAATTTCTGAAAGCAAGGAGCTTAAGCCTCTTGGAAAGCCTAAACGTGGCATTGGCCATGCCTTCACACGACCCGTCGTGAAGGTCATTCCGAACTTAAATGTCCCAATCATTCCGTTTCATGTGAATTCCTATTTCCCGCCCATGCCCACCGCGCGTCGGTGCTATGAGCTGGGACGGTCCATTACTCAGGTGCTCAAGAGCCGGTCCGAAAAGGTTGCGATCATGGCGTCGGGCGGACTTTCCCATGATCCGAGAGGACCGCGCGCGGGATGGATCGACACCGCTTTGGACCGATGGGTGCTCGAAAAGCTGCGCTTGGGAGATGCCGAGGCGCTGTGCCATCTTTTTGAATTTGACTCCGACACCTTGAGGGGCGGGACCGGTGAGATCCGCAGCTGGATCGTGGTGGCAGGAGCCTGCGGTGGCGCGCCGGCAACTATCGTCGATTATATTCCCGCACACCATGCTGTAACCGGATTGGGCTTTGCCTACTGGTCGCCCGATGCGCTCGCACGAACTACCCGCTGAGTTGCGCTGCAGGCGGGACGTTACCGTGGACCAGCGAGTGTCTTAGGGAGGAGATCTCATGAACACAATGTGGCTCGATCTTTTGGGCAGCCAAGTTCGTTTTTACGGAAGGCAATTCAAGACGCGGGTCATTGAATCCGGCGATGGCGATTTGCTCGTTCTCATTCATGGTGTCGGCGGCCACGCAGAGGCTTACAGCCGCAACGTGACTCGGCTCGGAAAATACTACCGCACAATGGCGATCGATCTGTTGTGGCACGGGCTTTCGGCCAAGCCGCCTTACAACGATCGGTCGGTGCCCACGTATGCGGAACAGATCGTCAACCTTTTAGATAGCCTGGGCGTTGAACGCGCTCACATCGAAGGGGAATCGTTGGGAGGATGGGTGGGACTCTGGTTTGCCTTGCATCATCCCGATCGTTTGGGAAAGCTGATTCTAAATACCACCGCAGGGGTCGCTTACGATCCGGTGAAGGTCAAGGAGAGACCCGAGGAAGGAAGAAGTCTCCTGCGGCAGCGTTCGATGGAGGCGATTGAAAATCCCAGCCGGGAGACGATTCGCAAGCGCCTGGAGTGGCTCATGGCCTCTCCCGATCGAGTCACTGAAGAGCTCGTGGAGCTCCGCTACCGGATGTACGCCGATCCCGACACGCGCAGGGCGTTGAAGGATGTTTTCAGAAACTCCTTCGGCGACGGCGACTCCAAAACTTTCCGGATTCCCACGGAGCGGCTCAGCGAAATCAAGGCACCCACGCTGGTTCTATGGACTGAGAAGAACCCCGGAGCCGGGCCCGAAGTGGGAGAGTATATCCGCTCGCTCATCCCCGGGGCCGCCTACGCGTGCATTCCTGATGCTGCCCATTGGCCCCAGTGGGAACATCCAGAAGAGCACGATGAGATTGTCTTAAAGTTTTTGAAAGGTGAACTATGAACCGTGCACAATGCTCGAGGAATTCGGTAGCCGGTGGGTTTTTGTCCGTGCTGATCACGCTTTTCTTTCTCGCGGATTCCGCGGCGGCTCAGCAGGCGGCCAAGAAAGATCGCTGGGGGGAACTGGTTGCCAGGGCTAAACAGGAAGGCAAGGTTACCGTGCTTGCTCCGCCCGTGGCCGATCTTCGCCCGTCGTTGATTCAGGCTTTTCAGAAAGCCTTTCCGGAGATCGCGCTTGAGTATCAATCGGGATCCGTTGCGCCTCTGGTTGAGAAGCTTCGAGCCGAGTTCGAGCAAAAAAAGAGTAGTTTGGACATGGTCATTGGGGGAACGACTCTGCTTCGGGAGAAAAACCTGCTCGAGCCGCTTCCGCCGAAGCTTCTTCTCTCGGAAGTGACCAACCCGGAAGCATGGGAATCAAGCCAGGGAAAGGGTCTGAGGTGGATCGACAAAGAAGGGCAGTTTGTTCTCCAAACCTCCGAGTGGGTCTTCGGGTATGTGCTCGTGAACACCAAGGCTGTGAATCGCGACGCGTTCGCGACCTGGCAGGATCTTCTTAAGCCCCAGTGGAAAGGAAAGATCGCGTTTCACGACCCGCGGGGCGGGGGAGCCGGGCAGGAAATCGCGAGCTACCTTTTTGTGAAGTTTGGGGAGAAGTTCATCGTGGACCTGTTCAAAGGCCAGGACGTGGCGCTGACTCGCAGCTACTCCCAGATCGCCGATTGGGTCGCCCAAGGGAAATATGCGGTCGGAATCGCACAAGTCCCCGATCGAATCGAAGCGCTGAAGAAGGAAGGGATTCCTTTACTGGCTTATAGCCTGTCCGACGCTCCGGGTACGTTGAGCGGAGGATTCAGCGTGGTTTCCGTGCTCAAGGGCACACCCCATCCCAATGCCGCGGCGGTTTTCCTCAACTGGATTCTGACGAAGGCGGGACAAGAAGCCCTTCATCGGCCCCAACTGTACCCTTCTTTGAGAAAGGACGTTCCGACGGACTACGTTCCCGCTTATACGATGGTCCAGCGCGGATTGAATTACCTGGATACTTACACGGAAGAGTTTCAGGCGAAGAGGATGATGGTGGCAAAGCAGGTCCAGGATCTGCTGGGTCGATAGCTGACCCCCGATGGTCGGTCGGTTTCTTTGCGTATGAAAACGTCGGCCGAAGTCCTCTTGAGAGTCGAGCGGTTGTATCGACGGTACGGATCCGCCGTTGCCGTAGACGAAGTCAGTTTCGAGGTCTTCCAGGGGGAATTTTTCAGTTTGCTCGGGCCCAGCGGATGCGGGAAGAGCACGACCCTCAGGCTTCTCGCGGGCCTGGAAGAGCCCGACAGCGGCGAGATTTGCTTGAAAGGTGACGTCATCGTATCCGCTCGGGACGGCATCTTCGTCTCCGCCGAACAGCGCCATATCGGGCTCGTGTTTCAGTCCTACGCCGTCTGGCCCCACATGACGGCGTTCCAAAACGTCGCTTATCCTCTCGAAGTGCGCCGTTGGAACCGGCAAGAGACAAGGCGAAAAGCCGAACAGGTTCTTGAGTCGGTTGGCTTGGCCGGACTGGAAGACCGCCGACCTGCAGAGCTTAGCGGGGGACAGCAGCAGCGTTTGGCACTGGCTCGAAGCCTGGTCTACGAGCCCGACCTTCTCTTGCTGGATGAACCGCTGAGCAACGTGGACGCGAAGTTGAGGGAGCAGCTCCGAATCGAGCTTAAAAAGCTGCAGCAGAAGATCGGCATCACCATCGTTTACGTCACGCACGATCAATCGGAGGCGATGGCTCTTTCCCATCGCCTCGCCGTGATGAATCGGGGACGGATCGAGCAGATCGGCCGGCCGGAAGAAGTTTACAAAGCGCCGGGAACATTTTTTGTTCAAAACTTCGTCGGTCGATTGATCACGTTCGAAGGGCGCTTGACGGAGAGGAGCTCACAGAGAGTGGTAGAGCTCCCAGGGGGACGTTCGATTGCGATTCGCGATGGACTGGCGATTGCGAACGGGGGCCAGGTTTGCGTGGCCGTGCGTCCGGAGGACATGGAGATCGAGGCGGGTGCGGGCGAGCCCGGGGCGCAAGGGATTTCTGGAACGGTGCAGGACGTTGCGTACGTCGGCGGCCGTTACGAGTGCGCGATCCAGGCGGCGGGATCCGAGTTTGTCCTCGACATGCCGGCGTCCTTGAGGCTTGCGAAAGGACAGGCGGTCACGCTCCGTTTGAAGGAGACGACGGTATGGCCCTCGTCATGAACGGTCGCCTCCGCTCGATCCGGCGCGTCAGCGGACTAAGGCAGATTCGCTTAATGATGCACGTCGGTGTCCTTGTCGCGGTGGCTTTGGTGACACTGGTGCCTTTGGTCCTTCTTGTTTTGAATAGTTTCAACGAGGCGCCGCTGGGAAAGCCGTTCGCCTGGGGAATAAAAGGCTGGGGGCAGGCGTTTCACGCGCCGCAGACTCTGAATGCGTTGAAGTTCAGCTTTCTTCTTTCGACCCGCACCTTCTTGGGTTTGCTGGCGGCATTCCTCATCTCCTGGCTGCTGGTGCGGGTGCGCATTCCCGGGCACTCCTTCATCGAATTCTCGCTCTGGATAGCGTGGTTTCTGCCGCCGCTCTCGGTTACCATCGGGTGGATGACTTTGCTCGACCCTCACTATGGGCTGATCAATCAGGCTTTGAAAACGATTTCACCTTTTCCCGTCGGCATGAACATCTATTCCTTCGCGGGCATCATGTGGGTTCATCTGTCGTTGCTTACCGTTCCCGTGATGACAATCCTTTTGACTCCTGCCTTTCGGCAGATGGACGCTTCGTTCGAGGAAAGCGCGCGTTCGTGCGGCTCCGGACCGTTAAAGACGCTGCGACGGATCGTCCTGCCGCTGTTATGGCCGTCGGTCTTGGTGGTCACCATCGCGGGCCTCATCCGGTCCCTGGAGGCGTTCGAGATCGAGCAGCTTATCGGGATCCCCGCCGGGATCTATGTGTACGGCACGAGGATTTATGACCTCGTCCGCTGGGATCCCCCTCTGTACGGCCAGGCCATGGCCTTGAGCACGATATTTCTGGGAGCATTGGGTCTACTCATCGTTCTCTATCAAATTCTGATTCGCTACGGAGAATTCGCCACGATCAGGTCCGCCGGGATGAGTTTCCGGCCCTCGCTCATCGGCAAATGGCGCTATCTGGCTTCGGGCTTCCTATTCGCTTGGGTCGCGATCGGTATTTACCTGCCTCTCGGGATGGTTCTTTTAGGCTCGTTCATGAAATTTTTTGGCATGTTTCATATCGATCAGCCATTCACACTCAAACACTGGGTTTCGGTGATCTCAGATCCGACCTTTGAGAACGCGCTCGGCAATTCACTTTTGCTTGGCTTCGGCGTGGCCACGATCGGCGTCGTCCTTTACTCCTTGCTCGGAATTTTCATGATCCGGGCGCGATATTTTGGCACGTCGCTGCTCCACTTCATGGTTTGGATACCATGGGCGATCCCTGGGATCCTGCTCGGTCTTTCTTTGCTTTGGTTATTCCTGTCCGTTCCGGTCGTGAAATTTTTTTACGGGACCCTGTTCGTTCTGATCTTCGCGTTGATCCTGAAGGACATGCCGCTTGGCGCGCAGATGATCCGAGCCGCCTTCTTGCAGGTCGGCGGCGAACTGGAGCAGGCATCGCGAGTTGTCGGGGCGGGCTCCTTCACGACTTTTCGCCGGATCACGATGCCGTTGGTTGCCCCGATGCTGGTGAGCGTTTTCATCCTTGTTTTCATGTCGAGCGTTCGCGATATCAGCACACCGATTCTCCTCGCCTTTCCGTCGACCACCCCGCTTTCCGTGCTGATGCTGGAGCGCTCGGTCGCGGGAGAGATCGAAAAGGCATCCGTCATCGGCGTGATCCTCAGTGGATTGGCGATCGTGACGGCTCTTATCATGCGAAGGCTGGGCTTTCGGTTTGGTGCAGGAGCGGTCTAATCCAGAACGGCCGTGAAGAAGGATTTGAATAGAGGGGAGAGAAGAAGGGAAGATGAGTAAACCAAGCAGCATGCGAGTGGGTTCTAGTGTCAAGACGGAGCGGTCTCCGTCGCGAGGGTCGCCGATGTATCGGCAGGAGTCCCTCGAAGCTTTTTACGAAGGGTTCAAGGCCGCGGGAATCGATTTTGCCGTATTCCTGCCCGACAGCATGCTCGATGGCATCGAGCAGCTGATTTTGGAGCGCGGCGTCATCGACGCGTATCAATGCTCCCGAGAGGATGAGGGTATAGCCATGGCAATGGGTGCCTTCTTGGTGGGCAAGCGATCCGTAGCGATGATGGAAGGCTCCGGAATTGGCCTATCAGCGCTGATTCTAGCTCGCGGAATTGTCCAAAAAACCCCAACCATGCTGATTGTCGGTCATAACAGTACGTTGGGCGAGCGCTACGATTATCACGGCGCGACCCGACTTGTGGCGGAGCCCATTCTCCGCGCACTGAACATTCCCTACCACGTTCTTTTCGATCCGCGTGAGATACGGACCGTAATCACCGAGGCGCAAGCAACCATAGAAGGCCAACGTATTCCGGTCGGAGTCTTAGTCCCGAGTCACGTCATCAGAGAAATGGGAGAGAAGCGATGAACCGGATCGAAGTCCTTCGCTACATCGCCACCCTGCGCAACGGGGATCCCATGATCATCAGTCCCGGCCTGGCCAATTATACGATTGGGGACGGGACGGATGAGCCTCTGACTCTCTATAATATGGATATGCCCTACACCACGCCCATGGCTCTCGGGATGGCGCTCGGTTGGCCGGAGCGTAGAGTTATTTCCGTGGAAGGGGATGGGTCATTGCTTGCGGGACCGGGCGTGTTGACCACCGTCGCGCGTTATCAACCCAAGAACCTCGTCATTTTCGTGTTTGATAACGGCGCCTATCTCACGACCGGTTCCGGAAAAGCCCCCACCGCAACGGCTTTCGGCACCGACATCGAACAATTGGCGCGCGCTGCAGGCATGAAGAATACCCGGACCGTAGCGGATATCGACTCCGCAAAAGGCGCCGTTCGAACGGCGTTCACGGAGCCGGGGCCCTGGTTGGTCGTCGCGAAAGTGGACAAGCAGGATCGCCCGGCTGAGCGGATTCGGTCTGCCTTGCCGATGCACGTCTACGAGGCCGGCCTTGTATTCTATCGCGCGGCGTCACAGGAACGAGCAGCCAAAAAGTGAGAGATGGGGCAAGATGACAATCTGGTTCCGTTCGTCATTACGGCCGAGCAGGCGGATGCACGGGAGAGCCGAAATCCAGGGGTTTCAAAGAGACTGGATTCCCTTCCCGCCGCAGCGGGAATGACGCTGGTGGCGCTTCGACTTTGTCATCGAACTTGTGAAAACGGAATCTTAGCGTGAAAGGGGATGGCGGAATGAAAAAACTTAGCTTTCATGGAATTTTAACCGTAGCTCTTGTCATGGTGTTCGTGCTCGCCGTGCGAGCGGAGGCTCAAGAGTGGAAAGCGAAGTGGGACAAAGTTTTGGCCGATGCGAAAAAAGAGGGAAAAGTCGCTGTGGCAGGACCGCCGGGCACAGCCTACCGCGAGGTCATGAGAGGATTCGAGAAGAAGTATCCGGAGATCAGTCTCGAATTCCAAGGATTCACTCCCGCGAACTTTATTGCGCGCTTTTCAAAAGAACGCCAAGCCGGGCAGTACCTTTGGGATGTTTACATTACCGGACCAACCAGTTTTGACGTTACCGGAAAGAAAGCAGGAGACTTGGATCCTCTCAGACCTGTTTTGATCCTTCCCGAGGTGCGCGATGAAGGTGCCTGGCTAGGCGGGTTTGGAAAGGCCTTTTTGGATTCCGAAAAACAATACATTTTCGCATTCCAGGCGGAGATAACACCTCAGGTCCAGGTCAACCGGGAATTCATTCCCGAGAGCGAACTAAACAGCGTCAAGGGGTTATTGAACCCAAAATGGAAAGGTAAGATCGTCATCGATGACCCGAGAGTAGATGGAGCAGGGAGCGGGCGGATTGCTTTATGGACAGGTCAACTCGGCGAGGAGTTTGTCCGTGCGCTGCTCAAGCAAGACTTAGGGCTGACCCGTGATGGTCGTCAGCTCGCCGATTGGCTGGCACGCGGAAAGTATCCCATCGCTATCGGAGCCAATGACACCGAAATTGGCGAACTGCAGAAGCTAGGTATCGGCTTAAAAATTGAGCCTCTGGCCGGTAAATTAGCTGAGGCATGGCGTATGAGCACGGGTTGGGGCGCTGTTCGATTGGTCAACAGGGCACCCCATATCAACGCCGCCACAGTTTTTATCAACTGGCTCCTCTCTAAAGAAGGACAGACGGCGTGGGCTGCAACAGCGGGGAGGCCCAGTCGTCGGATGGATGTTCCTCGCGTGGCCGGCATGTCCCCCGAGCCTGGGGTTGACTATTTCGACATCGATCGTGAGGAACGACTCACTCTTCGGGACAGGGCCAGGGAAATCGCCAAGGAAGTCTTGCGGTAGGAAAAAAAGGCGCTTTTTGCGGTCTCGGCGTACCTCTTCCTTCGTGTGCTTCGCGTCCTTCGTGGTCAAAACCTTGCTCACCACGAAGAGTACGAAGTTCACGAAGTTCTATTCATCGCGCTAGGACTAGCGCGTATATTATACCGCCCCGTGTCAGTGTTTTATCGCCAGTTCAGCCTGCAGAGTCTCATCCATTGGCTGCTGTTGGGGATCATCATGCTCATGGTCCTCTATCCCGCCGTCATTATCATCATGAGCAGCTTTGAGGCCCAAGGAGCCAATCGTGCTTCAGAGTTTAGCTTGCAGGCCTGGCGAATCGCTCTTTTCGATCCGGTGATGACCTCCGCAATATGGAATACCTTTACGGTTACCTTAGCGCGTCAGGCCATCGCATTGCCGATTGCGATCTTGCTTGCATGGATCATCGCCCGCACCGATATTCCTGCCGCGACGTCGCTCGAGTTCCTATTTTGGTTGGGTTACTTTCTCCCGCCCCTCCCGGTCACCATGGGTTGGATCCTGCTGTTGGATTCGCAGCACGGTTTGCTCAATCAATGGCTCGCTCTTTTGCCGTTCATTAAGGAACCTCCTTTTAATATTTATTCGTTCTGGGGCATTGTCTGGGCGCACCTCACGACCTCGACCATCGCCGTGGAGGTCATGCTCTTCACCCCCGCGTTTCGCAACATGGATGCGACCTTCGAAGAGGCGTCCCTGGTATCCGGTGCGGGAGTTCTCCGCACGCTAACGCGAATCGTCGTGCCGATCATGACTCCGATCGTGGGGGTGGTTTTGCTGCTCGCCGTCGTTCATTCCCTGCAAGCGTTTGAGTTGGAGTTGATCTTGGGATTCCCATTTCGGTTCTACGTCTTCAGCACGCAAATCCACTGGCTGTTGAACCAACAGCCGCCGCAGTTTTCCGCGGCTACGGCGCTCAGCAGCATGATCTTATTTGTCATGGTGCCTCTGATCATTTTACAACGCAGATCGGTAGCCGGGCGAGATTATGTGACCGTGGGGGGACACTACAAGGGACATAGACAAAGGTTGGGGAAATGGAGATTGCCGATTTTCTTTTGCCTACTTACTGTGGCTTGCTTGATTACTTTAGTCCCGCTTTTATTCTTGACGCTCGGGTCTTTCATGGCCCGCTTCGGTTACTTTAACGTGCCCAAGCCGTGGACTTCAGTGCACTGGGAGCATGTCCTTTATGATTCTGTATTTCTCGATTCATTGAAAAATACGCTGGTGCTGGCCGGCGCGACGGCGATCCTATCGATCGTGCTTTTTACCTTGGTTGCCTATGTCGTCATCCGGACTCGTTTTGTCGGCCGCGCGGCTTTGGATTTTGTTTCTTGGCTGCCGTCCACCCTACCTGGGATCATTCTAGGCCTCGGGCTGCTATCCTTGTTTCTAGGGACCCCGTTTCTACGGCCGTTTTACGGTTCCATGTCGCTTCTCGTTCTTGCGACTGTTATCTCTGGCATGACTTTGGGCGTTCAAGTGGTCAAAAGCGCTTTGAGTCAGTTAGGACTCGAACTCGAGGAGGCTGCGATGGTTGCCGGGGGATCGGGCTGGCATAGCTTTAGAGATATTGTCTTGCCTATCATTACTCCGACTTTGCTCCTCGTCGGGACTCTAAGCTTCATCGCGGCAGCGCGAAATGTCAGCACCGTGGCTCTCATTGCTACAAGTCACACCAGACCTTTGTCGTTGCTCCAGGTGGATTTTTTGGTTGACTCTCGTTACGAAGGTGCAGCCGTCATTGGAATTATCGTGGTTGTCTTGACCACCGGAGTCGCCCTGACAGCGCGCCTGTTGGGGTTGAGAGCGGGCATTGAGCGGCAACCCGCTAGTCAACCTGGATCCGGTATTCAACAGGCCGGTTAAAACCACGAAGATCGCGAAGGTTACCAAAGGGTTCGGATATCTTAGATTGTAAACTTCGTGCTGTTCGTGGCCTTCGTCGTGAAATTTATTTATTGTTTGGAGGACGTACGAATCTATGAACAGAAAAACAGTCATCGGCAGTGCAGTTCCGCGAGTCGGAAGCCTGGAAAAGGTCACGGGGAAGGCGATGTACGCCGTTGACTTGACTTTGCCTAACATGTTGTGGGGAAAAGTGCTGCGAAGCCCGATCGCCTACGGTCGAATCAAACGGATCGATACTAGCAAGGCTGAAAAGATTCCAGGAGTAAAAGCGGTCTTTACGGGTCACGCAGTTACCGGTATCAGAATCGGCAGACGGATCTACGATATGCCGGTATTGGCAGACGGTATAGTGCGATTTGTGGGAGAAAAAGTGGCCGCGGTCGCCGGCGATAGTGAAGAGATTGCCGAGCAGGCGTTGGAATTCATAGAAGTGGAATACGAGGAAATAGAGCCTTTACTTGATCCGCTGCAGGCTCTGAGTCCATCGGCGCCATTGCTCCACCCAGAGGTGGCTGGATACATGGGACTTCCCGGAAAACTGGAGACGCCCACAAATGCTTTCGTTCAGTTGTCTTGGAGAAAAGGAGACATCGAAGCAGGCTTCCGACACTCCGATTTGGTTCTTGAGAATACCTTTCAAACGCAAGTGGCTCACCAGGCATACATCGAGCCCCACTCCTGCGCGGTAAAAGCGAACGAGTCGGGAGGGGCGGAGATCTGGGCTTGCAGCAAGGTGCCTTTTGCGTTGCGGGCGCAAATGGCTACCGCGTTCGGCGTGGAGGCTGAAAAGTTTCTCGTTCACCCTTGCTACATCGGAGGCGATTTCGGCGGCAAAGGGGACTTCATGGATGTCCCCGTCGCCTACGTGCTTTCTCTGAGAAGTGGTCGTCCGGTAAAAATGATTATGGAGTATGGCGAGGAATTTTTGGCAGGCAATCCCAGGCATGCTTCGGTCGTAAAAGTGAAATCCGGTGTCACCAAGGAAGGTCGAATCTTGGCCCATCGGATGGAGTTTATTTTTGATAGTGGAGCTTACGGCGCCTTTAAACCTATCGGCTATCTGTTCGGTGCCCATGAGGCAGCGGGGCCTTATAGGATGGAGAATGTACTGATTGAGGAGAAGATTGTTTACACTAACAAGGTACCCTGCGGCCATATGAGGGCTCCTGGGGATCCCCAGGGGGTTTTCGCTAATGAATCGCAGATGGACTTGTTAGCCAGACAGCTAAGGATGGATCCAGTCCGTTTCCGAAGAATGAATCTGATGGCGGACGGTGACGACTCTCCCGTGGGCAGAAAAATACCGCATATCAAAGCCGAAGATACGCTGGACCGGCTGATTCAAGAATCAAAATTCTACAGCCCCAAAAAAACCCATGTGGGGCGCGGGTTGGCAATCATTCAGTGGCTAGCTCTCGGAGGCGAGTCCTATGTTTTTATCCGGATAGACGACAAGGGAAACATCACGGTTTCCACAGCCATGTTGGACCAGGGAGCCGGTGCAGGGACGGTCCTCCAGCAGATCGTTGCGGAGGAGCTTCAGGTCTCTTGGCGGACCATAAGTCTGGAGACTCTCGATACGACAAAAGTGCCGACCGACGCTGGGGTCGGAGCTAGCCGGTCCACAAGGACGTATGGCAATGCCTGCTATGAAGCGGCGGTGAAAGCCAGAGAAGAGATCCTCAATTCGGTGGCTGTGTGCTTCGGAGAGGAACGTCAAGGGCTGATCCTATTCAAAGGCGGAGTCTTAACCAAAAAGGAGCGCAAGATTCCGTACTCCGAAGTTGTAAAAGCTAAGGGCTTACCCATCGTTGTCCAGGGACATTACAAGAACGAAGAAATCGGTCCGCAAGCATCCATTTGTGCCCAGATGGCCGAGGTCGAAGTGGATCCAGAGACAGGACAGATTTACCTGAATAAATTTCTTAGCGCGCATAGTACAGGCAAAGTGCTGAATCCACTGATGCATGACGGGCAAATCGACGGCGGCATCGTGATGGGTTTAGGTTACGCCTTGATGGAAGAGGTGTTTTTCGCCGACGGTCGCGTGGCCTCTGCCAATTTCGGTGACTATAAGATCCCCACTATTCGTGACATTCCGAAGCTGCGAAAAATCGTTTCGGAAACTCCAGTGGGCCGTGGTCCTTACAGCAGCATGAGCATAGGGGAGACACCGATCATTACTGTGGCTCCCGCTATTGCCAACGCAATCCATGATGCCGTCGGAGTAAGAATCAAATCGCTTCCGCTAACCGCAGAAAAAGTTCTGAGAGGTCTGAGTGAGCGAGAGGGTCATTGAGTTGGAACGGGGCAGGTGCAAACTTAGGTAGTTGATCTGTTCCTGTGAGCGAAGAGCTGTCACGAAGGTGTGTAACTCCGTAAGGGAGTGAAAGATGAATCTGGCGGCGCCGAATTACGTGATCCTGATTGTCGAGGACTTGGACCGAGCCTTGAAGTTTTACACCGGCGTCTTGGGGCTTCGGCTCGGACACCGTTCGGGCGATTATGCTCAGTTCGATACGGGCGTTACACGTTTGGGATTCTACACAAGAAACGCAATGGCGAAGACTCTGGGAATGGCGCTGAAGCAGCCAGCCGCAGACTCGCCCAGTTTTGAGATTGGGTTCAAGGTAGAAGATGTCGATGCAGCTTTTACCGAGTTGGTGCAGCGCGGCGCAGCGCCTGTCACATTACCTACGACGCGTCCTTGGGGCCAGCGTACGGCCTACGTGCGTGATCCCGATGGGCACCTGATAGAACTTGCCCAGGATCTCCGGCGGTCCTGAAAGGGTGGAATAAACTTACCTGCCGTGTAAAATAACCCTACTGTTGGTTCCCTCACCGCGGATTGAAGCCCGAAGAAGGGAGAAGCTGTTGTCAAAAAAGCCCCGAAGAACGGCAGTAAACTTTGTTGTTTGTCTTCTCTACGCAGGGAGTGTTTTATTTCCGTCTTTCGGCACACCAGCCGGGGCGGAAAAGCGGAGTCTCTGGAAGATCCAGTCAAAAAATAATGTCGTCTACCTCATGGGATCGATCCACTATCTCAAGCCGCAGAGCTACCCCTTAGATCAAGCCATGGAGGACGCTTTCAAGAATTCCAAGAAGCTGGTTCTCGAAATCGATCTGGAGAGCATGGAGAAGGAGCAGGGGCAGAAGCTCATATTTTTGAAGGGGGTTTACACCGACGGCAGGACGCTCAAAGAAGGTATTTCTGGAGAAACTTATACTCTGGCGGAAAAGGAGTTGAACGCGCTCGGGTTGGACATGAAGACTTTCGGCCAATTTAAGCCGTGGCTTGTCGCTATCACAGTCTCAGCGCTAAAGCTGCAAAAGTTGGGTTTCGATCCGAACCATGGCATTGACAGATATTTTTACGGAAGGGCCAAGAAGGAAAACCGGGAGGTTCTTGGACTAGAGACGCTCGAATATCAGATCAATCTCTTTGACGGGATGTCCGAGCGGACACAGGAAGCCATGTTGCTTCAGACCTTAAAGGATATTCACTCGATCGAGGGAGCCATAGATACGATTATCAAGGCTTGGAGCTCCGGCGATATGAAGACACTCGATAATGTCCTACTGCGCAGCCTTAAGGAATATCCTGAGGTCTACCAGAGACTCATTTTAGACAGGAACCGGGCATGGCTTCCCAAGATCGAATCCTATTTATCTCAGAACGAGAATTATCTCGTCGTGGTTGGAGCGGGGCATTTGGCGGGCAAAGACAGTCTCATTGAGATGATTATGGCCAAAGGCTATTCCGTGGAACAGTTATGACGGTTGGCACAAGCTTTGACCCTCACCCATTCCCTCTCCCTGGCATAGAGAGGGTTAGACAAGATTATGAATACGAGTTTTGAGTTTGCCGGCTTTATTCTCGGCATCTTCGGCGCCATTTGGCTCAAGGCTTCCATGAATCTGAGTGAGGGAAGAAAGCGTCAGCAGAAGCTTCCCCGCGGGGAAGAAGATCCGGCCGTGGGCGCATTTATCAAAGGCTTTTCTTTGATTTTGCTCGGCTTCGGAATCGAGACGCTTGCCCGCCTTTTTCTAAATTAAGATAAACCGCGATGACCACGGTGAGCCTAACGCGCGTCTTCAGAGCGCTCGGCACCGGCGCTCTATTGAAGTGTCCGAGATGCGGTGGAGGTAAAATGTTTGATGGATTCTTCCATATGCGTTCAGATTGTCCGCAATGCCACTTGAAATTCGAACGCGAACAGGGCTTCTTTGTCGGAGCGATTTACATCAACTACGCCGCTACGGTCGTGATCGTCATTCCCGGATTTTTTCTGCTCGACTATCACGCGGGACTCTCTCTATCACACCAGCTTCTATTGTGGGGCGCTTTCGCGGTTTTGTTCCCGATTGTATTCTTTCGTCACTCTAGGAGCTTGTGGCTGAGCGTAGCCTATCTTTTTGACCCCGACGAGAAAGCGGATCTCCGGCTCGTGAGAAAATAGATGAGGGGGTTGCCCTGAAAAGATTTGCCCTTGTCTCGGGCTCGATTTTATTGTGTGATATATTTCAGCAAAGCACGCAGGAGGTAAGCGATGAGCGAGCTAGCCGCGAAAGAATGTGTTCCCTGTAGAGGGGGGGTGCCTCCGTTAAAGGGAAGAGAGATCGCCGCATTGATGGAAAAGCTCGGCGGCGGCTGGAAAGTGGTAGATGAGCACCATCTCGAAAAGGAATATAGATTTAAGAATTTCCGCGAGGCGCTCGACTATACCAATAGAGTCGGAGAACTGGCCGAGGCGCAGGGTCACCATCCCGACATCTATCTCGCCTGGGGCAAGGTCAAGCTCACCCTTTGGACACACAAGATCGACGGCCTGACGGAGAGCGACTTCATCTTTGCCGCAAAAGCGGACGCCACCCTCTAGCCGGTTTCAGGTCAGCCACTAGGATGGCTGGCATTCGAAAACGACCCTCCGGTCCTTAATGACCATAGCGGTGGAAGTCGAGCCAGCGATCTCGGCATCCGAACTGCCGGTAGTCTTCGCTCGCGGGTGTGAGCTTCAAGCCGGCAAGCCCGGTTTGACAAAATGCATCCGACTGATGACAATACGATAGTTGCGAGAAAGAATATCTTTATGGCATCTTTTGACATTGTGAGCCGTGTGGATCCGCAGGAGGTCGACAACGCCGTCAACATCACCAGGAAGGTAATCCTTACTCGTTACGACTTTCGCGAGTCGAAGACGGAGCTCACCTTGGACAAAAAGGAGAAGAAGATCCGCGTCGTCACCGAGGACGAGATGAAGATGAGAGCCGTCCAAGAGACCTTTCTTGAGAATCTCGTGCGGCGAAAAATCGACCCGCTGTGTTTGGACGCGAAGGAGATACAGCCTGCGGCCCGTGGAATGATCCAGAGAGAGATCGGGCTCAAAGAAGGCGTCGATGCGGAGACGGCTCGGACGGTCGTGAAAATTATCAAAGGATTGAAGCTAAAGGTCCAAGCCGCTATCCAGGACCAGCAGGTCCGTGTCTCAGCGAAGCAGATCGACGACCTGCAGACAGTCATGAAGGCGGTTCGTGCCGCGGATATCGGGATACCTCTTCAATTCGTTAACATGATTCGATAGGGAGGTCGCATATGAGCGAGAAGATTCAAAAGAACGAGGGGGAGTGGAAGCGCCAGCTTACGCCCGACCAGTATCATATCTGTCGCGAAAAGGGCACAGAGCGAGCCTTCACCGGCGAATACTGGAATTGCAAGGAGAAAGGAATATACAGGTGCGTCTGCTGCGGCAATGAGCTGTTTAGCTCGGAGACGAAATTCGACTCGGGTACCGGATGGCCCAGCTTCTGGGCGCCGATCAAGCCGGAGAATGTGGAGACCGAAGAGGACAACAGTTTGTTCATGCGGCGGACCGAGGCGGTGTGCAACCGCTGCGGCGCCCATTTAGGGCATGTCTTTGACGACGGTCCGCGGCCGACGAACCTTCGGTATTGCATTAATTCTGCGGCCCTGAAGCTCGAGAAGCAGGAAGGCAAGAAGGACTAGAGGCGACAGGAAAGACGTTTTTGCCATGATGCTGGTCTCGGATTGGATGACGAAAAAGATCTTGACGGTCGAAGTCTTTGACAGCATCGGTCATGCAAGAAGAATCATGGCCAAACATCGGGTGAACCAGCTTCCTGTACTCGACGACGGCCGGCTCGCGGGGATCGTGACCGACCGTGACATCCGCGACGCCTATCCGACGAGCATGGTGATCGACAGAACGAAGGAGATCGACCGATTCGCCGAGAGCTATACCGTTGAGGAGGTCATGACCTACAACGTGCTCACGGTGAGTCCGACAACTCCTCTGCTATCCGCGGTGAAGCTTCTAAGGCGTCACCGGATCGGCTCATTACCGGTTATCGAAAAAGGAAAGTTGGTCGGCATCATAACGCGAAGCGACATACTGGATTTTGTCTTGAAGGGAAAAACTCTAAAGCCGCCACGCGATACACAGAAAAGGAAGATCAAGCCGGCCCGGGCTTAGTCTCGTCAAGCAGTGGAGATTCAAGCTCGGACTTCCGACCAAAAGCCGTTTCAGGATGTTGGCTCTGTCAGTCACTGTTTTGGCTGCGGGGCTGACAACGAGATGGGCCTACAGATCAAGAGCACCTGGGACGGTGACAAAGCCGTGTGCACTTGGCAACCTAAGCCGCAACACTGCGGCGGCTCCAAAGATATCGTCAACGGCGGCATCATCGCCTCTTTGATTGACTGTCATAGTCTCAATCTGGCGATAGCCCGGGCGTATAGGACCGAACGGAGAGCCATCGGGAGCCGCCCGAAGATCTTTTATGTCACGGCTCATCTCAAGGTCTCTTATCTCCGGCCAACGCCTATCGATCAAGCAATCCGGCTTCGCGCCAAGATAGACAAAATCGAAGGCCGAAAGACCTGGGTGACTTGCACATTGAGTTCTGGTGGCCGAGTCTGCGCAAAGGGTGAGGTGCTGGGGATTCGGGTCAAGCGCGAAGATACCTAGTGGTTGTCTGGAGGAACCCGCGTGGGCGATGACCGAGATCAAGAGAGGAGTTCTCAAATCGCCCGGAAATCTCTGGTTCACGCCCTGAGGGAATCCTTCGCGCAGCATCTTTCAAATTCGCTAGGCCAGGACCAATATACGGTGACAAGGCTGGGGCAGTACAGTAGTCTCGGCTTTACCGTTAGGGACCGGCTCATTCAACGTTGGCTGCGCACTCAGCAACACTACTATAACGTTGACGCCAAGAGGATCTATTATCTGTCCTTGGAATTTCTGCTGGGGCGCATGCTGGGAAATCATCTGATCAATTTGCAGCTTTTCGATGAGTCCGCCGAGGCTCTCCGCGAGCTTGGGATTCGTCTTGAAGATCTGCGAGAAGTGGAATGGGACGCCGGCCTTGGAAACGGCGGGCTGGGGCGTTTGGCTGCCTGTTTTCTCGATTCCATGGCAACGATGCAGCTCCCGGCTTACGGCTACGGCATCCGCTATGAATATGGGATCTTTTTCCAACAGATCCGGGAGGGCATCCAAGTCGAGACCCCGGACAACTGGCTCCGGTATGGCAATGTGTGGGAAATTCCGAGGCCCGAGCGGCTTTACCCGGTAAAGTTCTATGGCCGGGTGGCGCAGTTTGTGGACGAGC
Source organism: Binatia bacterium (assembly GCA_036004365.1). Lineage (GTDB taxonomy): Bacteria > Desulfobacterota > Binatia > UBA9968 > UBA9968 > DP-36. The sequence continues at coordinate 42,297 of DASYRN010000205.1, forward strand.
ATCAGCTGACTCGAAGCGAATGGATTGAGACAGAAGACGTGATGGCAATGGCGTATGACACTCCCGTCCCGGGATATGCGAATTCTACGGCCAACACTCTGCGGCTCTGGGCCGCGAAATCGACGCGCGACTTCGACCTCGACTATTTCAATCACGGCGATTACGTGCGGGCAGTCGAGGACAAAGACAAGACGGAGACGATTTCGAAAGTTCTCTATCCGAACGATAACGTCTCTGCGGGCAAGGAGCTGCGTCTGAGGCAAGAGTATTTTTTCGTATCGGCGACATTGCAGGATATTCTTATCCGTTATCAGAAGGCGCACGATACTTTCGACTTATTTTCTGAAAAGGTTGCCATTCAGCTCAACGATACCCATCCTTCGCTTGCGGTCCCCGAGCTGATGCGGCTATTTATCGATCAGCATGGCCTTTCTTGGGAGAAAGCCTGGAGATTGACAACCCAAACATTCGCCTACACCAATCACACGGTGCTGCCGGAAGCTTTGGAGCACTGGCCGGTTAGCTTGCTGGAACGAATGGTTCCCCGAGTTCTGGAGATCATTTATGATATCAATCAGCGATTCTTGGGAGAAGTCGCGCTTCATTTTCCAAGAAATGTGGAGCGACTAAGGCGAATGTCTCTGATCGAAGAGGGTGAGGAAAAGAGGGTGCGCATGGCCCACGTTGCCATCGTGGGGAGCCATTCCGTCAATGGAGTTTCGGATCTGCACACGAAAATCCTTAAGGAAGAGCTTTTCCATGACTTTTTTGAGATGTATCCGGAACGATTCAATAGCAAGACCAACGGAATCACGCAGCGGCGCTGGCTTCTGCTCTGCAACCCACGGCTCTCCCGGCTCATTACGGGACGTTTGGGAGACGGGTGGGTCACCGACCTTGAGCAACTGAAGGGACTCGTTCCGCTCGCGGAGGACGCGGCTTTTCGGGCGCGATGGCGGCAGGTGAAGTCAGCAAACAAGCGCGATTTGGCGGCAGTCATTCTAAAGACGACGGGCATCCAAGTCCGTCTCGATTCCATCTTTGATTGCCAAGTCAAAAGGATGCATGAGTACAAACGGCAGTTGCTGAACGTACTCCACGTCATTCATCTTTACAATTCCATCAAGGCTGGCAATCGCGTTGTCCCCCGAACGGTGGTGTTCGCTGGCAAAGCGGCCCCGGGTTATTTTATGGCGAAGCTAGTGATTCGGCTCATCCACGGAGTGGCGAACCGCGTCAATCACGATGCCGATTTGGAGGACCTCTTGAAGGTGATTTTGATTCCCAACTATGGTGTCTCTTTGGCCGAGAAGATCATTCCCGCGGCGGATCTCTCGGAGCAAATCTCAATGGCCGGGAGCGAGGCGTCGGGAACCGGCAACATGAAATTCGCGCTCAACGGGGCCTCGATCATCGGGACTCTCGATGGGGCCAACGTCGAGATTCTAAAGGAGGTGGGCGAAGAAAATATTTTCATTTTTGGCATGACGGCGCAGGAAGTGCGCGAAGCGAAGCGGCGTGGGTATCAGCCGCGCCATTACTACGAAGGGGTTCCCGAGTTGCGAAAGATCATCGACATGATAGGAGGCGGCTATTTTTCGCCGGCTCAGCCCGGGCTTTTTGAGCCCATCGTGGATTCGCTTCTGCGCGCGGGAGATCCCTACATGGTGCTGGCGGATTTTGAGTCTTACGTCGATTGTCAAGAGCGGGCTTCCCGGGCCTACCTAGATCCCGAAAGTTGGAGCCGAAAAAGTATTCTGAACGTGGCTCATATGGGAAGGTTTTCCAGCGATCGCACAGTTGCACAATACGCGGGCGAGATTTGGGGCGTGAAACCAGTGCCGGTTCGGCCTTCTCCTGCGGCCGACCTTGGGTTGCGAAATGGAATATAAGACTCTCGGACGGACCGGCCTCAGGGTCAGCGTGGCAGGACTCGGCTGTGGCGGTCCCAGCCGTCTGGGTCTCAGAGACAACAGATCCGAAAGAGAGTGCGTCTCGCTGGTGAGACAGGCGGTGGATCTAGGCGTCAACTTTTTGGATACCGCGGAGGCCTACGGGACGGAGGAGATCGTAGGCAAGGCCATCGCGTCATTCCCAAGAGAAAAAATCGTTCTTTCCACGAAAAAGTCTTTTCCTCTGACAGGCCGTGATCCGTCCGCCGAGGTCAGAAAGAGTTTGGAGCAGAGCCTCAAGCGGCTGAGGACGGATTATATCGACATCTACCACGTCCACGGCGTCGAACCCGAACACTACGCCTCGGCATATGGACTCGTTCCGACCCTTGTCAAATTGCGCGATGAAGGAAAGATCCGCTTTCTGGGCATCACCGAAGCCTTTGTCGACGACACAACGCATCGTATGTTGCAGCAGGCACTGAAAGATGGCTGTTGGGACATCATCATGGTCGGCTTCAACATGCTCAATCAGTCGGCCCGCATGACCGTCCTCCCGGAAACCATCAAGAAGAATATCGGTGTGCTGATCATGTTTGCGGTGCGCAGAGCGCTGAGCCAGCCCGCCCGCTTGAGACAGCTGTGGGCAGAGCTGAAGGGAAAGGGGCTGGTGGATCCGGCTCTGGCCGATGGGGATGATCCGCTTCGGTTTTTAATCGAGGACCGAATCGCGGCGAGCATTCCCGAGGCGGCTTACCGTTTCTGCCGCTACGAGCCAGGCGTGCATGTGGTTTTGACAGGCACCGGAAACACCGAGCATCTTAAGGAAAATTTGGAGGCTGTTGTGAAGTCTCCTTTGCCGGAGGCAACGGTGCGCCGTCTCCGGGGAATTTTTGCCCGCCTCGATTGCGTGACGGGGAACTGATAGAGACGAACTCACTTCCGGTACGCGTCTTTCTCTTCGCTGATTTCCTGACCCCTCACCTTTCCCTCTCCCTCCGAGACTGTGCCACAATCCCGTTCATGGTTCCCTTCGACTTCGCTCAGGGCAGGCTAGCTCACCACGAACGGAGTGAGGTGCGTTAAAATTCAACCGTTTACCCGTTCGTTCTCAGCGCGTCGAAGGGCGAACGGCAGGATTTGACACAGTCTCTCTGGGGAGAGGGTTCGAGTGAGGGTAAAAAATGTCAGGGCGAATCCAGGCGGGCGATGACGTCACGCGTGTACCGCTGCATAGAATCGAGAACCAATCGGTGGGGGATACTGCCCATGTTCATCCAGGAGAGAAAGTGCGTGGCTCCTGTCTCTTGAGAGAGACGTCTGATTTCTTCAGCGGCCATATTCGAGTCCCCGATGATCGCGTGCTCGGCGCACATGCGCTCAAAGGTCATTCCTTCCCAGGGGGCAGGTCTTAACCTCTGACTCGCATCGACTCCTCGGCTGGCCAGCCACGTCTGGTAGTTCTGCCTCGTCTCTCGGATGACGCGGTAGTAGTCCATGAAGCCGTCCCGGGCTTGCTCCCTTGCTTTATCGGTGGTCTCCGCCAGATGAACAGGAGTTAAAAGCCCCAGCTCTCGTCGGCTGCGGTCATGGCCATGCTTTTCTAAGAGCTCCCAGTAGGCCGTTGCCAAGTTCCTTACCTGCTCGCGATTCAACGTGTGGATGGGCAATAGGAGATTCAGTCCCAGGCGAGCGGTGAACTCCACGCCGTCGAGTGAGCTGTTGGCCGTGTAGACGGGAGGGTGAGGTCTTTGCAAGGGCTTTGGGCTTACGGCGATCTCGGGAATCTTGTAAAACTCGCCTTCGAATTCGAGCCGTTCCTGCGTCCACGCTGCCAGAATGACCTTCAAGCTCTCTTCCATCAACGAGCGAATTCTTCCCGGATCGACTTCAAAGCCTTCGAAGACGCGAGTGTGCGGGTGGCCTCTTCCGAGAGCAAAATCGACGCGGCCGTGAGAGAGCAAGTCCAGCATGGCCGCTTCTTCGGCGAGATGGAGAGGATGATGAACGGACAGAAGGTTCACCGCAACACCGAGCCTGAGCCGCCGGGTCGTTTGGGAAATGGCGCCAAGCACAGGATAGGGGGCGGAGAGAAGGGAGAAGGGTTGCTGGAAGTGAATCTCGGCGATCCAAAGACCGTAGTAACCTAGCTCATCGGCGAGGCGCGCCTGCTCCAGCAGCTCGTTTAAACGCTCCAGAGGGGTAGAGCCGGGAGGGCACTGCACTTCGGTGAACAGGCTGAACTTCATTGCGATCGGCACGCCGATTTACGAGACACTAAAGAGCTTTGCGTATTGCTCCCAAGGCACAGGCGGAACCAGAGCCACTTTGAGATTTTCCTCTACATGAGGGAGCTGCTTCATGCCGACCAACGCGACGGTGACTCCGGGGGTGGAGCGGACAAATTGAAGGGAGCGTTGAGCGTCCGTTTCTAGATCACGGAACACTTCGCTGATAACGGGGGGAAGATTGCGCGCCAGTTGACCCTGGAGAATGGAGGCACTGCACATGACCATGATGTTCAATCTTTGTGCAGCCTCCAAGGTCGATAATTTTTCTCCACTGACTTCTTGGTTTTTCTTGGTCAGCGCTTCATGCATGGCGAGGTTGAGCGGCAGCTGGATGGCTTTGAAGTGATGATTTTCTCCTCCGGCCTTTAGGGCTAGGGCGTGGACTTCAGAGAGAGACATATATTCTTTTTCCTCGAGATCGTTCCGGTATCCGTTCCAGGTCGCGGTGCCATACATCCGGATCTTTCCTTCGGCCACGGCCCCCTCCAAAGCCTCGAAGGCTTTAAGCAGCCGGTCGTTGAATTCGCCGCGCGCGACTTCGGTCAGCTGGGTCTCGGGATTGTGGACATAATAGACATCAACGCATTCGAGACCAAGATTTTTTAGGCTGGAGTCGAGCTGGTTGAGCAAATAACTCGGGGTCATGCAGTGACAGCCCGCAATGACGTCAGAGAAATTCGCGATCCCGGGCTTGACGAAGCTCTCGTCGAAGTAGGTGCGAACGTCCTTGGGCGGCGAGCTGTCGAACGGGATGAAGCCTCCCTTGGAGGTTACGACGATTTCCTCCCGTTTGATCCCCTTTTCTCGAAGTGTCTTTAGCGCGGCGCCTATGGAGCGCTCGCTTCGTTGGAGGCGGTAATTGATTGCGGAGTCGATCACATTGCTTCCGAGCTCGACGCTGCGGGTGACCGCATCGCGATAAAGATTATCGGTGGCGGAATCATGATTGCCGAGGTAAGTCCCGATGCCGATCGAGGAGATCCACGATCCCTGGCTGCGGCGGAAATGGTCGGTGGGTATTCTACCTTCAAACCGGCTGCGGTAGTTGCTTGTCCCTTCTTCCGTTGCGCTCATGATCGCCTCGTGCGGCGTCTGGCAAGGTTATGGCGAGCCGCGCCTTCTAAAGAGCAGGCCATCCAGGCCCAGCGTCCTGCCCGGGTTGCTGAGTAGGATGACGAGCAGCGATACGATGAAGGTCTGTTGCTGTGCCAGAGAAGATGGGGTTACCTCGGCTCTTGCCATGCCGGGTCCGAAGTAATAGTTGATCAGCATGAATAGCCCGACAATCGCGCTAAAGCGAGTCAGCAGGCCAAGCACGAGGCAGAGGCCGACCAGGATCTCACCGTACATAACCAGATAGCCGAACAGTTCTCGATTAGGAACGACAATATCCGTGAGAAAAGATCGGTACCAAGAATAGATATTTACTTTGTCCAATTCGCCTATCTGTTTCGTGATCCAGTCCGTGTTCGGGAAATCGCGCTGGTATTTTCTGATCCCCTGCTGGAGTAGGTAATAGCCGATCCACAGACGCAGGGGAACAACGTGCCACAAATATGTCTTTTCTTTTAAGTTCATTGCGCCCTCCTTTCGCTCTGTAGCAGTACAACTTCTCTCAACAGATCTTCGACGAGTCCGATTATCATAACCCTCCTTGCTTGATCAAGGGCTCTTCTGGTCCATTAGGGACAAACGTTTTCGGGGATATACTCGAAAGAAGGAGTCTTTTGACTATTTTTGTGAAAGGCAGAGCGGTCATCTCCAAGGCTGGGGTGTTGGAATATGGGAGTATTGGAGTATTGGGTTTTAAATGGATCAGTTCCATTACTCCATCATTCCAGTACTCCAGTCTCTCCCTACGTTAGAGCGAGGCGACGAGCGCAACGACAGACTGTATGAAAGAGCCTCATTTGTGCTTCGACAAGCTCAGCACGAACGGTCAATGGATATCATTTCCGATACTTAGCCGATCGCCCTGAGCAGCGTCGAAGGGTGGTCGACTACTTTTCACACAGTCTGACGAAGTAGATGGGCCTTTTTCAGCGGCCTACTAGAAGCTGTCTTTCAGTTCGCGTAATTTGGCGAACAACGAGAGCGGCTCTAAGGAGAGCGTCGGGAACCGCTCCTGCAGATTCTTCTGAATCTCTCCGCTTTCCCAACGCAGGAAGGGATTGGTTCCTTTCTCTTCTTCCATGGTTGACGGAACCGTCGAAATACCTCTCGCTCTTAACGAGCGCACTTTTTCGAGCTTCTCGGATGATTTTTTGTTCTGGGGTTCTACAGTCAAAGCGAACTGAAGGTTTTTCTCCGTGTATTCGTGGCCGCAGTAGACTAGCGTATCGTCAGGCAGATCTTTCAACTTGCTCAGAGACTTTTGCATTTGCTCCGCGGTTCCCTCGAATAGCCTGCCGCAACCCGCCACGAATAGAGTGTCGCCGCAGAAGAGTTTGTTTTCGACGAGATAGGCCACATGTCCTTTGGTGTGGCCGGGTATGAAGAGCACCTTGGCTCGAATTTTAGCTATGGAAAATTCATCTCCATCAGCAAGCGGATGGGTGAGTCCCGGGATCCGTCCTTCGTCATTGCGATGGCCGTAGACTTTCAGAGATTCTTTTTCAAGCAATCCCGGATTGCCACCGGTGTGATCGCGATGATGGTGGGTGTTGAGGATCGCCGTAAGTTTGACATTTTCGGTTTTGACTTTCTGGAGCACCGGCTCGGCCTCGGAAGGATCGATGATCGCGGCCTCGTTGGTCTCCTCACAGACGAGCAGATAGCCGTAGTTATCGCGCAGGAGCGGAATTTGGATGACTCTCATGTTGTGGACTTATAGCAAGAACTAGACGACCCGGCAATGAGCAAGGAGGACTGTAAACGTTTTGATCCGGTCAAGTCGTCTAAGCGGTGAGAGCTGAGCGCTCAGTCCTCAGTCCTGAGCACTCAGTCCTGCACCGGGGTTGACCCTCTAAGGAATCTTCTAATAGAGTAGCTATATGCTGCGCGCCGGCGTCGGACACTCGTCGAATCCATCTGCGACTGCGGCCGCCCAGGAGGCGGCGAATAGGGCCCTGAGCCATGCCGGAGTTGATCACGCGGAGTCCGTCATCATTTTCTTCACCGTAGACTATCTTCCTGACCATCAGAGACTCGTAGCGGCGGTGCGGGACGCAACCCGAACGGACCATGTCGTCGGCTGCAGCGGGGCCGGGGTTCTTACGGGTCAGGGCGAGATTGAGGCAGGAGCGGGGATTGTGGTCCTGGTCCTAAGCTCGGACACGGTCAAAGGCAAGCCGTTTCTTTTCAAACCCTTGCATGAGCGAGATGAACAGATAGGGATTGAACTCGCGGAGGTTACAAAAACGGCAGAACAGTCGCTGCTCGTACTGTTGCCGGACGCCTACAATGGCCAGCCGCGGCGCCTCTTTCAGGGAATCGAAGAACAGGCCGGATTTCTTCCTGTCGTGGGAGCGGGTTGTTCTGAAAACGGAAGCTATGGAAAAACTTTCCAGCTCTGCGGTGAAGAAATGGCGAGCAATGCGCTCTGCGGCCTCGCGCTCTCAGGATCCTTTCAGAGTTCTATCGGAATCACTCAGGGTTGCCAGCCTATCACAGAGCCCATGACGATCACCAAGGCTGAGGGGAATTTCATCTTTGAAATCGACAATCGTCCGGCTTTCGAAGTATTTGCCAAAGTCATCAAGGGTCCCCTCCTGCAAGACCTGCGTCGCGCCGTGGCCTTTGTCTTCGCCGGACTCCCATCGAGCACGGAGAAAAACAGTGTTGCGCCCGGAGAATACTTGGTCCGCAACATCATAGGGCTCGATTCTGAGAAGGGGGTTGTCGCGGTCGGCGAGGAGGTATTCGAGGGAGAGCGAATCGTTTTTACTCTGCGCGACGGCCAACGAGCGCGGGAAGATCTCAATCAGATGCTGCAGAGGCAGTTGACCGGACTCGGCGGCAAGAAACCGGAGCTCGGGCTTTACTTCAACTGCTGCGCGCGCGGCAGGTCGCTTTATGGAATCCCAGGAATTGACACGGCCTACATCCGCCAGTCTCTCGGGGATTTTCCCTTGATCGGCTTTTTCGGAAGTTTTGAGCTCGGTCCTCTAGGGGGCAGCAATCATTTGCTGGCCTATACGGGCGTGTTGGCGCTTATTACGGAGAAATTACAGGCTTGAACGGATCACCCTCACCCTGCCCTCTCCCTCGAAGGGAGAGGATGAAAGGTGAGGGTCTAAATTTAGATTTTTGATTTTAGATTGAGAAGATTCAATCCAAAATCGGCTCCGTCACAACGCTTTGGCGGATCCGCCTCAGGCGGAAATCGAAAATGCAAAAATGAGGCAGAGTTTAAGGGTTGAAGAGGTGAAGGGGGCGTAGCCGAATTGATAAGGACTTTTTCGTCTGATATAAAACACTAATCCGCGGAGATGGCGTTCTCCCTTAACCGCTCGCCAGGGCTGATGACGCCTACTTTCGTTCAGGAGGTAGAGTCATGGAACAGCTCTGGTGGGAAGCGCTTATCTGGATCAGCCTCGCCTTAGTTTCAAGCCTCATTTCCCTAAAAGTCGGGATTTCTGTTGCCCTTGTTGAACTGATCGTCGGCATCCTTGCCGGAAACACCATCCACCCACATATCAGCGAATGGGTCAATTTTCTTGCGAGCTTTGGAGCTATCATCCTCACGTTTCTCGCCGGTGCAGAGCTTGAAAGCCAGACCTTAAGGAGATTCTGGAAAGAGAGCCTGGTTCTAGGAATCATAGGTTTTTTTGCTCCCTTCGCCCTGTCATGGCTAGCGGCTCAGCTTCTCCTGGACTGGGATCTTAAGGCAGCACAGATTGCCGGGATTGCCATGTCTACTACATCGGTTGCTGTGGTCTACGCGGTCATGGTGGAAACTGGACTTAACCAGACACCGATAGGGAAGCTAATCCTGGCCGCCTGTTTCGTAGATGATCTTGGAACCGTTATCGCTCTCGGATTACTTTTTACCAGCTTCGGAGTCTGGTTCTGGATCTTTGTTGTCCTGACTGCTCTTGCGCTGTTTCTTCTGCCGAAAGTTACACCTTACTACCTTAAGAGAGTCAAGGCGCATTCCAGCGAGCCTGAGGTGAAGTACATCTACTTGGTGCTGCTGGTCCTCGCCTATCTCGCCGTGCAGGGCGGCAGCGAGGGCGTACTTCCCGCGTATCTGGTCGGCATGGTGTTGGCCGATACGTTCCTGGCCAACGCGGAACTCATTAAGCGGATGCGAGCCACAACATTTGCCCTGCTTACGCCCTTTTATTTTCTCAAAGCAGGAAGTCTGGTCGATTTAAGGGCTGTGGCCGCCGGTTTTGGCTTGGTTGTCGTCTTCTTCTTGGCAAAGAGCCTTTCAAAATTCTTAGGCCTCTATCCGGCAGGGGTATTCTTCAGATTCACCACAAAGATCAATCTGTATACTACCCTGATGATGAGCACGGGCCTCACTTTTGGGACGATCTCTGCTCTTTATGGTCTGACGCATAGCATCATCAACAAAGAACAATATTCGGTCCTAGTGGTGACGGTGATATTAACAGCCATTATACCAACGCTAATAGCTCAAGCTTTCTTTGAACCGAAAGGCAGGGAGCGTGAAGTCCTGTTCGAAGCTAAAGGAGGAAACAAAGATGTTTAATAAAATCTTGCTGGCTTACGATGGTTCCGATGGTGCCAAGCTTGCTCTCGATAAGGCGGCAGAGATGGCTAAGGCTGCCGCGGCCGACTTTCATCTCTTAGCGGTTGGTAGAATTCCAGAATATGCGCAGACGGGAGGAGGCGAGAGAACACGCGACGAAGTTTTATTCAAAGATCATGGAGGAGGCCGTTGACCATCTGAAGCAGCGCGGCCTTTCCACAAAGATCCACATCGATTTTGGAAAACCTGGGGAAGTTATCTTGAGAATAGCGGAGGATTTGAAAGCGGACCTTGTTATTTTGGGAACAAACCCTCACTCCGCGTTGCGGAGGAGATTTCTTGGAGCCACAGTGGACAAGGTCGTGGACCGTGCCCACTGTTCGGTATTGGTTGTGAGAAGCGCCAGTTAAATCCTAGTTGCCCGTGGTATGGATGGGTTGATCTCTACCGGGAATTTGGTTTTGCTCGCCGGGGGCGCCTTCCTGGCGTCCACGCTGGCCGCGGTCGCTGGATTTGGAGGGGCGGCGGTATTGCTTCCGATCTTGGTCCTGGTCTTCGGGGTGCGCGACGCGATCCCCATCCTGACCGTAGCCCAACTGATCGGCAACTTGAGTCGTGTCTGGTTTAATCGACGGGAACTCGATTTACGCGTCGTCGGTTGGTTCTCCCTTGGCGGCGTGCCTGCTGCGCTCGTTGGTGGGTTTCTTTTTGCCTCGGCACCGCTCTCTTTTCTTACTCGGCTTCTAGGGGTCTTTCTGATTACAGTGGTGGTCTATCGCCACACCGGCAAAGGCAGCACAGCACAACTCCCGCTGCGCGCATTTCCCATCCTGGGAGCTGTTTTCAGCTTCCTTTCAGCGCTGCTAGGAAGCGTCGGACCCATCATGATTCCCTTCTTTCTGGCTTACGGTCTTGTAAAAAGCGCCCTCATTGGCACTGAAGCGCTAGCTACCGTCGTGATGCACGTCACCAAGTTAGTAGCTTATGGAAGCACTGCCATCCTAACGGCCACCAGCATCATGGTAGGGTTAGCTCTTGGATCGGTCATGATTCTCGGTTCATTCGTCGGTAAAAAGATTCTGGACTTGCTGCCCGAGCGGATTTTCATTTTCCTCATCGAGGCAACGCTCTTGATCGCTGGGCTAGGATTCTTGATCCGTGGCTGAGGAAGATTGCTGGGAAACGTGAAATAGTGTAGAGAAGGCACGGCAGAGCTTTCTTTCTGCAGGTCAATGTTAGCTGCTATTAAGTGAACTCCAACTGAATACTCCGCCAATATGAGCAAGCCGTCAGGGATCATACAGTCCGAAAGGATTTTGGAAGGGCATAGAGGAGGTCTCGGGGTTCTCGATCGCAATGTCAAGGTTCTGGGCTTGGTGAGTCTGCTCAACGACCTGAGCAGCGAGGTAACGGTCCGCACATTGCCATTGTTTCTCGCGAATGTCCTTGGCGTAAAGACGGGAATTATTGGTTTCATCGAAGGGATTGCTGAAAGTACAGCAACCCTGCTCAAAATTGCTTCAGGATACCTGGCCGACCGGTTAGGGAAGAAGAAGACTCTTACATTGTGGGGTTATGGCCTTTCGGCTTTTACGAAGCCGCTTCTGTATTTCGCCAATGCGTGGAGTCTGGTCTTGGCGGTCCGCTTTCTTGA
>DASYRN010000206.1:0-11013 GCA_036004365.1 Binatia bacterium
AAAAAACCACCATCATCGGATGCCAAGGAAAACGGCAAGGGGGTCAGCGCGGAAGGCACCGAAAAATCTTCGCCAGAGAAAAAACCGGCCAAGGCAGCGTCAGAATCGACAAATCCCTAAGCGTGGGAAGCCTTCGTTTCATTCAAAGGATCCAAGTGGAAAGTACAGGTGAGTCCCCACTAATATTTGGTGGCTCGGATGTCCGTCTCTTTAAGCTGAGGTCGCTCTCCGATCGCTTTCTGAGCCACTTCAGGTGTGATGAGATAGGGGTCTTCAATGCTATTTCGCCAAGTCTGCCCTGCGACCTCGGTGTCGCCGCCCGTCAGAACAAATGATAAAAGCCCAGCAGCCATTCCTATGGAGACCGATATCGCCTTTGCCGGCACGACAAGGACATTACCGATACTGAGACCGATGCCGATACCTGCCTTTTCCACGACTTCGTCAGCAGCAAGAGACGCAGGCAAAAGCAGGCCTGATACGAGCAGGACCGCGCAAAGAGACTTGGTCATCGAGTCGAGCCTTTCAAGGGGAAAAATTTCGACCGGACTACATTGACACCTTGAGAGGGGTTCCAATAACGGCGCATACCGAAGTAATAACAGCATCTCTCGCTGTCTAGGTCATTGTCAAAGACTCGCAGTTGTCCATCCTGGAAGCGAACGCGAACCAAGCAGGTGCCCCCGGGAACTGAGGATGTCATGACCTCTACTACGACGCCTATGCCCCACTGTCCGTAGCTGTTATGACAGACTTCATCGCCAACGCGCAGGAAGAGTCTCTTTCCCTCCATATCTTTCATAGAGGTCCTTAACTTTTTCGACCATAACAAGCTTCACCGTGCGCGTCAACTCCACTCTCACACTTCGAGCCTCAAATTTCACAACTTCTATTTCAATTCGGTTTCTTGAACTCATAACCGGTAAAATCTTTCGAGATTGAAGTTCAGTTGTACGCACGCCATCCTCTGGACGCCGTTTGCTTTAGTGGGTGACGGCGGCGGAAGCTAAAGGCGATAGTCCCGCAAGAGAATGACAACTTTTGATTATGGACTAAGAAACTTTGCTACCACGCTAGCCAGGTCTTCCGGGTTGTCGTGGTGGATCATGTGACCGGCACCATCGATAGATATCGAAGTCTTCTCTGCTATGGCGTTCAACCTTTTCTGCATGTCCGGTCGAGGAGCCTGGCGGCTCTCTTTTCCTTGGACAATGAGAACCGGACACGCGATGCGACGGAAATATTCAAGCGCTTGTTCCAGATAAAAGGGTTGAGGAGCATTCGTACGGTGCAACGGATCAAATTTCCAAGTCCACTTTCCGTTGTCCTTCTGTTTCATTCCGCAGCGCGCCAAGCGGAGCGCCAACTCCGAGGACAACCGTGGATTCGTTCTTTGGAGTCTCTTTCCGGCCTCTTCTAGTGTCGAGTATTCTCGGACCACTCTTCGGCTAAGTTCCCGTACCTCTGAAATCCACTTTTCCATCCGTCCAGGAGCGGCGGAAAACTTCATACCAAGAGGACCGATACCTTCAACCAGGATAAGTTTTTTGACCCGTTGGGGAAAGGTGCCGGCATAGAGAAACGAAATCGTCCCTCCCATAGAATGGCCCATCAGCATGGCCGCCGACACCTCCAAAGCGCCCAATAAAGAATCTAGATCGAGGAGATAGTCGGGGAAATGATAGTATCCCCCCGCGCCGACCCATCCGCTATCTCCGTGTCCTCGGCAATCAGGAGCCACAATCCAGATCGGATTGCGCGATTTCTTTAGGAGAGATGAGACAAATGGTTCCCAACTCCGGGCATGATCCAAGAACCCGTGAATCAGGATGAGCGGCGTGCCCTTCCTTGCGCTCCATTCAAGGTAATGGATCTTTAAACCCCGCATGTCGATATTGCGGCTCTGAGGCTCTTCCATGCGATTTAGATCTTCTTAAGACCGATTTCGACAAAGTCTCTTTTGTCTGAGGACCACACATAGGCGCGGATCCGTTTGACGACCCGGTCATAAATCGAGATGACGATTTGGGCACTTTCGGGAAAGGTGGGCTCTCCGAACGGAGTCGCGAAGCTTTTGTCTTCGTCCGAGAAGTAGGCTTCATGGCCAGGATGAGAGTGATAGAAAGCTTTAATCCTGGCACCAGAGGCATCGGCCTCCTTAAGAATCGACTCAAGTTCTTTCACATCCATAGCGTACGCAATGGTTGCGTCGCGAGGATAAGTTTGAGGGTCAAGTGCGTGGAGCATGTTTTGTATGTTCCTGCAGCGGCGGATCTGATCTTTTTCGCCACCATAGATAACGACTCCGCAACATTCCTCGGGAAAAGCGTCAATGGCGTGGCGGTAAATCTCGTCCCACGCTTCTCGGGTGAGAGTCATCATGAAAGCACTAAAAATCTCTTGGATCGAATGGAGCGTAGAGAGGGCATTGTACCTAGTCTATGACGCCTCCTTCCATTAACTCTCGGTATTCTTTTTCGGATAACCCCAAAAGTTCCCGATAGAAATGATCGTTGCTTTCACCGAGCAGCGGGTCACGTTTCTCAGGACCACCCGGAGTCTTACTAAGGATGAAAGGTGGGCACTGGTAATGCATCTTGCCAATCTCAGGGTGCTCCCTCTCGACCCACTGTCCTCTATGCTGGAGTTGAGGATCGCTGTAGAGATCTCTCATCGAATTCACTAATCCTGCGTGGACTCCCGACCTCTGCAGCTTCTTTACGATTTCTCTACCCATAAACTGCGCTGTCCACGCACCGATTCGCTGGTCCAGTTCGTCTTCGTTCTGTTTTCGCGCCTCAAGGGTCGCGAAGCGGCTTTCTTTAGTCCATACGGGATTGCCCATGGCGCTGCAAAGAGATTTCCATTGTTGGTCCGTGAATATACTGATCACGCACCAGCTGTCCTCACCTTTGCATGGATAAGCACCGTGCGGCGCCGCATGAGGATCCCGGTTACCGTCTCGGCCCTGCACTCGGCTGTTGATTTGGTAATCTAAAAGGATAGGGGCAAGAAACTGTAAGCCAGATTCGTACTGGGCTAGGTCTATGTGCTGCCCTTTCCCGGTTCTGTCTCGGTAATCTAATGCCGCTAGAATCGCGGCGGCGCCATAAGCCACAGCGATGTAATCGATATAGGGTCCGTAAAGCATTTGAGGAGTCCCATCGGAGTAGCCTATCAGATGGGTGAAGCCAGCGAGAGAAGAAAGTTGGGAGCCGAATCCAGGATGGTGCGCGTGCGGACCGGTCTGCCCCAAATTGGAGCTGCTGAGCATGATCAGATCCGGGTTCACTTTCTTAAGAGTCTCGTAGTCCAGGCCCAAGCGCTTCATGGTCCCCGGGCTAAAATTCTCGATCACGACGTCAGACCAAGAGGCGATCTTTTTGGCCAAGTCAGTTGCTTGTGGTGCCTTTTTGAGATTCAAGGTGATGCTTAATTTGTCGTTGTTGCAAAGCGCGAATAGGCCCGAGCGATTCAACCCGTGGAGGTTGTCCTTGTAAGGCGGGTAGTGGGTGCGAAAGCCGTCCGGACGCACCCTAGACTCGATATGGACCACCGTGGCACCGTGGTCGACCAAATGCTTGCCGACGACGGGCCCAGCCGCGTAAGCCGCGAACTCAACAACTTTCACGCCCTGAAGCGCCTTCATGAAGATTCAACTCTAATTGCAAAGTGCAAAATGCAAAAGTCAAAGTGAACGCGATGCATCATTTTACAATTTGCATTTTTCATTTTGCCTTTTGCAATGTCTCTAAATGACCCCTGCCCGCCTCAATTCCTCTAGCTCTTTTTTCTCCATCCCCAGCTCGCCGCAGTAGATCTCTTCATTATGCTCGCCGATCAAGGGTGCTCGTCGACGAACCTCACACGCGGTCTCTGAGAGTTTGGCAAAGCCACCGGGATAGAGTAACGAAGCGCCCAATTCCGGATGCTCTATCTTTTGCCAAAAGTGACGGGCTTTAAGTTGAGGATCGTCATAGATCTCCGCCACGGTTGAGACGGGATAGCCGAGCATTTCTCTTTGGATCACAGCTACAAAAAATTCTTTTTTTGTGATGCTCTCAAAGAAGCGTGCGATCGGCTCTTCCATCTCATCGATCTCGCCCTGAGTGACCTCGGCTATATTAAAAGAGCTCCAGTCTTTTCTTTTGAGGAACTCGGGTGCCATCCCCCTGCTATCCATCCAGTCTACCAGCGCCCGGTTGGTTTTTCTTCCGGCCTCGCCGCCGTAAATGATGAAATTAAGATAACCGTCCTTACAGGGCCAGAAAACCCGCATCTTTGCGCCCGTGATGCTTCGCCCGGTCATGAACGAACCAGCCCTCGTCTCCAGATGTCGGTTCAGGTCCCAAAAAGTGTGGGCATGAGAAAATGCCCAGAGAAGACAAGCCTGGGCGGAGACGTCCACCTGCTGTCCTTCGCCTGCGCGTTGGCGGTGGAGGTGAGCCACAAGGGTTCCCATGGCCGCATAGGAGCCGGTCCAGGGATAGGATTGCGGAAAGGTCACCCGGAGGGGAGGTTTGTCGGGATCTCCCACGAGCGACATGCATCCGCTCAATGCCATAATTTCAATGTCCGAGGCCTTGAATCGGGAGTAGGGGCCGGTCTGGCCGAATGGAGTGATCGAGGTGTGGATCAGCCGGGGCCGGATTCGGCTTAATGCGCTGTAATTTAAATTCAGCTCGCCTAAACGGCCGGGCGGAAAAGATTCAATGACGAAGTCAGATTGTGCAACCAGTCGGGTGAATATCTCGCGGCCTTTCGCTTTTTCCAGATCGAGGGTGATACCGCGCTTATTATTGTTGAAGGCAAACCAGTAAAGGCTCTTCTCGGGATGAATTAGATCACGGTAAAAGGGGCCGATGAGTCGGGCCGGATCCCCCCCCGGCCTCTCGACTTTGATGACTTCCGCGCCTAGATCACCAAGGATCTTTCCACACAGAAAGCCCAGTTCATCGGTGAGGTCCAGGACTCGAAAGGATGAGAGCAAGCCTACCTGAGCTTCTTCGCTAACCATTTCTTTCTAAAAAAAAGGGCAGGATCTGTGACCCTGCCCCTCCATGATCCCTGACCCTAAATGGGAAAGGCTATCGCCCGGTCCGAGCCAATGAATGAACCCAACCCTTCATCCGCGACTTGGCGTTCTGAATATCCTTGTCGCTGAAGAAGTTTTTCAAATTGACCTTGTCGACAGCGTAGACCGGCCGCATAAAATCGCTTTCGTAACCGAAAGGCACGGTCGCGTCGATGCACATCCCACCTTCGAAGCGGGTGTTAGATGCCGTCCACTCCCTTTCGCCGGCGGTCATTCGTTCGGCAGGCATAAAGGTCTGACCGCGACCTCCCGGAATCGGATTCAAAATATCCGTATGGGGATTGACTCGGGT
Organism: Binatia bacterium; assembly: GCA_036004365.1. GTDB lineage: Bacteria > Desulfobacterota > Binatia > UBA9968 > UBA9968 > DP-36. Next base: position 5,388 of record DASYRN010000206.1, read on the forward strand.
GGTCAAACACCACATTACATCATCCATGTCGTACGGGTCGGTATCTTCGCTCACCGCGATGCAGATGCGCATCCCCTGGGAGGTCGACATCAAGGCGGACATGAAGTTGCGCTGCCAGCCTTCATCGATCTTGTTCCGCTTTTTTACCTGAATGATCGCGCCGCCCCAGTCCGTCATGCAATAGGGTATGTTCACATCTTGAATAATTCCCGGCTGGATGCGCTCGCACAACTCGAACATCGCGGCCTCCCGAACCGTAGTGTCGATGTTGTGGTCGTCCAGCGTATGCACGCCCAAGGCGAAAATGATCGGCTTGGACTCGGGCTTTCTCATGGTGACCGCAGTCACATGGAAGGTCGGAGCCTTATAGGCCTTGCCCATGTATCCTGCCCATTCCGGGTGAAAATGATAGCGGCCCTGAATGCCCGCCTTTTCGGCTTCGGCTGTTTCAAAGCGTCGGTCGCGCGGGTTGACGTAGCCTTCCAACACGACTTCGCAGTCCGCAAGCGCCATCGCGTTCACGGTCTTTGCCTTGACCAGCCTAACAGGCGTTCCCTGAACCGCGCCCGCAACTCCGATCTCATCGCAGCCTTGGGGCAGGATGACATAGTCGAAGCCCGCGCCGGCCATCAGCGTACAAGACGGAGGGACGCCAAAGCACATCGTGATGGGAATCGGCTTATTTTCATTGTAATACTTGGTGACCACCTGCCACATGTGCGAGCCCGGCGAGATCTGGAACGTCCCTACATTGCCCCAGCGGAAATTCATTCGGTTGTATCCAAGGTCGTATCCGCCCGCAAAATACTCTCCAGAGATCAGACGGTTGCCCGAACCGACTGTCAACTCAGGCTCCATCTCCGTGTGACGAATGGGCACGAGGTATTCGTTAACGTCGCTGGGTTTTTCGATCACGACTTCCTGAGAGGGAGCTTCCTTCTGATTCACAATGACGGGTGGGATGGGATGCGTGAGGGCATAGGTAAGCTGTTTCGTGCGCTCGCGGTCGTCTTTCCAACCGAACATTTTGTTGATGACATTTATGTCTCCGAACAGGTTGGTGACCACTCGATGGTTGGGTTTTCCCTTCACTTTGTTGAAAAGGACAGGACATCCCCCGTCCAATTGCTTCTGTATGGCTGTGACTTCCAGATCGGGGTTGACCTCTTTGTCCGTCTCGACTAGGTCGCCTTCGGACTTCAGCCAGGCGAGCGCGCTGCGAAGATCGGCGATCGACTCTGCCGGTGCGCCGGCCATTTTAGCTGCCTTGCTCATGTGTTTCCTCCAATAGGGTAGAAAAATTCAATAGAATAGAAAGAATTCTAATCTGAATTATATCTGGGTGGATGCTTGGTATCCTGATATCCGAGAACAGGCTAAAAGTCAATTCCTGCGGTCTTTCGAGAAGGACGATTTTTCTCCAAACACTCCGATTTCTCGCCGGCCCTTTACTCTCGCTCCGATGCCTGCTATCAGGTGCATGTTATTCTTAATTATCGCAGGGGTCGGTGGAGACACGACTATGACATCACCCGGTGAGTGGTCCAAACAGGACTGGCTTCTTTCAGTCGGCCTCGTCTGTTTCTTTTTCTCTGGCGCCGCGGGTCTTATCTACCAGGTGGTTTGGACTCGTATGCTCACCCAGATCTTTGGCAACACTACCTATGCGATCGCCACGGTTCTTTCTGCTTTTATGGCTGGGCTGGCTTTGGGAAGCTATTGGTTTGGCCGGATCGCTGACAAAGGCAAAAACGACTTTTTACTCTACGGTATTCTTGAGGCTGGTGTAGGCGTGTACGGATTTCTTATTCCCTTCCTGTTTAGGCTCGGACAGATGATTTATAATCCGCTATTCCGTCTCAATGATTCCTATCCGCTGATCTTTAATCTCATGTTGTTTTTTCTTTGTTTTATTTTTTTGGTTCTGCCGACCCTGCTCATGGGGGCGACCATGCCGGTCTTGAGCCGGTTTTTTGTCCGCAGCTTCAGTCACCTTGGCCGTCGGGTGGGCGACCTCTACGCGACCAATACGTTGGGAGCCGTTCTTGGCTGCGGCGTCGCTGGCTACTATTTGATTCCAACTCTGGGGATGCGGACCACAGTCTACGTGGCCGCGATTCTCAACCTGGCGGTCGCGGCGGTCATTATTATCGTGAACCAGCTTCGGACCAAGGAGCGGGCTGAGTTTGTTGCTCCGGCTGCAGAAGCAGTAGATTCCAATCCAGCAGCCGCGCCTTCCTGGCTGGGTTGGGTGCTACTCGTCTGTTTCGGTCTTTCCGGATTTTCCGCCTTGGTCTATGAGAACGCCTGGACTCGCGCCCTAACCCTCGTGATCGGGAGTTCTGTCTATTCCTTTACGACGATGTTGCTCACCTTCCTTGTTGGATTAGCTATCGGGGGATTTCTCTTTGGGAGACTCTTGGGAGATCGCGCTGTTAACGTCAGAACATTTGGAGCCCTCGAGCTGTGGATTGGACTCACTGCCCTGGCAACCATTCCTTTATTTGAAAAGCTGCCGCTCATCTTCATTCGCTTGATCCACGCCTTCGGAGATAACTTTTCGATGTTTCTCTCCAGTCAAGTATTCCTTTCCTCTCTCGTGATGTTCATTCCAACGCTGTTTTTCGGGATGACCTTTCCCCTGGTCGCCCGGTTATTTACCCAAAGTCTCTATCGCGTCGGCAGTAGCGTAGGCACTTCTTACGCGGCCAACACGGTGGGGGCGATTTTGGGCGCTTTTGCCGGAGGATTTATCTTGATTCCGTGGATCGGTGTGCAGAATGCTATCATCTTCGCTGTCGCGATTAATCTTATCGTGGGATGGGTCTTGGTCGTGGTCGATCCTCAGTTGTCCAGGGTGCCGCGTTTCGCTCTCGGCGTAGTCGTCCTCGCCCTCATTGTTCTTGTCCCGTTAAAGATGCCTCTTTGGGACCGGTTTATTCTGACCAGTGGCGTGACCATTTATGGCGACCGCTACGAGAATTTGCCGAAGGATTCTCTCAGGCTGGAAGAGATGCGTCGCGATGAGATGCTTTACTATCGCGAAGGGCTGACCGCCACCGTGAGCGTCCATAAAATTGGGAAGGACTACATCTATTTTAAAAGTAACGGCAAGATCGATGGCTCCCATGGCGATTCTCTGAGCCAGTTGATGACCGGATACGTGCCTCTTCTTCTGCATCCTTGGGGAGAGAGGGCCGCGGTGATCGGCCTCGGCTCCGGGATGACAGCGCACGCGGTGGCCGCTTTTCCGCTGCGCGAGATCGAAGTGCTGGAGATCGAGCCGACGATGGCGAAGGTTACGGAATTTTTCAAAGATAAGAACGGTAAGGTCCTCGAAGACCCAAGAGTCCGACTCATCCCCACCGACGGACGCAACTACATCGTCGCTTCGCCCAAGCTCTACGACATCATTGCCGCGGAGCCGTCCAACCCTTGGATCGCGGGAATCGCTAATCTCTACACGCGTGAATTTTACGAGATCGTGAAGGCTAAATTGAAGGAGGATGGGATCTTTGCCCAGTGGTTTCACAACTATTCCATGTCTCCCGATGACTTTCGGATGGTCTTTCATACCTTTGTCCAGGCGTTCCCCCATGTCACGCTCTGGGGAATGAAGGAAAGCGATTTCCTACTGATCGGAACCAAGCAAGAGCAAATTTTCAGCTACGAAAAATTACGGGATGTTTTCTCCAAGAACAGGGTCTTGAGAGAGGATTTGAAAGACTTGGGCCTTTCCGATGTCTACGGCGTGCTTGGATTTTATCGAATGGGGAAAAAGGAAATCATCGCCTTCAGCGAGGGCGGCGGGCTCAACACCGATGACGGAGCTCAGCTGGAGTTTTCCGCTCCGAGGAGCCTGCGACGCTCCACATCGGACCTCAATCGCAGGCTCATGGAGTCCTTTTTGGTGGACGCCCCTTGGCTGAAATCGGAGCCCGTCCCTTTCTCCGAAGCGGTGCGCCACTTTTATTTGGGAGAGGCTTACGAGGCGAGTGCGTGGCACAGCCGGGCATTGACGGAGGTCGACCGGGCGATCCAACTCGATCCTTCGAATCCCGATTTTTATGTCCTTAAGACCAAGATTCTCCTCGAGCAGGACAAAAGCGCCGAAGCCGCGAAATCTGCTCTGCTGGCTCTTGAGCGGTCTCCTAAGACCATCAGGCCGATTTTGGGGCTGAGCGATGATTTTTATCTGCCCGAAGCCAAAGCGGTCTATTCCAAGATTATCGCCATGGGAAGCAAAGAGATACTCCCGTATTTGGGCTTGGGCAATATTTCACTGCATCACGGGGACACTAAGGAAGCGGAGAAGTGGTTTAGTCAGGCCAAGCATTTCCATCCCAACCATCCTGGATTTCTTCTCGCGTGGGGTCGACTGATGTTGGCTAAAGGCGACGCTGCAACGGCGAGGGAATTGTTGGAAGAGTCTAAGGAAAAGGGAGAAGACTCAGCGACATTGTTCGGCGCATTGGGAGATGCCTATCTTAAGCTCGAGATGTGGGACCAAGCGGCCAAGTCTTATGGGCAGGCTGTAAGACTCAGAAGAAGAAGCGTCGATTGGCGCCGCTCCATGGGTATCGCCTTGGCGAAGATGGGCAGGGTTAAGGAGGCGGAAGAAAAATTCCGTGAGGTTCTTGCTCTCGATTCGGATAATGCGTCCGCATGGCTGGAGTTAAACAGGTTGGGCAAAAAGTATTAGAAAATCCTGCGGCGGAATTAGTTTTACTTTTTCATTTTTCTACTGCGTTCTCCTCACATCTCGAGCCGATAGTGCTAAGGGGCGTTAGACCTTGCCTTCCCAGTGTCTTCATGGGATGCTCCCGCAGCATACGGCAACTTCCGATTACGGGGGTGGTATGTTGAAAGAGAAAATCGGAGTTATCGGAGCAGGGAAAATAGGCTCCGCAATCCTAAGAGGAATCATCCGGGCAGGCCTGGTGCGTAGCGATCAAGTGATGGCGAGTGATGCCAGCACGACCCTGCTGGAGTCCGTTACTCAAGAACTTCGGATCAAAGCTACGCCGAACAATGCGGAGGTATGTGACTTTGCAGATATCGTGATTCTTGCGGTTAAGCCCCAGATTGTGGATCCTGTAATTAAAGAAATCGCCACAGCATTGGGCAAAACAAAACTCTTGGTCTCGGTCGCCGCGGGCGTTCCGCTTTCCCGGATTGAAGACCATTTACCCAAGGGAGCTCGTGTCGTGCGAGTCATGCCCAATATTCCTTGTGTGGTGGGGGCCGGGGCATCCTGCTATGCCGGTGGGGCACGCGCCACTGCGGAAGACCTGGAAAAAGTGGGGTCGATTTTAGGCAGTTTTGGGATTGCCTTGCCCTTGGAGGAAAAGCATCTGGACGCGGTCACCGGCCTAAGCGGCAGCGGTCCCGCCTATGTCTTTCTCTTCATTGAATCGCTGGCCGACGGAGGCGTTCAGGTAGGTCTCAGCCGGGAGGTTGCTCTCAAGCTGGCCCTGCAGACCGTCTATGGCTCCGCCAAGATGGCACTCGAGAGCGGCCGGCACTTGGCGCAACTGAAAGATGAAGTGACATCGCCCGGCGGGACTACGATAGCCGGGCTCTATGCTTTGGAAAAGGGAAAATTACGAGGAACGATCATGGATGC
>DASYRN010000207.1:0-3826 GCA_036004365.1 Binatia bacterium
GTGAAGTCAGACGAAGAACTCGGCCTATGGGAGTGATGGCTAACACCCAAAGCTTACAAAGAATCGTTTTTGCAGTCTTTCATCACTTGAATCAAAACTGGAGTCAAAACACCCTAAACAAATTTACACACAACTCTTGACGCTACCGCAAAGGGGATGGTGGTGACCGATTGACCTTGACCCATTCCCCGTACTATGAGGTCGGTGGATCTCGGGTTTTTCGTCACAGTCATAGGAGGTAATATGAGGCAATCGCTGTTTGCTGTTATTTTGATTCTCTTTGGCGCCACGGCTTACGCCCAGACCCCTTTCTATCAGGGAAAGACCGTGAGGATCATTTCCGGATACCCCGCCGGAGACGTCAACGATCTCTGGCCGCGTCTCATCGGTCAGCACATGACGAAATACATTCCCGGCAACCCCAACTTCATTATCCAGAACATGCCAGGTGCTAGCTCCATGATCGCGGCGAATTATGTCTATAGCGTTGCCAAGCCGGACGGCCTCACTCTTGGCTGGATCTCTCCCGCCCTCTACTTCGAACAGCTCGTGGGACGCAAAGAGGTCCAATACGATTGGTCCAAGTACAGCTGGATCGGCTCCCCGGTGCAGAGCGAGCACCATATCTACATGCGTACGGACAGCCCGTACAAAACCATCGAAGACATTCGCCGGGCCGCCGAGCCTCCCAAATGCGGCTCCGGCGGCACCACAGGGACCGGTTACTTCTTCCCGAAGCTTCTCGAAGAAACCCTCGGACTCAAGTTCAACATTGTCCTCGGCTACCAGGGCGGAGGTCCCATCGACCTTGCGGTGGAAAAGGGAGAGATCCACTGCCGCGCGATGACGATCGAATCCTTCTTCGCCCGTGAACCGTTCCATACCTGGCGCAAGAACAACTTCGTCAAGAGTCTCGTTCAGTCGCCCCGAACGCGCGATCGCCGCCTACCGGAAACGCCCACCATCTACGAGCTGATGGACCAATACAAAACGCCCGATCAGGGGAGAAGGGTTGCCGCGGTGATCCTCGCCGCAGGCGTCTTTGGGCGGCCGATGGTTGGCCCTGCGGGAGTTCCGGCCGACCGCCTCAAGATTCTACGGAGCGCCTACCTCAGCGCTTTGAAAGATCCCGAGCTCAAAGGCGAGGCGGAGAAAAGGGGATTCGAAATGGAGCTGGTCGCCGGCCAAGAGCTGGAAAACCTTGCCAAGGAGGTGATCGCTCAGCCTCCGGCCGTCATCGAGAGGATGAAGAAGGTCTTGGGCGATGAAGAAAAGAAAAAGTAGGGCTCTGGCGTGAATTCGTGTTGCCGGGTCGTTGTCTTCGTGGCTTTGGGACTGCTCCCCTATACAGGATTGGCCGCGGACAAGCTCGTTGGCATTCACTCGGCTCGCACGATGTCCCAGTCGAGGCCTTGGATTGCCGAGGAGGTCGGGCTGTTTCGTAAGTATGACCTGGACTTTCAGCTCGTCTATATCGCCGCCTCGGCGATGGTGACCGCCGCAATGCTCGGCGGGGACGGCGAAGTCGCGATCACGGGCGGTGAAGGGATCATACGCGCGTTCGCGCAAGGGGCCAGCGACTTGGTCTTTGTCGGCAGCGCCAAGAACACCCTGACCCACAGTATTTTGGCCAAGCCCGAAATCAAAAGGCCCGAAGATCTCAAAGGCAAGAAATTGGGCGTGACCCGGCTTGGGAGCAATTCGCACTACTTTGTGATTCAGGCTTTAAGGCGAAACGGCATGCCACCCACGGATGTAAATTTCATCCAGACCGGAGGCCAGTTCGAAAATCTCGCCGCATTGCTGAGCGGCGCGGTCGATGCCGCCACGATGACAGGACCGTCAGGAGGGACGAGGGCGGTCGCCCAGGGTTTTCAGTATGTCGTCTATGGTCCCGATCTCCGGATTCCTTTCGCGGCGGCGACACTCGTGACCCGCCGCTCTGCCATGGCTAGGCGTGGGGCGGTTGTCGAGAAGTTCGTGCGTGTCATGGCGGAAGGGGTGAAGATTATGTTCAAGGATAGGGAATTGACGTACAGAGTTCTGGCCAAGCAGCTGCGGATCAGCGACCGAAAATTGCTCGATGCGGCCTACGAAGAGGAGATCAAGGTCATGGAACCCCGGCTGGAATTCAAGGCAGAAGCCTTTCAGGCTATTCTCGACGAGACCGCCAGAGTCGACGCGCGGGCAAAAAAGATCAAGCCGCAAGACTTGATCGACCGGCGCTACATTGACTCGCTGGAAAAAGGCGGTTTCTTCGACAAGGTCTGGGCGGGAAAATGATCAGAGCGGTCTCTTGGCTCTCAAGATTCAAAACCTGACGGACGTTGAAAAACTCTCCGGTCACCTTCGTGCCCGTTACTTTCAAGAAGGAGATTAGCCAATGAAGATTGCAGTGATCGACGACTATCAGGATGCGTTCCGCACCCTCAAGTGTTACGCGAAGCTCAAAGGCCACGACGTGATCGTCTACAACGACACTGAGAAAGATCCCGTCCGGCTTGCCGATCGGTTGAAGGATGCCGACGCGGTGTTGCTGACCCAGCAGCGCTCCCGCTTTTCAAGCGCCGTGATCGAGCGCCTGCCCAAGCTCAAGCTCATAAGCCAGACGGGACGCGCGACCGCGCACATCGACGTCGAGGCCTGCACTCGGCACGGGATTGTGGTCTCGGCCGGTGGGGCCGGCAGACCGCATACCACGGCGGAGCTTACGTGGGGGCTGATATTGGCCGCGCTCCGGCACATCCCGTACGAGGTCAAGCGATTGAGAGAGGGACACTGGCAATCGACGATCGGCACCGCCGTGCGAGGGAAGACACTCGGCATTTACGCCCTAGGCCGAATCGGCAGCATGGTTGCCAGCGTCGGCTGCGCCTTCGGAGCGCGCGTGGTCTGCTGGGGTCGGGAAGGATCGACGACGCGCGCGAGAGAGGCAGGATACGAGGTTGCGGTGAGCCGCGAATCGTTTTTCGCCGAGTCGGACATCGTGAGCCTGCATCTCCCGCTGAACAAAGAGACGCGCGGCATCGTGACACGCAAGGACCTCGATTTGATGAAGCCCACGGCGTTGATCGTCAACACGAGCCGCGCCGGGCTCATCGCTGAGGGTGGACTGGTGGACGCGCTCAAAGCCGGTCGCCCGGGCTTTGCCGCGGTGGATGTTTTTGAAGACGAGCCGGTCCTCGGCGGCGCGCACCCGCTGCTCAAAATGCACAATGCGATCTGCACGCCTCACCTCGGTTACGTCGAGCGCGATAGCTATGAATCTTACTACAATGATGCCGTCGAGCAGATCGTTGCTTATGCCGAGGGCAAGCCGATTAACGTGGTGAATCCGGAGGCGCTAGGAAAAGGATAAGCCCGTGCCGCTCTTATCGAGTTCAACATTCAGGATCTGGCTCGATCGCCCCATCTTTCTTTTCCTTCGATAGTAGAGAAATGGAGTTCCAGACAAAGGAGGCTGACATGCTTGAATGGCGATTATGGACTGAGAGCGGTGTAGTAGGACTGATCCTGAGACTCACGCTCGCGGTGGTGATCTTCCCGCATGGCGCGCAGAAAGTGTTCGGGTGGTTCGGTGGCTACGGTTTCAAGGGCACCTCACCGTCACCGGCACAACGAGGAAATTCGTGCGCGACAAACGGCAACTCTCTGACGCCTTCTTGCGCGGCTACTTGGAAGGAATGGCTTACGTGCAGACCCACAGGGATGTAACGATCAAGGTCATGGGAAAATACACGCGCCAACGGGATCCTGAGGTGCTTGAAAAATATTACGAAGAACTCATCGGTAGCCTGCCCCGAATTCCTTATATAGAGGAGGCCTC
>DASYRN010000208.1:0-5555 GCA_036004365.1 Binatia bacterium
GCGCCGACACCGCTACGAGGGTATCGAACGCTCCCATGTAACCCACATGCGCAATGCGGATCGCCTTTCCTCGGAGCTGGTCCTGCCCCTCGGCGAAAGTTACGCCCATCTTGTCCCTGAGATAGTCAAGAAGCTTATCGCTATCTATGCCTTGCGGAAGTAAGATACCGGTGGCCGAGGGACTCGGGCTCTCCGGCGCGAGAAGCTTGAGCCCCATGGTCGTGGCCGCTGCGCGGGTCGCCCGAGCGAGACGCTCGTGGCGCGCGTAGACGCCCTCAAACCCTTCTTCTTGCATTAGTTTTAAGGCTGCGCGCAGGCCGAAGATGAGAGAGACCGCCGGGGTGAATGCGGAAGAATTCTTCTGTTGGCTTTTTCTTTCAAGCTTCAAGTCGAAATAGAATCTGGGAAGCTTTGCCTTCTCGCTCCTTTCCCAGGCACGCTGGCTGAGCGCGATGAAGCCTAGCCCTGGGGGAAGCATCAAAGCTTTCTGCGAGCCCGTGACCAACACGTCGATCCCCCATTCATCCATGGGTACGGGTAGAACGCCTACCGCCGTGATTCCGTCCACGATAAGGAGAGGGCCGGTTCGAGTGATTTGGGCGATCTGTCTGACCGGATGCAAGACCGTCGTAGAAGTGTCGCTCGCCTGGACCAAAACGCCTTTGATGTCCGGATTAAGCTTAAGCTGCTTTTCGATCTCTTCGACTCGGACGGCTTTCCCCCATTCCACTTTGAGATCGATCGGGTCGAGGCCGAACGCCTGCGAAATTTGCAGCCAGCGCTCGCCAAATTTTCCTCCGTTGATCACGAGGACCTTATCACCAGGAGAGAAAAGGTTTGAAACCGCCGCTTCCATCGCCCCGGTACCGGAGGAGGCTAGAACGAGAACATCGCTCTTTGTGCCAAAGAGGGCTTTTAGAAGCTCTCTTGCTTCGGCAAAGATTTTGCTGAACTGGGGGGTGCGATGGTGGATCATCGTCTCGGCCATTGCCGTCATGACCTCATTTGGAATAGGCGTGGGGCCGGGCGCGAGTAAATACTGCTTAATCATTTTTTTTTCTCTTGTGATCTTAGAGTGTCCGTAGACAGATCGCGCTATGCCGGGTTAAGCAATGAGTATAACAAGGCGCGAGCCCCGAGCCGACTGAGGCGTACTTGATTTGTACGTCGCAGGGAGAGCAAGGGGCGATAAACGAAGTTAGGCAAAGTTGATTGGCACAGCATAAATAAAAAAGCCTGGGCTCTCATACTTAAGAGACCCAGGCGTTCGGCCGTCTTAACGCTTTGCACTCCCTCGTGGTTAATTCCACGCAAACGCCAGTCGCGCAAACCGATTAGGATTAAAAAACTAGCCTACGAGGTCGGATTTGTCAAACGGGTTGGAGGAAATGAAGATCGGGGTTGCTCCGAGGTAAACGAGGCACTCGTCACAATAGCATCTCAAGGAGCACGAACCAATTAGGTTAAGTACCCAAAAGGACAGAGTAGTAGAGGCATATTACCTCGCCACCAAGGAGCAACCCCGATCTCAGAAGGAGAAAAGCTAAAAACCGATGCGGACTTTCTTGATGATGTGAGAAGTTGACGGCGAGGTAAGGTTCATCTACAACTGGCTCATTCTCAAACAAGAAGGGGAAGCGCATGCAATATCGAACGCTAGGAAAAACCGGATTGAAGATTTCCGAGATCGGCTTTGGCTGTGGGAACAATGCCGTCCTGATGGTTCGGGCGTCCTATGAAGAACAGGTGCGCGCCGTGCGCCGGGCGCTGGATCTTGGGATCAACTATTTCGACACGGCCTTTGCATATGGTTTGGGAAAGTCGGAGGAGAATCTTGGAAAGATATTAAACGAGCTTAGAGCGTCAGCCGTTGTGTCAACCAAGATCCGGCTTGAGCCCGAGGCTGCGGCAGATCTGAAACCTGCGACGATCCAGGCCGTCGAGGCGAGTCTTAAGCGTCTGCAACGAAAATCTGTCGATCTGATCCAGTTGCATAATCGAGTTACCTTGGAGAGAAATCCGGGAAAGCGCTTCAGCTTGACTCCGAAAGACGTCCTTGGACATGGCGGGGTTCTCGAGGGTTTCAAGGAGATGAGAGAGAAAGACAGGGTGCAATATCTAGGCTTCAGCGGCTTGGGCGATCCCAAAGCATTGCACGAGTTAATCGATAGCGGCGAATTCGACTCGGTTCAGGCCTATTACAACCTGCTGAACCCGAGCGCCGGGCAAGCGGTTCCAAAGGGGTTTGGCGCCTTGGATTATGGAAGGCTCATCGATCGGGCCGCTGGAAAAGGTATGGGTGTCGCCGTCATCCGTGTGTTGGCCGCGGGGGCCCTCACATCGACTCCAGAGGCTGGCGGCGGCAGCAGCCCGGAGCCACTCTCGCCTGGCTCAGACTATGCGCTCGACCTTGAACGAACTGAAAAAGTTCCATTCCTGATCGGAGGCGATATTAAAAGCTTGGCACAGGCTGCCATACGTTTCGCTTTGATGAAGCCGGAAGTCTCAACGGTTCTTGTAGGATTCTCAAACACCTCTCATCTAGACGAGGCGGTCGCCTGCTCTGGAGCGGGTGGATTGTCTCAAGAAGCGATGGCGGGCTTGAGAGGGCTTTGGGACAGCGACTTCGACAGACTCAATGCTTGATCTGGCTGACGCATTGTTGTTTGTGTTTGCGACGCGTGTCCGTAGTGAACCAGAGCGGTCGCGAGCCGGTTTTGCAAACGCTCAGGTCTCTTGATGGTTTTTGAAATGAGTAATAAAGTTAAATCAGTTAGCTCTCGCTCAAAAAATGTAAGCATGCTTCGACGGCGCTCAGCATGAACGGGAATTCATACTAAGCCGTTTTCTCTTCCGTCCTGAGCAATGTCGAAGGGCGAACGGTACTTTTTCAGTGACAAATACTAAAAACGGAGGGGGTAGAACATGGCTAAAGTTGCATTCAAGGGAAATCCTGTGAATCTCGTAGGCAATGAAGTTAAGGTCGGCCAGCCGGCGCCGGATTTCAAAGTTCAGAAGAGCGATATGAGTGACTACACCTTGGCGACGTCCGCGGGAAAAACCCGCGTCATCGCCACGGTTCCGTCACTCGATACACCGGTCTGCGACGCGGAGGCGAAGAAATTCAACGAGGAGGCGAGTAAGCTCCCCAACGTTGAGATCGTCTGTGTCAGCATGGATATGCCTTTCGCTCAAAAGCGCTGGTGCGCCGCTGCCAGCGTCGATAAGGTTACCACGGCAAGCGACCATCGAGACGCCTCATTCGGCAAGAACTACGGCGTTCTGATCTCCGGCGGCCCGCTCGATCGCGTGCTGGCGCGCGCGGTCTTCGTCATCGGCTCGGACAACAAAGTGAAACACGTCGAGTACGTGAGCGACATCACGCAGCATCCCAATTACGAAGCAGCCCTCGCGGCGGCGCGCTAACGGATTCGGAAAACGATCTAGTGGCTACGTGCGGACGGGTTGTGGAAAAAGATTCGCATTTCTTTCACATTTCGACTCAGGGGACTACCGGCAAACAAGCCTGACCTATTAAGGTAATGCGGCTTCTTGTCCCGGAGGTTCTCCTTTCTTGTAACGGGGTCCTGGGAGATAAAAGACCGAGGGCTGTCCCTCTCGGGCCTGCGGATACAGACTCGTGAGTTGAAAGACCTCCTCCGGGATCTCCGTGCTGACTGGAAGGCCGATTAAGTCTTTAGCCGTCTCTACGGTAATTGGGAAATCATGCGTCCAGGTACCGCTCGCGAGACGATGGGCCACCTCCTTGGCTTTCTCCGGCGGCATCTTTCCGCTGAGCAACTCTTGGGCAAGAGCGGTGACCTGGGCAATAGCTTTCTTAGACTGATCCGCCATAATCAATATCAAATCATGGACCTTATCAACCGGTTTTTTCTCGAGTACCTTCAACACCGAAGCGGCAGGAAAGTCTCCAAGCTGTGGATCGATCGGACCGAGGACAGCGTTCGTGTCCATGACAATCTCGTTTGCCGCAAGTGCGATGAGGGTTCCTCCCGACATGGCATAGTGCGGGACAAAAACGGTGGTCTTGGCAGGGTGACGTTTAATCGCCTTGGCGATCTGAGACGCGGCGAGGACGAGTCCCCCGGGGGTGTGGAGGACAAGGTCGAGTGGGGTATTTTTGTCAGTGAAGCGTATGGCTCTGAGAACGGCCTCGGAGTCCTCTATATTAATGTAGCGGACCAATGGGATTCCAAGGACATTAATGCTTTCCTGACGATGCATCAGCACGATCACCCGGCTTCCTCTCTTTTGCTCTAACGCTTTGATCGCCCGTTCTCGCAAACTTTCCAATCGCCAGGTCGCAATAGCCGGCATCACGAAAAAAAGAATGAACAAAGCGGTGAGGAAACCCCTCCAGGAAAAGATCCACTTCAGTAAACGTTTCATGAGACTAGCTCCTTGCGGCCATCGAAACCTATCTGGCGAACTGGGGTGCCATGTCTCATCCGTTCCCTGACGATGCTGGCATTGCAGGTCTGCGCGTGCGCGGCCCCGGCAGGTACTCCACTGTCGGCTGGGTGCGGGTGGGTTGCGGGAAAAGACTCATGAGCTTCAAGACATCCTCGGGCATATCGGAGCTGACACGAAGCCCGAGTGACTTGGCTCTCTCGTAGGTGATTGGATAATCGTGCGTCCACGTGCCCTCAGAGAGAAGGCGTGCCAGCTCATCCACTTTGCCGTCGGTGGGGGTGCCTTGCAGCAGTTCTTTGACGGACTCGCGAAGCTGTGCTATCGCCTTCTCGGCCTGGTCGGCCAGGATCAGAGTCTCATCTTCTACCTCGGCCACGGGCTTTTTAGCCACGGCCTTGAGAATGGAGGCCGCCGGAAATTTGCCAAGCTGTGGATCCACGGGCCCGAGAACGGCGTGCTCGGACATCACAATCTGGCTCGCTGCCAGGGAAATTAAGGTCCCACCAGACATCGCGTAGTGGGGAACAAAGACCGTCACTTTACCTTTGTGCTTTTTGATCGCTTGGGCGATCTGGAGCGAGGCGAGCACCAACCCGCCGGGCGTATGAAGGATCAGGTCCAGCGGCAGCTCCCGGTCCGTCATGTGTATGGCACGGATAACCTCTTCCGAATCGTCCACATCGATATAGCGAAAAACCGGGAAGCCTAAAAAGCTCATGGTCTCTTGGCGATGCACCATAAGGATCACGCGAGAGCCTCGGTCGTGCTCGATTTTGGATATGAGCCGCTGGCGGGAATATTCCAGCAAGCGCCGAGTCACGACCGGTTGCAGGGCTGAAAGCATGAAGAAGAACCAAAAGAGATCGGTTATACCCATTTTATTTACCTCCTGGGTTGCTCAGACTGTGTGAAAATTAGCCGATCACCCTTCGGCACTGCTCAGGGCGATCGGCTAAGTATCGGAATTGACATTCATTGATCGTTCGTGCTGAGACTTGTATGACGGATGCCAAGCCTCACACCGAGTGCTCCGTTGCAGGTACAATGGTTCGAAGTATCGCCATTGTACATAGGAGGCATTTCGATGAGAGGCAAAACGTTTATACCACATGACTACGATG
>DASYRN010000209.1:0-5406 GCA_036004365.1 Binatia bacterium
CCGGCCTTTTTCCTACTTGACAGCAATCACTGACCTGGCCTATATACGCGACACCAACGTAGGCTGGAGTGGGCACGTAGCATGGCTTTGCGGAGTGCAGAGAGCAGGGAGGGGCCAGGTCTTTACCTTTGCAAGTCGGCAGTAGACTTAAGTTAGGTGCTTATTGACGCTCGCAGGCGAAGAGAAGAGGCAATGAAACAGCCCCTATTCCGTGGTCTTGTTGTACTTGTCCTCTTGGTCGCCATCTATCTAACTCACCATGATGGGGGGACAGCGGCGGCTGAGGTCACACCGGATGCGGGTGGAGGGCTCCAGCCGATGATTACGACCTCGGAGCTAGTGGTTGGGCAGAACCGGTTCGCCTTCGGCCTCCTGAAAGCGAACAAGCTCCTCGAAAAGGCTGACGTTACTTTGCGGGTTTACACCATCGAGGGATCGGAAGCGCAACTAGCCGCCGAGTTAAAGGCGCCATACCAAGCCATCCGAAAAATAAAGCAGGAACGTTCAGTGCATCGCCATTCAGATGGGACTGAGCATGTCCACGGTGACGATTATAGCATCCGGGGTCTCTACGTGGCTCAGGTTGGTTTTTCGCGCGCGGGTACATGGGGAATTGAACTTCTCGTTGTTCAGCCAAACGGTCCAGTCGAAACAATGCGTTTTCAGGTGGAAGTGTTAGAAGGGCCGGCAACTCCGGCGGTCGGTTCGACTGCGCCGCGGAGCCGCAATCTTATTGCTAGAGACGTCAGGGATCTGCGCCAGATCGATACCAGCGCGCGGCCGGATGCGCGCCTGCATCAGGTCCGAATAGCCGATGCCATAGCGCAAGGGAAGCCGCAACTTATTGTCTTTGCAACGCCGCAGTTCTGTACCACCCGCATGTGCGGGCCGGTGGTCGACATCGTGCGGACATTGTTTCCAGCCTATGGAAAACAAGTAGCGTTCACGCATCAGGAGATTTGGCAGGATTTCGCGGATAAAAAGGTTTTTCCGACTGTGGAGGAGTGGCGCTTGGACACTGAGCCTTGGATCTTTGTTGTTGATGGCCAGGGGATAATCCGCGCCAAGTTCGAAGGTCTCGTGACCGTGCGGGAATTGGAAGCCGCCCTGCAACAGATATTAACGCAGGGGCCCGCCCGTCGCCAGTAGGCGGTCGCGGCCCCTCGTTCATTGGAAAGTTAGGAGCCAACGATGAAGAAACTCAATTTTTGGAGAAGAGCAGCAGCGAGGTCTAGCAAGCTGCTTGAAATGTGCCCCCCGAGGGTTTTCTGTGGGCCTTCGCGGGGGCGAATGGTGCGCGCCACAGAGTACGCGGAGACCATGACTTCTGTGAGTTTGAAGACTTAGGAGGATGATCAAATGAAACGAATGACACTGTCATTGATTTGCGTTCTGACTTTTATTGGCATCGCGCTGAGTGCTTCTTCGGCGATGGCAGACGGTAGGGACCGTCGGTTGAGTGCGACGGTAAGTTTTGGTCAGTGGGACCCGAATGATCCTGATCTCAACACCCTCCCAATCCGCTTCCCACTGGACAGGTTGGTTGATGATCCCTCAGGGGGTCGGGGCAACAACCACGAACTAATTCCTGACGTTGTGACCATAACGGAAGGTGGCTCCGTCAATTTCATCATTAGCGGAGGCCATGTCGTGACCGTCTATGATGACGGAACCAAGCCTGAGGACATCGGAACTGCTATAGAACCTCCTTGTCCAGCGACCATTACCGCCCCCTGTAGTCCGGGTCCCGCTGATAATCCTACGGCCGGTGGAATTCTCAGTAACAGCGATAACAGAATTTACAGGGGAGCATTCTTAAATCTCGTTCGGCGCGACGGCGTTGAGGTAGTGCAGTTCTCAAAGCCCGGTACTTATCTGGTGATCTGTGCGCGCAAGAATCATTTTTTTAATCCTACGACTCAACAGTTTGAAATGTTCGGTTTCGTGGAGGTAAAGAAAGGAAAGAAAGGCAACGATTGAAGGTCGTCGGAGAAAGAATCCCGACGGAGTGACCCGGTCCCAGCCTAGTGTGAACTTCCAGGTCGTGCTGGTGGAGCGGCATCGCGACACCTTGAGTTTGCCTCACATGTGAAGGAGGGAGAAAAAGTGGACAGGCTGGTTATTTGGCGTGGCGGAGTTTCGGATCAAGTTTTTTTTCCAGACAATCTTGGCAGAGTAATGCCATCTAGATCCGTGATTCACGCCACGCGTTTCCGCAGCGGACGGACCGTAAGGGGGAATTTAGGAATTGGGATTTGGAGTCTGACAGCACGCCGCTATTTTGAATCCTTCGGCTGATTGAGCATCGGCTCAAATTCACCGTTGACACTTTCACGTTTTCGTAATTACGAAAGTGCGAAAATATCGCGCTTTTCGAGCCGATGCGCTAGCGCCGGACCGCTGAGGCACCCAACCGGCATCGTGTGCACGTACGCTTAAGGGGTAAAAAATGAAAAGCCCGCATAGAAGACGTGCGAGTCCATCCCGGGATTACTTTCACCGGTATTGGCATTTGACATGTGATGAAATTTATACCCGGTCGTGACCGCTTTTTTCGGCGTAAGAAAAAATTGAATCCCCAAACCAATTTCCGGAGTGAAATTAAAGCGCGATGAGCGAGGCACAGGAATATCCTTCTCAAAGTAGAGAAATCCAACGCTCGCGCCCACGAAAGGCTTTATCCAGTTCTGCTGTCCAAAATTGATTTTGAATCCCAAAGGAGAAAGCCCCGCTCCATAAATGGTCGAGCTTCCTCTTCTGACACGCTCCGGCTCAAACACGACTGCAGCAGGGAAGATATCGAAAGTATACTGTAAGGAAGTCGACTCCCACTCCGCCAAGACTCTCCCATAGCGAAGTCCGACTAGAAGAAGCTTCCGATCTTCGGTGTTGCCGATAATCTTGGAGGAGTCGGGTGAACCTCCAGCCCAGAGACCGAACTCGTTCATGCCTTGACGAAAGGCATAGCCTGATTGAGCGGTTGCTTGCGTGGTCTCGGCGCCATGAAGGGGCGTCAATGAAACGAGCGCGCCGAGAATCAGAAAGCCCACTGCCCAAACAACATTTGCCGACAAACTCAAAGCATTTCTTTTTTTCATGTTTCATTCTCCATGGCCAAGAATAGTTTCGCGTTTAGAGTTTCGGGTTTCGAGTTGAAGGCTGGTCCTCGAAGAGGACTGGTTCTGCGTTAAGTATACACGAAAAATTAAAAGGTCAGTACATCTTTCAGAGGGAATTGTGGGGACATAATACTAATTTCTTACTCGCAGTCCATGCTGTTGCGGCGCGCTGCGGTTTTCGGATCTTTCACCTAGCGAAGTATCCGCTTGATTGTGGCAAGAGGCGTATTCGTGGTTCGTGCTGAACGCAGACTTACGTTTCACGTTTTCGTAATTAACGAAAACATGGAAATATCCTCTTTTGCGGTATTCGAGCTTTAGGTCAGACTGTCCTTTCTAGACAATCATCAGAGAGGGACGCCACCGTGATTCGGCCACTTCAAATGAGCAGTTTAAGGAGAACTATAAAATGTCGTGTGCCCTCACGTTGCCCTGATCACCAACACCGGGTCGCCGGAATGACGGACGACCGTTTCCGTTACGCTGCCCAATACCCAACGTTTCACACCCGATCGCCCATGGGTGCACATAGCGATCAGATTGTCCGGAGTCTTACGTGCCAGGGAAATGATCTCATCCGCAGCGAAGCCTTCCTTGGCTGTATAGGAAACTTTGTCGACTCCCATCTGTCTCATGGCTTCCGTCCTTTTCTCGAGATAGGCGGTCACTTCGTCTCGAAAGGCCTGGATCAACTCCTGATCGACCGGAGGAGCGAAGCCCTCGAGGGGAACATAAGCGGTATAGGGGATGGTGTAAGCGCGGAATAAAACGACCTCGAGGTTCAGTCGCTTTGCCAATTCCGCGACCGTGGGCAGTACCGTCTCAGCCAACTCGGATCCATCCAACGGCACCACGACCGATCTGAGGGTTGCCTCTCCTTCCGTCTTCGCCTCCTCTTTGGCTTTAACCAATAGCAGCGGGTTGGTCGCGCCCCGCAAAACCTTTTCCGCAACACTCCCCAACAGCCACCGGTTGATCCCCGAATGACCGTGCGTCGCCATGCTGATGAGGGTTTCTTTGTCCGCTGCGGCCTTTTCGATGATGATGTCTGCGGGCCTGCCCTTCTCAACCGTGCATTTCACGTCGGCACCGGGAAATGTAGCGGCAACTCTTTTCAGGTATTGTTCGCTGCTCCGCACGGCTTTTTCTGCCATGGTATGGAAAAATTGGGCTCTTTCAGGGGACATCCGCGCCGCGATTTCGACAAGGTCGATGACCACCAATAATTCCAGAGGCAGCTTCAATCTCGCCGCAAGAAAGCGCGCGTAGGGGAGGACTTTTTCAGCCGTCTTTGATCCGTCCAGCGGTATCAGCATTCGAGTATACATGGTCTTCTCCCTAGTAAGGTGTCATTAATACACGTCTGCCTGCAATTAGTTGCGCAATCACTGTGCCAAGCGTTATCGCCGTAGACCGCTTCACGATCGGATCGGCGTCTTTTGTTCGTGACCGGACGCAGCGATACCCGTGTTGAAGCGGGCCGGATGGAAGCAAGCACGAGCGCTTATGGAGGTTAGGAGGCGTGGCAAGCCTCCTGCGCTGCCGATCGAAGAAAAAATCGTTTCGGCCTGGATGGAGGATTGAGGGCAGGTTTCTCGCGAGAATTCGCACATTTATGATGGTTCGCGATTGCTCAACGCGTTTTTAACCCTTGTTTTTCCGCATCCTGAGGAGAGCCATAAGACGAGAAGACTTATTCCAAAAGATTCCGCGTGCTGGGGATGAACAGCTCCTCGGGGCTCAGCCTTCTCGCGCTCACGCCCTGGTCATGGCAGTACGAGAGAAACTTTGCGATCGTAGGCCTATTTTTCTCAAACCCGTAAGCCCATGGATCTCCCTGGAAAATATCCCGCTCCGTCTCCAAGTAGCGAGTTTTCCATGCAAGGGCAAGGCTTGGGATAGCTCGCATCGATTCCTGTCCGATCTTTTTGGCTTGGCAAAAAAGCTCGAAGAGCTTCAGCGGAAGGTCAGGACGGCGCTCGATCGCCGCCTTGCTCGCCACGAGGATATGCATGATCGGGAAGATCTTCGTTTTTCGGTAATAAGCAGCTTCGACTTCGGCAGAGTCCTCAAACAATCTTCTGATCCTCTTGTCCTTCAAGAGCGGCGCGTATTTTCGATTCTCCGTAGTCAGAAGCACGTCCATTCTGCCTTCCAATAGCGCCAGACGGGCACTCTCATATTCGTCTTGCCCGCTCCACTCGAAGCGATGAACCACCGAGCCGTCCCGGGTTTGGACTTGTGGATCTCCGTCTTGCCAGTGATGGATGTCCCAGAAGTACCAGTG
>DASYRN010000210.1:0-7918 GCA_036004365.1 Binatia bacterium
CTACCCGAATATTAAACATTTCAGCCGCGTTTGCGGGCAGATTTGATGGCCGATGGCAAACCATCACATAGAAAAGATCCGCGGCCAAAAAGAGGCCTTTGGACGTCCGGGCATTGAACCCCGATGGACGCATGGCAGCAAAGATGGCGTCGGAACCGCCTACGCCACCTCAACCCGAATTTGGTTCACGCTCTGGAACGGGGTTATCACTGAAGTTTACTACCCCACGATCGATCGGCCCCAGATCCGCGACCTTCAATATCTCATCACCGATGGCGAGAGTTTCTTTCACGAAGAGAAGCGCCATCTCCAATCCAAAACCAGGCGCATATCTCCCCACGCACTGGGTTATCGAGTCACCAACAACGCGCCAGAGGGGGGTTACACCATCCGCAAGGAGATCATCACCGATCCGCACCTCCCTTGCATCCTTCAGCGCACCGAGCTCATAGGTGATACGCAACTGTTGTCCCGGCTCCGGCTCTACGCCCTCTGCGCCCCGCACATCGAAGTCGGGGGGTATGGCAACAACGCTTATGTGATGGAGGTAGCGGGCCGGCAGATCCTCACGGCCGAGAAAGCCGGAACTTGGCTGGCGCTAGCAGCTACGATTCCTTTCGCCCGATCCTCGTGCGGCTACGTAGGCCGAAGCGATGGGTGGACCGACTTGGCTGACAATTTCTTGATGGATTGGGAGTTTGATCAGGCACTGGATGGAAATGTCGCGCTCACAGGAGAGATAGAGTTAAACGACTGTCAAGAATTTACCCTTGGGCTTGCTTTGGGCGACAGTCTTCACAACGCGTTGACCACACTCTTTCAGGCGCTCGCCATTCCTTTTAAAGATCACAAGAAGCGCTACCGAGAGCAATGGGCTCGTCCCGTCCAGAAAATCCTTCCTTTGCAACAGGTCTCAGGCGACGAAGGACACCTGTATCATGGAAGCCTGAGCTTGCTTCTGGCCCACGAGGACAAAACCTACCCGGGCGCGATGATCGCGTCGCTTTCGATTCCATGGGGTGAGGCGAAAGGCGATGAAGACATGGGTGGATACCATCTGGTTTGGACGCGCGATATGGTCAACAGCGCCATGGGTCTGCTTGCAGCCGGCCATGTTGAAACTGCCTTTCGGGCTCTCATTTATCTCGCCACCAGCCAGCAGGGAGACGGAGGTTTTCCGCAAAGCTTCTGGATCGATGGTCGACCCTACTGGCGCGGCATCCAGCTTGATGAAGTTGCCTTTCCGATCTTGCTCGCTTGGCGCTTGAGCCGGGAGAATGCGCTCCAGGATTTTGACCCCTATCCGATGGTGATCCGGGCGGCGAGCTATCTCATCGACCATGGGCCTGTGACTCAGCAGGAGCGCTGGGAGGAGGCCAGCGGCTACTCCCCTTCCACGTTGGCCTCGAACATCGCAGCGCTGATCTGCTCCGCCTGTTTCGCGCGCGAGCGAGGAGATGAAACGACGGCTCAATTTTTGGAGGACTACGCCGACTTTTTGGAATGCCACATTGAGGCCTGGACGGTCACGACAGAAGGGACTTTAGTTCCTGATATCAACCGGCACTTTATCAGAATTCATCCGGTGAACATTAATAACCTTTGTCCCAGTGAGGACCCTAACCGGGGCCTCCTCACAATTTCTAACCGACCGCCCGGTTCACAGACTGAGTTTCGGGCTAAAGAAATCGTAGATGCAGGCTTTCTGGAACTCGTCCGCTATGGGATTCGAAAGCCAAAAGATCCTACCATCATAGCCTCCCTGAGAGTGGTAGATGATCTGCTCAAAGTAGAAACGCCCTTGGGTCCCTGCTGGCGTCGCTACAACCACGATGGCTACGGCCAACGAGTAGACGGCAGGGCCTTCGAGGGGTGGGGAAAGGGCCGCGCCTGGCCGCTTCTTACCGGCGAGCGAGGGCACTACGAATTGGCCGCGGGACGAAAGGTGAAACCTTTCATTCGCGCGATGGAAGGCTTCGCCTCATTGACCGGCCTGTTGCCTGAGCAGGTCTGGGATGGGCCAGACTTTCCTGATGCCCACATGGTTCTTGGCCGTCCGACGGGCTCCGCCATGCCGCTCGCCTGGGCACACGCGGAGTATATCAAGCTGCTACGCTCAGCCTTTGACGGACAGATCTTCGATCTTATCCCGGAGGTGGCAAACCGCTACATGGGAAGCAGAAAGGGTTGCAAGCTTCTCGAAATATGGAAGCCCAATCGGCAGGTCTGCTCAGTGAAGCAAGGTTACACGCTTCGCATCCAGGCGCGCGCGCCTTTTCGACTCCGCTGGTCGCGTGATGATTGGCGCACCGTTGAGGATGCATCCTCCCGACCCACTAAACTTAGGATGCATTTTGTAGATATCCCGGTATCTGTTTCCCAGCAATCAGCGATCCGCTTTACCTTTTTTTGGACAACAAGCGATCGCTGGGAAGGACGCGACTATGAAGTATCCATCGAAACCCAATATCAACAGGCTGTAAAGAGGGTTTTTCAACATTCTGTCAACAGAAGACCACAGCAAGCGACGTGACAGCGGAAGGGTACGATTAGAAGAGATGATGCAAGGCTAAAAGGAGAAAACATGGACCCCTGCACGATCATTATTTTTGGAGCCTCAGGCGATCTCACTAGACGCAAGCTGATCCCCGCCCTCTACAATCTGGCGATTACACGCCAGCTGCCGGAGAGATTTTCGGTGATAGGATTTGCCCGTAGCGAAATGACCCACGAAGAGTTCCGCCGGAAGATGCGAGAGGCCGTGAGCGAGTTTTCTCGAACCGGGCTGAGCGACGAATCTGCGTGGGACCGATTTGCTCAGGATCTTTATTTTATCCCCGGGGATTATGGACAGCCTGAAAGCTATCGCCAACTCAAAGAGTTTTTATCCAAAATCGAACACGACGGTGGCTCCCCACACAGGATCTTTTATCTCGCGACTCCACCCGACTTGTATTCGCCGGTGATCGAGCAAATCTCGGCTATAGGGCTAGCGCGCGACGCTGAGCAACGCGGAGGGTCGACTCGGATCGTCATCGAGAAACCTTTCGGGAGAGATTTTGAGAGCGCGCAAGAGCTCAATCGCCAGGTCCATAAGGTCTTTGACGAGAGTCAGGTCTATCGCATTGATCATTATTTGGGAAAAGAGACGGTGCAGAACATCCTGGTCTTTCGTTTCGGCAACGCGGTCTTCGAGCCGATTTGGAATCGGCTTTACGTCGATCATGTGCAGATCACCGCCGCCGAGACCGTGGGCGTCGAGAATCGGGGTGGTTATTTCGAAAAGGCGGGCGTGATTCGAGACATGTTTCAGAATCATTTGTTGGCGCTTCTTTGTCTGACGGCCCTGGAACCGCCCGTCGCTTTTAAGGCCGACGCGGTGCGAGACGAGAAAGTTAAATTACTCCGATCGATCCGGCCGATTTCGCTGAAAGACGTCCCGAAGCTTGCCGTGCGCGGCCAATATAAGCGGGGAAGAATTGACGCGATAGAGGTGAAAGGTTACCGCGAAGAGGCTGGTGTTGCCCCCGACTCGAAGACAGAGACCTACGCCGCCGCCAAATTCTTCATCGACAACTGGCGCTGGGAAGGAGTTCCTTTTTATCTTCGCTCCGGCAAACGGTTGGCCAAGAAGGTCACGGAGATTGCCATCCATTTTAAGCGGCCTCCACTCCTGCTATTTCAGGCCTGCCCGGTTGAGCAACTGAACCCTAATGTTCTTGTCCTGCGTATTCAACCCGACGAGGGAATCTCGCTGACTTTCGAAGTCAAGCTTCCGGGTCCTGACATTTATGTAAGCTCCCTAAGCCTTGACTTCAATTACCAAACCGCTTTCGGAGCAAGCCCACCCGATGCCTATGAGACACTCCTTCTAGACTGCATACAGGGCGACTCAACTCTATTCATTCGGCACGACTGGGTAGAGCAAGCCTGGTGTATTGTCAATCCCCTTCTCAAAGCTTGGGAGTCAACACAAGACCAAGATCTTTTCTTCTACGACGCCGGCACCTGGGGGCCTAAAGAAGCCGATGCGTTCATCGAAAAGGATGGCTACCGCTGGAGACGGCCGTAGGGCTTTCTGCCGTGGTGTTCCTGAAATCGGTTGATAATTTGGACGTCATTCCGGGCAAGCTGGCGATAGCTAGCGCGACCCGGAATCCAGGAAAATCAAAAACTTCTGGATACCCGCTTTCGCGGGTATGACGGTGGGATGCCGTGGGTTTGTTTTGCGAACTTTGGTTCCCGGACACTAGGATAGTATTAAAAATGTAGTCGAATATTGTTACGTTAGATGAGAGATTCCAAACTTAGCATTTGTCGAGATCTGGCCGACCTCAGCCGCAAAGCCGCTGAGGAATTCGTCCGGCTCGCCAATCAAGTCGTGAGCGAAAAGGATTGCTTTACGGTAGCCCTTTCCGGTGGCTCTACGCCGAAGGAACTCTACTCCTTGCTCGCGGCGCCGGAATTTGCGGAACGGATACCCTGGCCTAAAGTTCATCTCTTTTGGGGCGATGAGCGCTGCGTATCGCCGGATCACCCCGAAAGCAATTATCGCATGGTCAAAGAGACCCTGCTTTCGAAGGTTCCCATTCCGGAAAAAAATGTCCACCGAATGAGAGGCGAGGAGGATCCCCAAATCGCTGCTAGGAATTACGAGCAAACGCTGCGGAAATTTTTTGCTCTCACAGAAGGCGAGTTTCCTCGCTTGGATCTTGTCCTTCTGGGATTAGGAAGGGACGGGCATATGGCATCACTTTTTCCAGGCAGCGCCGCTCTACATCCGACAAACCGTCTGGTGGCAGCGGTCGCCAGCGCGCCTCCGCAGCCAAGCCGGTTGACCCTCACCTTACCGGTGATCAATCGGGCTGCGCATATCATTTTCCTTGTCGCCGGCAAGGATAAAGCGCTTGCGCTGCGGGATGCCCTTGGGGCGGAAACCGATCCAGTACGTTTTCCCTCCCAGTCGATTAAACCCGAGAACGGAAAGCTTACGTGGCTCGTCGATCAGGACGCAGCCTCGCTACTCTAGGATATTGACTGGATTCAAAATCTCTGCCGCGTCGGCTCTCGGCCTTTCGAAACACCATCTTACGATGAGGGATGTTAGCCTCTAGAAAAACCCGGCCCACACAATGAAAACCCATTTTCTCGTAAAAGGGGATGACGGGTACTTGGGCGTGGAGAAAAATCACTGCACCACCGCTTCTCTTCGCCAGGACCAACGCTCTTCTCAATAGCTCCCTTCCGACTCCTCTTCCTCGAAAGTGCTTGAGGACCGCCATGCGCCCGATTTTCGCCTTGCCATGCTTGATCACCAGTCGCGTCGTGCCAACAATCTTCCCACCGAACTCAGCCACGAGATGGATTGCGAGTTGATCGTCCGGGTCCAACTCTATTTCACGCGGGACTCCCTGCTCGCGAACAAAGACCCGTAAGCGGATCGAATAGGCTCTCTTGAGTTCTTCCCTAGATACAGCCCTTCTAACTTTCAGCCGAGCTGTCACGCTCTAATATCCAATAAGCTTCCTAAAAACAAATGAGCGGGACGGAAAGCTCTTAGTTAAATGATGAAAGATCAGAGATGAACCGTAAAAAAAACCACTATCCAGACCGTTGAAAAAGGTCCCAGATGCGAGGCGCGCACGGTTTGAACGCTTTGAACGGTTTGAACCGTTTAAACTGTTCAAGCAGTTCAAGCAGTCCAGTACGTTGAAGCGAGGCGATCGATGGTTTGACGGGCTTTCCATGAGCGGAGTGCCATACATTAGACTCTATTTCTTAACTGCTCGTCCTGAGCCCTTCGACTCATCCGTTCGTCCTGAGCTTCGTCGAAGGATGAACGGATGGCTCAGGACAGGCACAGTCGAAGGAGGGGCCTCTCTGACCGGTCTGTCTAAAGGCTGACCTTTTCGGCGTATAGATCTTTAAGGAAGCCGCTTGATTTGAGCTCGTCTAAGAAGCGCGGGTCGAACAACTCGGTTGGCTTAAGAGTTTTGGCCCGCTGATCGGCCACCGAAACGGCATCAATCGCCGCTTGCAAGGCCTCCCCGTTTGGGATCGGAAGCGGTTTTAATTGGGCGGCAAAAGAGTCGTACATGGCTTCGACTGTGGATAGATTCGACCCACCAAAATATTTCTTGATGATCGCAATGCTTTCGTTGCGATGGGTGAGGAAGTAATGGGTCGCAGCCACGTATCCCTTGACGAAGCGCCGCACAGCTTCCTGATCCTTTTGGATAAATGAGCGAGTGGTCATTAACAGGGAGTCGATGAAAGGCACTTCTTTAACTTCGAGGACTTTAAGCCCCAACTCTCTGGCTCCAGAAATCGTTTGGGGATTTAATGGCGCGCCTTGGATCTGATTCTGCGAGAGGGCGATTATCCTATTGGGAGATAATCCGGCCGCTACGATTTGCACGTCCTTCGAAGGATCGAGCCCGGCCCGTCTCAGAATCACCCTAGCGATGAGATCCGACCTTTCGCCGAGCGCGGAAACCCCGATTTTTTTTCCTTTGAGATCCTTGATCTGCGAAATGCCCGAGGAAAGGCCCATCGCGGACGGCTCCATGCTGACGTTGGCGCCCAGGAAAACAATGTCGGCCCCTTTTAGGATCGGCTGCAGGATGGCAAGGGGATTGCCAAATCCTAAGACGATATCGACCCCGATCAAAGATTGAACGCCTCCGGAAAGCGCGTCCTGAATGAAAATCTCGTCGATCTCGACCTCGTATTGCTTAAAGATGTGACCGTCAATACCCACATAGGCGACGGCAGTCCCTATCCCCCAGCCCGAATAGGCCAACCTCACTTTTTTTGGGCCGGTCGCCGCGCCCGCGGATACCAGCGAGAGACAAAGCAGGCAAAACAGGCTGAAAAAGATTGCAACGGATTTCTTAATCGTAATCATATCGATCACTATAGCGTAGTTCCAAGTCATCTCCAAGCACCCTTGTTTCCGTCAAAAAAATAAAACTTTCTTGTCAGCTTATTCCTTTCATGTTAAAGATCACGAAGTGGTTCCGAAAAAGGTTTTCTTCACAAAAGGAGTCGGTGTCCACAAAGAGAAGTTGGCCTCTTTTGAGTTGGCTCTACGAGGTGCTGGCCTCGCCTCCTGCAACTTAGTCCTGGTTTCTAGCATCTATCCCCCGGGATGCAAACGGATATCCAAAGAAGAGGGAGTCAAGCTGCTTCGCCCCGGTGAGATCGTTTTTTGCGTTTACGATCGTGAAAGCACCAATGAACCGAACCGGTTGGTAGCAGCTTCGGTGGGAGTCGCGATTCCGGCGGATCCCGAACAGTACGGTTATCTTTCCGAACACCATTCCTTCGGAGAGACTGAAGAGAAAGCCGGGGAATACGCTGAGGATCTGGCGGCCAGCATGCTTGCGACGACCCTCGGGATCGAGTTCGATTCCGACACGGCCTGGGACGAGCGTGAACAACTCTTCAAAATGTCCGGAAAGATTGTCCGCACCTCCAACGTGACCCAGTCCGCCATCGGCAATAAAGACGGACTATGGACTACGGTTTTCGCCGCTGCGGTCTTCATCGACGACGACAACCTAAACAACGAAAACAAGTAGCCTAGTGAGCTAGTGTCCACTGCTTATCATCCCTCACTTCTGTCGAATCAAATAAGCCACACCGACACTGATTCCGTAGAGCAAAAGCAAGGGTAAGGTGAGAAGGATCTGGGAAATGATGTCCGGCGGCGTCAGGATGGCGGCCAGAATCAAGATCAGAAGGACCGCGTAGCGAAACTGGCGAATCAGGAATTGATGGTCAATGAGCCCGATTCGCGTGAGAAAGTAAGCTACAATGGGAAGCTGGAAGGTGACTCCAAAGGCCAGCAATAATCTCGACGAGAAAGAGAGATATTCTCCGATCCTGATCGCGGGTCGGATGCCGAGGGCCTGAT
>DASYRN010000211.1:0-10759 GCA_036004365.1 Binatia bacterium
GCGCAAACCATCGTCGACGGCGACGGACACGTCGTTGAAGATCTGAAGGCCATCATTGAGCTTATGCCGCGCCCCTACCGGGACAAATACCAAACCCATACCTTTTTCGATCCCTTTCCGCCGCTCGATCATCTTCACTCCGCGAACCTCCATGATTTCCCCCCGGGCGCCTTTGGCCGAGTCGGCCCTGATGGCTGGCTCGAATTCTTGAAAGATGTGGGGATAGAGAGTTCGGTCCTTTACACCACCGCCGGTCTTTCGTTCGGAAAAATTGTCAGCCGTGATTGGGCCATCGATCTCGCCCGGGCATACAACGACTGGCTCTATCAAACGTATCTCAAACGCAGCCCCCGCTTTAAGGGCATGGCCCTTATTCCCTTGCAAGAGCCGGACGCGGCTGTCGAGGAACTAAAAAGAGCGGTGAAAGAGTTGGGTATGTGCGGCGTCATGCTGCCTTCAACGGGGATTCAGTCTCATCTGGGTCACAAGCGCTACTGGCCCATCTATGAAGAGGCGAATAGGCTCGGCTGTTGCATCGGCATCCACGGCGGCGCTCATGAGAATCTGGGGCTGGATGATATGAGTCCCTATGCCCCGGTTCACGCGCTGGGCCATCCCTTCGGCCAAATGATCTCGTTTGCTGGCATGATCTTCAACGGCGTTTTCGACAGATTTCCCAATCTCAGGGTCGGCTTCATGGAAGGCGGTGTCGCCTGGCTACTCTTGTGTCTGGAGCGCTTCGACCGTTCCTATGACACCCACGTCCAACACGATCCACGCAAGCAGTTTTTTCAGCTCAGACCAAGAGAAAAAGTCAGCGACTACATCATCAGGCATATCCAGGAAGGGAGAATCTTCGTCGGCTGCGAGGGAAGCGAACCGGACATCGCCCATGCGATCCGGAGAGTCGGCAATAAGCCGTTTGTTTATTCGTCTGATTTTCCTCACGAGGTGAACAATGAGTTCTGCAAGAAGGAAATCCACGAGATCCTGGAAAACAAAGAGTTGACCGCTGAAGACGAAGCAGCGGTGCTTTGCCGTAACGCCCAAAGGTTTTACAACCTGCGCCCCGCGGGACTATGACTTCCCAAACCCGCATCGGCCTTATCATTCCTTCCAGCAACCGGCTGACCGAGCCCCAATTTCATAAATATGCCCCCTCGGGCGTGGGCATCCACGTGACGCGTTTGCGCATGACGGGTCCATTCCATAAGCCACTAGGTGCACTCAAGCAGTCGATAGCGGACGCGGCAGGGACCCTTTCCGATGCGAAACCTGGAATCATCGTCTTTCATTGCACTGCGAGTTCTATGGAGGAGGGGCTGTCGGGCGAAGCGGGCGTTGTGGAGTGGATCCGCGGTGCCAGCGACTGTCCCGCCATCACCACGGGTCTGGCCATCGCTGAAGCACTGAAACATCTCGGGGTGAAGAAGCTCGTTCTTCTAAGCCCCTACGTGAAAACGACCAATGAACATGAGGTGCGCTATCTGGGCGAGGCCGGCTTCGAAGTGATCCACGAACTCGGGCTCGGTCTGAAGGGAAGCGATGAGTACATCGCCGTCACGCCCCAGCAGTGGAGAGATATCGCGTGGGAAAATCGCCGCCCCGACGCCGATGGCTATCTCCTGAGCTGCACAAACACGCGAATGATCGAGGTCATTGAAGAACTAGAGCGCCGGCTTGGCAAGCCTGTCATCACAAGCAACCAAGCCACCTTATGGGCTTGCTTGAAAAAGCTGCGCTGGACTGCGTCGCCTGCGGGCTTGGGGCGTCTCTTCGGCGAAGCCTAATCGCGGCCAAGATTCAGGCCCGCATCAGTCTCTCTTTTAATCCCGTAAATCTACGCTCGACCCGGACATTTTTGATCGCCATCGCTAGAGCCCGCTTGCTCCCAACGAGGACGACCAGCCTTTTACCTCGCGTGACCGCCGTGTAGAGGATGCTGCGGTGCAGCATGGGATAGTGAGACGTATGGAGCGGAATGATGACCTCGGGGTATTCGCTTCCTTGGCTTTTGTGGATGGAGGTCGCGTAGGCCAAACTGATGTCATCGAGCTCGTCCAGCGAGTACGAGATGGCTCTGCCGTCGTAATCGATTTGAAGCTCTCCCTCCTCACGGTCAATTTGGATGACCCTCCCCAGGTCGCCATTGAACACGCCTTTGTCGTAGTTGTTCCTTAACTGCATGACTTTGTCGCCCACCCGAAAAACAGTCTCGCCCCGCTCTACCGCCTCTGCGCTCTGATTCAATAGCTTCTGCAACTCCCGATTGAGGTGGACCGTCCCCAATAAACCTCGATGCATCGGAGTGAGCACCTGAACCTCATTGAAGGATTGAAGGCTTAAAAAGTTAAACGGCTGAGAATCTCTCAGACCCCTAGACCCTTGATCTCTGAAACCCGTCTTCACCAATGATTTGACCGTTTCCAGAATGTCCTCTTCATTCTCTCGGGGAAGAAAAACAAAGTCTCGCTCTCCCTTGGGGCCGTCAAGAAGCAGAAATTGCCCCCCAAGGATTCTATGCGCATTGACGGTGATCAAGCTCTCACTTCCCTGGCGGAAAATCCGTCGCAGGACCACGACGGGAACGACCCCTGACTCGATCAGGTCTTTAAGGACGCTGCCGGGTCCAACAGAGGGGAGTTGATCGACGTCGCCGATAAGAATGAGATGGCTCTGCCGAGCCACCGCCCTGAGGAGAGAATCCATGAGAGGCAGGTCGACCATAGAAACCTCGTCGATGATGATCACATCGACTTCCAGAGGGTTTTCCTCTCCGCGTTGAAATCTTCCCTCGCGCGGACTGTACTCCAGCAAGCGATGGATGGTCCTGGCCTCCTCGCCAGCCATCTCGGCCATGCGCTTGGCGGCTCTGCCCGTAGGAGCTGCCAGAGCGAACGATATCTTGGAGCGCCGAAGCAGAACCAACAAGGAGTTTAACAGAGTCGTCTTCCCTGTCCCCGGCCCTCCCGTGATCACTAAGACCTTTTGTTGCAGTGCCTGCAGAACCGCCTCGCGCTGCTCTGCCTCCAACAGCAACTCCATTTGAGCCTGAGCCCGCTCGAGCGCTTGTATCCGATCGGGCAGCAAAAGCGCGGAAGGCGCTGACATCAAACTGCGCAGCGCTGAAGCCACTCTCTTTTCAGCGTTGTAAATCTCCCGCGGATAGAGTCTTGTTTCTCCGCCGTCAACGCTTTCCAAGAGAATCTCTCCCTCGACAGAGAGTTTTTTTATTCCGCTCTCGATCGCTTCTTCACTGACTTTCAAAACAGAACCACCGTTGCGCTTGAGCAAACTCATCGGGACAAAGCAATGCCCCTCGTCGGTAGACTTTCTGAGGATGTAGAGAAGGCCTGCCTGAACTCGGAGCGGAAAATCCCCCGTGATGCCCATACTCGCGGCGATCCGGTCTGCCAGCACGAAACCGACTCCGTAGACCTCCCGGGCCAAACTGTAAGGATTCTCCTTGACCCGGATCACGGTCTCAGTCCCGAAAGTACGATAGATCTTCAGCGCAAGAGAGCTGGAGATTCCATGCCCCTGAAGAAAAATCATCGCCTCCCGCATCCCTTTCTGCTCTTCCCAGGCCTTTAAGATTCTCTGCGCCCGGATTTCTCCTATCCCCTGGACTTCGAGGACTCTTTGGGGCTCCTCGGACAGAACTCTCAAAGTATCGAGACCAAAAGCCGAGACAAGGCGCCGGGCATAGGTAGGACCGATTCCCTTGATCAAGCCGGAGCCTAAGTATCTCTCAATTCCCTCGAGCGTTGCCGGCTCCAGCTTTTCCCACCGTTCTGACTGAAACTGCAGGCCATAGCGAGGATGGATCCTCCAAGAACCGCTGACTTTGATCTCTTCGCCCTCGCTCACGGGATAGAGGGCGCCGACAACGGTGATCTCCTCCGCTTTGTCGATTTCCATCCGGGCGACCGTGTAATGGCCTTCGGGATCCTGGTAAGTGATCCTGGTCACCGTTCCCTGTAAGACTGATCTTCCTTCTCTCTTTTCAGCCATGGCGCGCCCGCCTTGTCATCTTAGCTCAGGGAGATAAACGCGCGAAAGTGGCCCTTGCCTTTTCGACTGGCAAAGAATACCATTTAAGAAGTTAGTCTTCCCAAAAGCTAAGGCCAAGCCAACCGAAATGCCTTGGTGACTCTTTCGAGCCATCACTTCCGTTCCCCATAACTAAGGAAAGAGCCGAATCACACAGGAGGCCTACTTTTATGTTCTTTGAAACTTTCGGGCTGGAGATTGGGCTGATTGTGTTGCTCATCTTGGCCAATGGTTTTTTCGCCGCCTCTGAAATTGCCATCATTGCCACGCGCAAGACCCGGATCGATACTCTGCTTGAGAAGGGTGCGCGCTCAGCCGCGGCCGTGGCCAAGTTAAAGAATGATCCCGACCGCTTTCTCGCCACCGTCCAAATTGGAGTCACGCTTGTTAGCACGCTCGCGTCTGCGATCGGCGGGGTGGCTGCCACTTCGTTCATCAGTCCTTTGATTCGATCTCTACCGCTACCGATTCTCCAAGAATGGGCAGAATTTTTGGCCGTTATTCTAGTCGTTCTGCCGATCGCCTATCTTTCCCTTGTTCTTGGCGAGCTCGTCCCCAAGTCCCTGGCTCTTCGGTCCCCGGAGCAAATCGCGTTTCTGGTGGCGCGACCCATCGACTCATTTTCGCGCCTGACCAGCTTCTTCGTAAAAATCCTTACGGTCTCGAGCAACGCGGTCCTGTGGCTCATTGGTGGGAAAGATGCGGGCACGGCCAGCTTCATATCCGAAGAGGAAGTGAAATCTCTGATCCGTGAGGGTGCCGCTAAGGGAATTTTTGACGAGACGGAAAAAGAGCTGATCCATAGCGTGTTTGAATTTGTCGATACGCCGGTGAAGGCTGTGATGGTACCTAGAACCCAGATCCATGCCATCGAGGTACACACGCCAAGCGATGAAGTGGTCAAGAGCTTTGTCGAAAGCGGGTTCTCGCGTATTCCTGTATACGAAACGAATCTCGATAACATCATCGGCATCCTTTACCACAAAGATATATTCCGGGCGCTCCAGAAAGGGGAATTTCAAGTCCGAAACCTGCTGCATCAGCCCTTTTTTGTTCCCAGCACGCTGCCGATCAGCCAACTCTTGAAAGAGCTGCAGAGGAGGAGAATCGGTATCGCTATCGTGGTCAATGAGTTCGGAGAAGTCGAAGGGTTGGTGACCATCGAAGACCTTTTGGAAGAGATCGTAGGCGAGATCCGCGATGAATATGACCGGGAAGAACGGGGACCGGTCGAGCGGCTCCCTGACGGCTCATTAGTGATTCAAGGTTCCGCTTTGCTCAAAGATCTCAAATCCGACTATGGGCTTCCCTTTGACGAATCACCCGATTATCTGACGCTCGCCGGATTTGTCTTAGCCAAGCTTAAGCGCATCCCGAGGGGGGGAGAGAAAGTCGAGCACAATGGTTACCGGCTGACCATCGTGGATATGGAAGGACGGCGCATTGTCAAGATAAAGCTGGAAGAGGCCCAGAAAATCCATTAAGGACAATGGTCTACCGGAGGTGGAGTAATTACGCCGTGCCTAACTTCAATACTGCAATATTCCGTTCGCTCAGTAGCAGCGGATCTCGACCTCGTTACCATCCGGGTCGAGAAAATAGACTGAAGTGGCCCGGCCTCGCGCGCCCCAACGAGAGATAGGGCCCTGCACGATCGGAACTTTTCGCTCCTTTAAGTAGTCCACGACCCCGGAAAAATCCTCTTTTTCGGTCACCAGGCAAAAATGATTGAGGTTCCGCTGAGGCTTCTGTCCGCCCTCTTGCTCACGGCCGCCTTCCGCTTTGATCGGGAAGAGATCGATGATCGTGTCACCATTGATGCGCACCGAGGGAAAGCCTACCTTTCCCTCCTTAAACTCCTGCACCCGCTCTGCCTTCAGCCCCAGCACCTGCGTATAAAAGGCGATGGAACGGTCGATATCCCCGACATTGAGTACGATGTGATCGAGTTCGGTGATCTTTATTGCCATAGCTGACCTCGTGCCTCCCTCATAGAAATCCGTATGTAACACACGATCTTCAGTCACCTCCAAGGATAGCCTGCATTTGCTGCACAAGGGTTTTGATTTGATGCGGCGTGCCCACCGTAATTCTTAGGCTGTCCTGGAGCCCCGGTATATCAAAATAGCGAACCAGAATCTTGCGTCTCTTTAGTTCCTGATACAAGCCCTGAAGATTTTCGCCCTCTCTTCGCGCCATCACAAAGTTGGCCTGAGAAGGATAAACTCGAAACCCGATTCGCTTCAAGTGACGGGACAGGAGCTTGCGGCCCTTTTGAATGCGGCGGATGTTGCGTCCCGCCCAGGGAAGATCCTGAAGCGCAGCCGAGCCTGCGACAAGGCTCAGCCGGTTTAGATTGTAGGAATCCTTAACCTTGAACATCCCTGTGATGATCTCCTCTGGCGCAAACGCGAGACCTATCCGCATACCCGCGAGGGAAAAGGACTTGGAAAGACTTCTCAGCACTACGAGATTGGAAACGTTCTCAACGAGAGGAATCGCAGATTTCCCTTCTCCCTCGGCAAAATCGATATAGGCCTCATCTACGACAAGAATACCGCGTACCGACCGGGCCAGTCTCTCGATCTCTTTCAGAGAAACTAAGGTCCCCGACGGGGAGTTGGGGTTGCACAGAAAGGTCAGTGCCGCCGGTTGAGAATAAAGTTCGTCCGGCAAAGAAAAATCGGCTCGATAATCTACACCGATCTTTTCTCCTTCTTGAATAGCGATCAAAGTATCGTAAAGCGTGTAGCTTGGCATCGGATAGACCACTCGATCCCTCGGTCCGACAAAACAGCGAACCGCCATCGAGAGCAGCTCATCCGAACCGTTACCCGCCAGAACATTTTTGGGACGCACGCTATAGGTGGCTGCAGCTATGGACCTAAGGCTATCGCTTAGAGGTTCCGGGTAGAGCCGCAAGGATGAGTTCACGGCCTTGCGTAGCGCGGAGAGAACGCGCGGCGAAGGAGGATAAGGATTCTCGTTAGTGTTGAGTTTAATCGTATCACTGTCTTGCGGTTGTTCTCCTGGGAGGTAGCCCTCCATCGCAGCGATATTGTTTCGGAAGTAGCGAGACATGGGTTTACCTTTACTTGCTTTCGTACGTTATTGCAAAGCTTTAAAACAATGCTCTTTTCTGGCAAAATGCGATTTCATGAAGGCAAACAGGGTCTCGACAGGCGTCCTAGAGCTTGATGCTCAACTCGAAGGTGGGCTTCCCGAAGGCAGATCCTATCTCATCACCGGAGCGCCTGGCACAGGGAAGACGATCTTCTGCATTCAGTTCATTTACCAGGCGCTGACCGAAGGAGAAAAAGCTATCTATGTCTCCATCGATCAGAAACCTGCCGAGATCATCGAACAGGCATCTTCACTCGGTTGGAACTTGACGAAATATATCGAAAAAAAACAGGTCATTATACTCGATGCGTCGCCCTATTTCGGTTCTCGTGTAGGAGCAGGAAAAGAAAAACAAGTGGACGTTCAGAAAGTGGTCGCGGACCTCGGTGCCTATGTTCAAAGGATGGACGCCACGCGGGTCGTGATCGATCCCGTTGGACCGCTAATTCTCTTGCGGGACTCGACCGCGCGCATTCAGGATCAAGCGCGTTTGTTGGTTCTCTCCCTGCAATCCCATATGCGAACTACCAATCTACTGACCTGCTACGCCGTTCCCAGGGTCGGAGAAGTTGGCCCCCACGGCGTCGAAGAATATTTGGTTAGTGGGACCATTCTTCTTGACATGGCGTGGAACAGCAATCAGCTGGTGCGCACTCTGGTGGTGGAAAAAATGCGCATGACCGCCTTCGAACTCGCTCAGCATCAATTCAGCATCGTTAAGGAAAAGGGCATCGTCCTGGGACCCAGACCGTAAGTCTTGGAGATGAATACGAAAGAAGCCAAAATTTTCATCGCTGAGGACGATCGCGAGTTCTGCGACCTCTACCGAATGACCCTGGGCGCAGACGGACACCGCGTTCTCTTCGCTCACACGGGACGAGAGGCTCTGGAAAAGATTCCAACTGAGAGACCTGACTTGGTGATCCTGGATGTGATGATGCCGGAAATCGATGGGTACGAAGTTTGCCGCAGGCTGCGAGAATTACCTAACTTTGTCCTGACTCCGATCATCATGTTAACCGCTCTTTCCACAGACGAAGACAAAATTAAAGGCTACGACGTTGGAGCCGACGACTATATCACCAAACCTGTTTCTATAAAGGTGCTCAAGGCGCGCGTGCGGAGCATCCTGGAGAGAAGCAGCGCAAGGATCTCTCCGCTCCCAGGGAATGAGGTGCCTTCGGGCTTAGGAGTGTCCAGTCCTAAAGAAAATTTCTTGGCAGACCTCCTTGGAAGATCGATTCCTCCCGGATCGAATATTCTCGTCGTCGGCCCCCCTGGAAGCGGAAAATCTTCTTTCGGATTGTCTTTCATCGGCCAAGGTCTCCGGGAAGGAGATAAGTCCATGTTCGTTTGCATCGACAACGCCCCTTCGGCAGTCAGGGACGAACTTGCGTCACGACACCGGGTGGACCCTCGACTCTATGAAGGCCAGGATCACCTGCGATTTGTGGACGCTTATTCCTGGAGCGGAGGGAGAGCTTTTTCTTCAGAGCGTTTCGCGATCACCGAGACCTTGGAGCTCTCGGACCTCTCCCTCCTTATAAGCCAAGCCGCTATCGAGCTGGGCCAGACCGAGCGGCAGAAATTCGGCGGTCGAAGAGTGGTCGATTCGCTGTCCAGTCTCTTCCTCAATTTTGAGCCTCCCTATGTCCAGCGCTTCATCGCGTTTTTGGTCCGCTCCGGTCACCACGCCGGCGCTTCTACGTCATTTCTCCTCGAACAAGGCATCTGTGACGAGCCGGTGCTGAACAATGTCAAAGAGATCATGGACACCGTTGTTGAATTTAAGACCGAGAACAACAGATTTCTGGGCCGGATACAGGGAGCGAAGGGGCAGGCTGCCTCCAGGTGGACCGACGTCACCCGCAATTGACACCCCTCTCGTTTTTTCCGCAAAATACCTCGATCTTTCGAACTCTTCCTTGACACAAAGGACAACGGTGATTAATTTTTTTCTGGTGCCGAGATATTTATGCGTTTAGATAAGTTGACGATAAAATCGCAAGAAGCTCTGCAAAGCGCCCAGACTCTCGCCGAGAGGCGAAACCATCAGGCTATCGATGTAGAACATCTCCTGATGGCTCTTTTGGGTCAGAAAGAGGGCGTGGTTCTTTCTTTGCTGCAAAAGCTTGGAGTTCCCGCCGGTTCGATTTTCGAAAAACTTCAGAAGGTTTTAGATCGTTTTCCTCAAGTGACGGGCGGTGCGGCGGGTCAAGCCTTCATTACGCCTCGCCTTAAGAAAGTCATAGAAGGGGCCGAAGCGGCGGCTGGAAGCCTCAAGGATGACTATGTATCTGCCGAGCATCTTTTGCTAGCCGCGGTGGAGGACGAAGGGGAAGCCGGAAGAATCCTGCGCGAGTCGGGTGTGTCGAAGGATTCAATTCTCAAGGCCTTGGTCGATATTCGCGGAGCGCAGAGGATCACCGACCCGAACCCGGAAGAGAAATATCAGGCTTTGGAAAGATACAGTCGGGACCTTACGGATCTTGCACGCAAGGGAAAATTGGATCCCGTGATCGGCAGAGACGATGAGATCCGTCGAGTCATTCAGGTTCTCTCACGACGCACAAAGAATAATCCCGTGCTGATTGGAGAGCCTGGAGTTGGAAAGACCGCAATCGTAGAAGGACTGGCGCTCAGAATTGTCAACGGGGATGTGCCGGAGAGTCTCAAAGATAAAAGACTCGTCGCTCTGGACATGGGGGCGCTGGTGGCCGGTGCCAAGTATCGCGGCGAGTTCGAAGAGCGGCTCAAGGCCGTTCTCAAAGAAGTGACCGAAGCCGGCGGCCAGATCATCCTCTTCATCGACGAGCTTCACACCCTGGTGGGCGCCGGAGCAGCGGAAGGAGCGATGGATGCCTCCAATATGCTCAAGCCTGCCCTCGCCCGGGGCGAACTTCGCTGCGTGGGTGCAACGACTCTGGATGAGTATCGCAAGCGAGTGGAAAAAGATCCGGCTCTCGAAAGAAGATTCCAACCGATTCTTGTCGGCGAGCCTTCGGTGGAGGACACGATCGCCATCTTGAGGGGGCTCAAAGAGAGATACGAAGTACATCACGGCGTGCGAATTACCGACGGGGCCATTGTCGCCGCCGCTACTCTTTCGCATCGCTATATCAGTGACCGCTTCCTTCCCGACAAGGCGATTGACCTCATCGATGAGGCGGCCTCACGGCTCAGAATCGAAATCGACAGCATGCCGACGGAGATCGACGAGGTGGAGCGAAAGATCCTCCAACTGGAAATCGAGCGCCAGGCTCTCAAACGAGAGGCCGATAAGGCCTCTAAGGAAAGACTGGGTCGCGTCGAACGCGAAATTCAGACCTTGCGAAGCAGCTCTGAAGAGCTTAAGGCGCACTGGAAAAAGGAAAAAGACGCGATACAAAAAATTCGCTCACTGAAGGAAAAGATCGAGGCCACCAAGGTGGAAGAGCAACAGGCGCAGCGCAGCGGGGACTTAAACCGCGCTGCCGAGCTCCGCTACGGGGTTCTCACTCAACTCAACAAGGACCTCGAAGCCGAGAATCAGAAACTGATAGCGCTGCAAAAGGACACAAAGATGCTCAAGGAGGAGGTGGAT
>DASYRN010000212.1:0-3766 GCA_036004365.1 Binatia bacterium
CTTAAAGCTTGCGGCTCATGCCCGGTATTGGGCTGCCCACCTCATGGTTCACGCAGCGCCGCAGTTTCCGTCACCGGCTCAAATCCGGCCACTTTTCATACATCTTGGTAAGTTCCCTGGAGCGGCTGCGCACGTGGGCGGGCTCGCGATAATTCTTTTCAAAATCGTCCAATATTAGACAGCAGACCCTGCCGTGCCGTTGTATCATTAAATGGGCGCGGCCGTATTCATTCTGCGCCTCGAGACGGGTTTGCCCTTCTAACCCGCCCACTCCAGAGGTTCAAATGTATAGTCCGCAATATCAGGATAAGCTCAAGCCCAACCAGACGGAGGCGCTTTGACCGTGTTTTTTAGCACTTGGACTTTTTCAAAAATAGAAATTCCGCATAGAAAAAAGAAAGCTGACTTACTCATGAAAATACCGATTAGTAGTTCTACAATCCGGAGAATTACACGCTTACCTAGCCTGCAGATCGCCAAAATCCCAGAGAAAGCCGGTCCCCGAGAGTCTGTAAAGAAATTCCTCGCCGACCTGCGGACGAATTACCAAGCAAGAAAGAAAAACAAGCTGCCGATGGAAAAGAAACAGCGGCGGCTTTCCGTCGGGTACTTCATTCTGGCTTTTTTCACGATCCTGATGATCCAAAACTACTTTGCCAGTGCTCATGTCGAGATCATCAGCTACAGCCAATTCAAGTCTCTACTCAAAAAGGACCTTATCAACGATCTTGCAATTCGCGAGACGACCATTGATGGCAATTTGAAGGGAGCGGCCGTTAAGGAAATTTTTACGCCGGAGAAAGTAAAGAAGATTTCTCCGGAAATCGCTGAAGGCAAAAAACTTTTGCCCTTTGAAACGGTGCGAGTAGAGGATCCCGGTCTGACTGCGGAACTTGAAGCGGCAAAAGTACCCTTCAAGGGGGAGGTGACCAGCAATTGGCTTCCGACCATTTTATCCTGGGTGGTTCCGGTGGGGCTATTTTTTCTGGTGTGGAGCTATGTTGGCAAGAAGATAGGATCAGCAGGCAGCGGCTTAATGCAGATCGGTAAAAGCAAGGCGAAGGTCTACATTGAAAAGGCAACGGGAGTAACATTTGCCGATGTCGCGGGAATCGACGAGGCCGAAGAAGAGGTCGCTGAAATTGTCGGGTTCCTGAAAGATCCGGAAAAGTATCAAAGATTGGGTGGGCGTATTCCCAAGGGCGTTTTGATCGTGGGGCCGCCGGGTACAGGGAAAACACTGCTTGCTCGCGCAGTCGCCGGCGAGGCCGGCGTTCCCTTCTTCAGCCTTTCCGGTTCCGACTTTGTGGAAATGTTTGTCGGAGTCGGGGCGGCTCGGGTCAGGGATCTATTTCTTCAAGCAGTGAAAAGCGCCCCCAGCATCATATTTATCGATGAGCTCGATGCCATAGGAAAGGCCCGGGGAGTGAACATGCTCACGAGCAACGACGAGCGCGAACAAACCCTCAATCAGCTTTTAGCCGAGATGGATGGGTTCGATCCGAACCAAGGGGTCATCATCATGGCCGCCACCAACCGGCCGGAGATTTTGGACGCCGCGCTGTTACGCCCCGGCCGATTTGACCGGCAAATTCTGGTGGATCGTCCCGATATCAAGGGCCGCACGAAAATCCTCCAACTGCACGCAAAGAAAGTGAAACTCTCTCCTGATCTGGATCTCGCCATAGTGGCAGCGAAAACCCCGGGCTTTGTCGGCGCGGACCTAGCTAACATCGTCAACGAGGCTGCGTTGCTGGCGGCGCGGCAGAACAAGGAGTCAATAGGGATGGCGGAATTTGACGAGGCGATCGAAAGAGTTGTCGCGGGACTACAAAAGAAGAGCCACGTCATCAATCCCAAGGAGAAAAAGATCGTCGCCTACCACGAGTCGGGTCACGCCCTCGTGGCGGAGCTCGTTCCTGGCGCTGATCCCGTTTCCAAGATCTCCATTATCCCGAGGGGCATCGCTGCCTTGGGTTACACAAGCCAACTGCCGACGGAAGATCGATATCTCTTGACGCGTTCTGAACTACTGGCGCGGATCTGTGTTCTTATGGGAGGAAGAGTAGCGGAAGAGATTGTCTTCGGCGACGTATCAACCGGCGCTCAGAACGATCTTCAGAGAGCAACCGAGATTGCCAGAACGATGATCACCCAATTCGGCATGAATGAAAAACTAGGCCTCGCATCTTTAGAAGGAGCTAGGACTGCCACGTTCCTGATGGTGTCGACTCACAGTCCCAAAGAGTACAGCGAGGAAACCGCCCGGCTCATCGATGAAGAGGTAAAACAAATATTGACCGAAGCTCATACCAGAGCTCGAGATCTCCTAATCTCTCGCCGCGCGGCACTGGAAGAGTTGGCCAAACTGCTGCTGGAAAAGGAAGTCGTCGACAGACCCGCATTGCAAGCGATTCTAAAAGTGGGAAGCATCGACAGCATCAAGGATAAAAAGAAATCGGCGGACACACACGGAAGTGAAAACAATGAGGGAAACGTCGAGCACGATCAGCCAAAGGTATGAACACCTCATCATGCGTTCAACTACGAAAGCTCTACAAAGTCGGCAGATAAGGTCATGAAGAACGAAAAAGTAAAGTTTGACGAGCGAGCCAATGAAGATAGCTATTTTGCTGCGAAAGAACACGAACTGATTGAGGGGATGAAGGCCGAGTTTCAGAAGGTTGAAACGTCCAGGAGGGAAAGACAGATAGTGAACTGTCCAAAGTGTCCAGGAAGGCTTGAGAAGTACAGGTTTATGGGATTTGTTTTAGATCGCTGTGAGAGCTGTGAGGGGATTTGGCTTGCAAAGGGTGAGCTGGCCGCGATTTTAAGAAGGGCGGCGCGTGGTCCGCTGGGAGACCTCCTTGAGCGATGCTTCTCCAAAGATGAAATCGGAAAGAAGAATTAGATTTAGCCTCACCGGTTAACGAGGAAGTGACTGGACAAAGCGGATAATACCGGGATCGTCATTACCCAGTGCAGGAGAGGGCATGAATGTCATAGTTCGGATCTTAGTCGGAGGACTTACCGGTTGGTTGACGGGAAAAGCGGTTGAGATCGAGGGTCGTCTAAACGTCGTGAGAGAGGGACACGTTTTGGACGCGATCTATGGGGTTGTTGGTGCCATGGTCGGGGAATATCTGTTTTTCTGGATCGTCATCGGCAAAGGCAATGCGGTCAGTGATTATGCAACCATGGTTCTTGGTTCTATTACGGTTGTGGGAGCAGCTCGGCTGCTAGCTGCACGGTGGCGCCTGGCTTGATCTTACAAGAGGAATAAGTCGCCCAGCTCATTTGGAGTTGGACGAGTGAATCCTGACGGAATTGACCCAATCGAAGCCTCGGCCACGCAATAACAATCGCATCCAAGTCATCGCTCATATGAATCGCAACGCTTTACGCGCGCCGCGAAACTTTAGACGCTGTTCACCAGTTTCGTACCTAAGACGCTCCGCTACACATTTCCTCGCCTGGCTCGTCGCTTCACATTTATGGCGTGGTTTGGCTTTGGCAGAGTCGTCCCATTGGCAATGTCGCTTCTGTCGTCCGGCCCTGCGGCCTTATAAGAGGAATTCGATGCTTCGACGAACTCAGCATGAACGGAAAATTATTAACTATTTCAAAACGCCCCTCCGTTCGGCCTGAGCACTTCGACACGCAGGCCGTTCGTCCTGAGCTTTGTCGAAGGAAACGGCCTGCTGCTCAGCACAGGCTCTGTCGAAGGATGAACGGCTGTTTTTCAGCAGCTAGCTAGTCGACTGGG
>DASYRN010000213.1:0-12429 GCA_036004365.1 Binatia bacterium
GGAAAAGCGCCGACTTTGAATGCCAGGCCAATGAGGAGAAGATAGACGCCCGCGACGGTGATGAGCGGCCACTGATTGATGGTCTGCGCTAGCACAAAGGAGATGCGGCTAAGATTCGTCGAGCCGGTTGCGCCAAAAACAAAGGCGATCCCGTAAAGGAGGAAGCCGGTCGCGAAGGCCCCCACGAGGAAGTATTTCATAGCCGCCTCGCACGCCTCGACCCTCTCGCGCCACATACCGGTCAAGACATAGACCGCGATGGACATCGTTTCCAGGCCCAGAAAAAAAAGGATGAGATCATTGGCGGCGGCCA
Organism: Binatia bacterium; assembly: GCA_036004365.1. GTDB lineage: Bacteria > Desulfobacterota > Binatia > UBA9968 > UBA9968 > DP-36. The sequence goes on from DASYRN010000213.1 coordinate 314, forward strand.
TGAGCATCATCCCGGCGGTGCTGAAAAGAATCAGGGCGTAATATTCTCCTAGCCGGATGCGGGTCTCTTGAAGGTAGTGGATCGAGCAGAGAATCGTAACCCCTGCGACGGCAAGAAAGAGTTCGGCGAAAAAAAGGCCGAAATTATCCAACAGCAGAGTCTCTCGGAATGCATCCTCCTGACTTCCCCACAGGGAAAAGGCCATACCCGCCGCTAAAGCTAAGCCGGTCAGGCTGATCCAGGCTAAGAAACTCTTCTCGTTCTCTCTAAGAAAGAGATCCAACATCAGCACCGTCAAGCCTGTAAGAGTCACTTCGGCTACGGGGAGAAGAGGGGTGAGATTAATCTCCATGGCTTATTCGCTTGAGGCGTCAGGCGTCAGGGGGGAGGCGTTATCCCCTAACCCTGTACCCCTCACGTGAGGGGCAAGGTGTGAGGCGACCCTTGCCTGTCGCCTGTCGCCCTTTGCGTCCATTCTGTAGAGAACCAGCTCCACCGAGGATCTCATTCGGCTCAAAAACGGCTGAGGATAAATGCCCATAAAGATGATGAGCGCCACAAGGGGAGCGAGCATAACGACCTCCCTCGCGCCAATCTCTTTGAGTTTCTGATTCTCGACTCGATCCAACGGTCCAAAAACGACCCGGCGGAACATCCACAGCATATAAATCGCGCCCAAGATCATACCGGTCGCGGCCCCTGCGGCCCAGAAGGGCGTCTTCTGGAACGCCCCCAGAAGGACGAGAAACTCTCCGACAAAGCCGTTGAGGCCGGGAAGGCCGATGGACGATAGGGTGATGACGAGAAAAAAAGCCGAAAAGAGAGGCATCTGTTTCCATAGGCCACCGAAGTCATCGATGAGCCGCGTGTGCCGGCGCTCGTAGATCATGCCGACGATCAGGAACAGCGCGCCGGTGGACAGGCCGTGATTGAGCATCTGATACAGCGCTCCCTCGATGCCCTGCAGATTAAAAGCAAACAGCCCCAACATCACCAAACCGAGATGGCTCACTGAAGAGTAGGCAACGAGTTTCTTTAGATCCGGTTGCATCATCGCGACGAGCGCGCCGTAGACGATGCCGATAACCGCTAGAGCGCTGATGAAAGGCTGAACGGCTAGAGCCGCCTCCGGGAACAAGGGTATCGCGAAACGCAAAAACCCGTAGGTTCCCATCTTGAGCAGAACGGCTGCGAGGATAACCGAGCCTGCTGTCGGCGCTTCGACATGGGCGTCGGGCAGCCAGGTGTGAAAAGGAAAGAGCGGGACCTTGATGGCAAAAGAAAGGGCAAAGGCCAAAAAGAGCCAGATTTGCTCTTGATAGGGCAAAGGAAGGTTGTAGAGGCGCAGCAGATCAAAACTGGGGACCGGGTTGCGCGTTGCCAGATAAATGATTGCCACCAGCATGAGGAGGCTTCCGCTCATCGTATAGAGGACAAATTTCAGCGCGGCGTAGATTCTACGCGGCCCTCCCCATACCCCGATAATGAAATACATCGGAACCAACATGACCTCCCAAAAAACATAAAAGAGGAAGAGATCGAGAGCCACGAAGGCGCCGATCATGCCGGTTTCCAGTGTCAACATGAAAAAGAGATATTCTTTGATCCTATCCGTGATGGTCCAGGAAGCCAGGATCGCGATCGGTCCGAGAAAAGTCGTGAGGAGGACGAGAAAGAGACTGAGCCCGTCAATCCCGATGAAATAGTCGATCCCATAAGCGGGAATCCAGGGAATGCGCTCCACCGACTGCATCCCGCCGATCTCGGAACGAAAGCGACCGAGTAGACTAAGGGACCAAAGAAATGTCGCTAAGCTAAAAAGCAGCGCGGTTATCAAAAGCGCCCGGCTCATGGGGCGTGGAATGAAAAGAAGCACCAAAGCGCCCACGAGCGGAAGGAAAACGACCAGGGAGAGATCTCCGATAAGGGGCTCGATCATAGATTCAGGTAATAAGCCAGAATGAGGATCGTTCCCGCCAGGAAGCCGTAAAGGTAGTGTTGGACGTTGCCGGTTTGAAGCTGGCGCCAGAAAAGGCTTGATTTCCCTACTCTGCTGGCCACTCCGTTGACGACTCCATCGATGAAGCCAACATCAAAAATATTTGTCAGCCAGCCAGCAAAACGGGTGAAGGGAATAACAAATAAAGTTTCGTAGATCTCGTCAACATAATATTTGTTGAGAAGCAATCGGTAAGGAATCCCCCGGGCCCAAGACGAGAGCTGTTCGGCAATCTTGCTCTCTTGGTAATAGAAAAGATAGACGAAAAAAATCCCCAGCCCACTGATTCCCAGAGCCAGGAACATCAGCAGCGTTTCGATCATCGTCGCGTGCCCATTTCCTTCCGCCGCACCGAAGAGCGGCTGCAACCACCGATCCCATGGGCTTCCCCACATGAACTCCGGTGTTCCCAGCCACCCGGCAAAGATCGAACCGGCGGCCAAAAGAATCAACGGCACGGTCATGACCGGCGACGATTCGTGGACGTGGCGGGTCGAATGGTCCCATCTGCTCTTTCCATGGAATACCAAAAAGAACTGGCGGAACATATAAAACGCGGTGAGACCCGCGGTGAGCCACGCCAAAAGCCATAGCCCGAATGAGCCGTTCGGACTGAGATAGGCCTGCAGGAGAATCTTATCCTTGGAAAAAAAGCCAGCCGTGAGCGGCGCTCCAGAGACCGCCAAAGCGGCGACGAGATAAGTCCAGTACGTGACAGGAAAATGAGGCTTGAGCCCTCCCATCTTCCTCATATCCTGCTCGCCTCCCAGACCGTGGATCACGCTTCCAGCGCTCAGGAACAGACATGCCTTGAAAAAAGCGTGCGTAAAGAGGTGAAAGATCGCGGCCGAAACCGCCCCCACGCCGATGGCGAGAAACATGTAACCGAGTTGACTGACCGTGGAATAAGCCAGGACACGCTTGATGTCGTTTTGCGCCACTGCGATGGTGGCGGCAAAAAAAGCCGTAACAGCGCCTATCACGGCAATCACGGCAAGAGTCGTAGGGGCTAATGCGAAGAGAAAGTAGAGCCGCGCGGTCATGTAAACGCCGGCCGTAACCATCGTGGCCGCATGAATCAGAGCGCTTACGGGCGTCGGCCCCTGCATCGCATCCGGCAGCCATACGTAGAGCGGAATTTGGGCTGATTTTCCTGTTGCGCCTGCAAATAACAAAAGAGTGATGAGCGTGACGCTTTGGGGACTTAGGAGAGGTGCATTGCGCCTAAGCTCCGAAAAATCGATGCTCCAAACCCCTTGACGTCCCATCTCCCAGAAAAGCAGCAAGATCCCCAGAAGAAAGCCGAAGTCGCCGATCCGGTTCACGATGAAAGCCTTGTTTCCCGCTATGGTGTTCTTGTGGTCTTCGTACCAGAAGCCGATCAAAAGATAAGAGCACAGTCCCACACCCTCCCAACCAACGAACAGGAGGAGAAGGTTATCCGCCATGACTAAAAGGAGCATGAAAAAGACGAAGAGATTGAGATAGGCGAAGTAGCGGACCATCCCCTCATCGTGACCCATGTATCCAAGAGAGTAGACATGGATCAAAAAGCCGATGCCCGTGATGATCAGGAGCATCACTGAGGTCAGCGCGTCAACTTGAAAGGAGAGTTTGGCTTGAAAAAAGCCGGATTCGATCCAGGTAAAGAGCGCGTCCTTGAAAATTCCCCCCGCGGGCAGAAACCAGAAGATCCAAACGGATAAAAGAAAAGAACTTCCCACGGCCGCGCAAGCTAAGAGGCCGGCAGCCTTTTGCCCCAACCGCTTGCCGAGAAAAACGTTGACCACCGCCCCTAAGAGCGGAATGAAGGGAATGAAGCGAAGTAGGCTCATAGCGAAAGAAAACCGAGGATAGAGGATGGAGGATTGAGAATAGCTATCCTCTGTCTTCTATCCTCAAATTTTGGCCTTCATCTCTACCATTTGAGAAACTGCATCTCATCCGGATCTAAGCTCTGGCGGTGTCGAAAGATCGAAATAATGATCGCCAGCCCGACGACGGCTTCAGCTGCGGCAACCGTCATCACAAAAAAGACGATCACCTGCCCCTCCATCGAGCCCATGGCGCGGGAAAAGGCGATGAAGGTTAGATTCACCGCATTGAGCATAAGTTCAATAGACATGAGAATCACGATGAGGTTTCGGCGGATGACAACGCCGGTGACACCGACGGCGAAGATAATGGCGCTCAAGATGAGATAGTATTGCAGCGGCACCATGTCTTCACTCACATTGCAAAATGAAGATTGCAAAATGCAAAGTCAAAAATGTCCGCGATCTTCAGCCATTTTACATTTTAAAATTTGCATTCTGCACTTTGACTTCTGCATGTTCCAGTCAGGCCTCCCTTTTGGCCAGAACGACCGCGCCGATGATCGCCACCAGGAGCAGTACCGAAGCGATTTCGAACGGGAGGACAAATTCCGTGAAGAGGGTTTGCGCAAGGAGCTCAGGGCTGCCGAACGACGCGCTGAGGGACGCGGTCTGGGTTCCTCGCCTGGAGGTGCTGGAAACCAGGAAAACGAACTCTAAGAGAAGAATGAATACGGTTAGCGAGCCAAAGCGCCACCAAAAACGCTGCCGCCGCTCCAGGAGGGTGGGACTCAACAGCATGATGACAAAAAGAAACAGAACCATGATCGCCCCGGCGTACACCAGAATCTGTAAGACACCCACCATGGGCGCCTCCAAGGTAAGGAAGAGAACGGCGATGAGGAAGAGCGTCAGCACTAAGGCCATCGCGCTGCGCACGACATTTCTTTGGAAGATCACCAACAGCGACGAGGCTGTCGATAGGGCGGCTAAAACAAAGAATAGGACTTCCGCTCCCGTCATCGCTTACAAAACCTTCTGCAGGCCCACAATCAAAACCGCTGTGACAGCGACGTTGGCGAGGGCGAGGGGCAGCAGCATCTTCCATCCTAGGCGCATCACCTGGTCGTAGCGAAATCGTGGCAGGCTCCACCGGATCAGGATCTGCAACCAACAGAAAAAGACGACTTTGAGCGTGAACGCGCCAACTTGAAGGATGACGACTGCAAGGTGAGGCAGCAGAAGCGTTCCACCCCACGGGAAATGAAATCCATCGCGCATGAGAAAGGGAACCTGCCAGCCGCCGAAAAAAAGCGTTGTCGTGATCCCGGCCACGGTAACGATCTCGGCAAACTCGCCGGCGAAAAACATCAGAAACTTTCCGCCGGAATACTCCACGTGATACCCGGCGACCAGTTCCGATTCAGCCTCGGGAACATCGAAGGGTATCCTCTTGGTTTCGGCGATGGCCGCGGTGAAGAAAAGCAAAAAACCCACGGGCTGAAGAAAGATCCCCCAGACCGGAAGCCAACCCCACAGGAGACTTCCTTGTGCGCGCGCGATTTCCTGTAGATCCAATGTTCCATACACCATAAGCACGCCCATGATCGAGAGCCCCATGGCGATTTCATACGAGATCATCTGCGCCGAGCCTCTTACCCCGCCAAGCAGAGCAAACTTGTTGTCCGACGCCCAGGCGCCGATCACGATCCCGTAGACGCTCAGCGAGGCCATAGCGAAGATGTAGAGGATGCCCACATTGAGATTCGCCACCTGAAGGTTGATCGCGCGGTCACCGACCATGAGGACGTCCCCAAAAGGAATCACCGCAAAAGTCACGAGCGGCGGAAAGAGCGCCAGGCAGGGGGCCAAGGTATGCAGCAGCTTATCCCCGCCCGGCGGGACAAAATCTTCCTTGGTAAGAAACTTGATTGGATCGGCGATCAGGGTATTGACGAGACCCAGACCCGCAAAGCCAAAGACCGACGCTCGGTTGGCGCCGATGCGATCCTGGATCAGCGCGCTCCCCTTTCTTTCGATCCATCCCAGGACACCCGCAAGATTAAGCACCATGAAGAGGACGAGCAGAGCCTTAGCCGCGATGATTCCGAGATCGACGATCATGGGTGACTTCTGTCATCGCCGGTTTGGACTCCCAGCTCCCCTATCTCTGAAAAGCTCAGTCCCCTATAGCGCGGAATCTCCTGAGAGATCTGCTGGAAAATCTCAGCCGGAGTGCGATAGGAAATCTCTTCGCCAGCGTCGGACAACAAGCGGGCAAAGATCTGCCAATCGTGAAGGGCTCCCGGAGGCGGGACGAGAGCGGCATTGAGCCTTTGTACTCTCCCCTTGCGATTGGTGTACGTTCCGTCCTTTTCACCAAAGTGGGTCGAAGGAAGAACCACATGAGCGAGCTTTGCCGTAGGCGTTAGATGGGTATCCTGAACAACTAGGAAAGAAAGTCTCTCGAGCACGCTGAGCATCTTTTCTTTATCCGCGGCATAAGAAACAAGATCCTCGCCGATCACATAAGCGTTGCGAAATTTCCCTTGAAGCAGCCCCTCCAGCAACGTCTCAAAGCCTCCGTTCGTGCTCGCTCCCATGTCGCGCGCCCCGCGGAAATTGGGTGATCGATCGGGACTCTTTAGGATCTTCTCTACGTCGGTCAGCTCTCTCTCGCGATAGACGACTTCTAGGGCAGGCTCAGGAGAAAGTCTTTTCATGAGCTTGCCGAAAAGAAAAGCCTCCTCGTTGGTGTTACGGCCCGAGAGTAGTCCTGCGAAAGGTTCGGCTTTCGCAAGACCGAAAAGCACCGCCCAAAACGCTGCCTCCCAATCTGTGGGGACTAATCCTCCCTCTTGTCGAATCAAAGGAGAGGAGAGTCGCTCGACCTCGGTCAGGGCGTGAAAGCAGTACCTTCCCTCATCGCAGAGCCAATGACTGTTGACCGCTTCATTGACCCGCGGCTTAAACCGGGCAATGCGGTTCTGGTAGGTTTCAACGGAGATATTGCAGCCCGTGCTGCAGCCGGGACAGATCGAGGGCGTCTTTTGCAGATACCAAACCCGCACCTTGAAGCGAAAGTCGCGGTCGGTCAGCGCCCCTACCGGACAGATGTCGACTACGTTTACGGAAAGCGGATTGTCGAGAATCTTTCCAGGAAAAAGTGTGATCGTGGAATCGTCGCTTCTGTTCAGCACCGCCAGCTCTTCGGTATGAGTCACCTCCTGGAGAAAGCGGACGCAGCGGGTGCACTTGATACAGCGCTCGCCGTCGAAAACCACATACGGGCCGAAGATCTCACGCTTGCGGTCGGGCTCCTTTCTCTCCTCAAACCGGCTGTCGCTGAGATCGTGCTGCATGTAGTAGTCTTGAAGCCAGCATTCCCCTGCCTGGTCGCATATGGGGCAATCCAGAGGATGATTGATGAGAAGAAACTCCATTACCGACTTTCTTGCCTCTGAAACCTTAAGGCTTTGCGTCAACACCACCATTCCTTCGAGGGCATCCGTATTACAGGCGATCTGTAGCCGCGGCATCTTTTCGATCTCGACCAAACACATGCGGCAATTGCCGGCGATAGAGAGTTTGGGATGGTAGCAGTAATAGGGAATCGCAATGCCTGCCTCGGCGGCGGCCTGGATGATCTTCTTGCCTTTGGTCGTTACGATCTCTCGACCGTCAATCGTAAGCTTAACAGAGTCCATGAATGTCTTAGGACTGAGCGACGAGTGCTGAGGACTGAGTTCCCCTCCCTACTCGGCCCTCAGTCCTCATACCTCAGTCCTAAATAATTTCCACTTGCTACCGTAGCGGACATCTCTTTTCTGTAATGTGTTCTTCGAATTCGTCGCGATACTTCTTGATGAAAGCTGCGGCGGGCATCGCCGCTGCATCTCCAAAGGGACAAATCGTCCTTCCCATGATGTTCCCGCTGATATTCAAGATAAGATCCAAGTCTCCGCTGTCCGCTTCTCCCTTCTCGATTCGGGCGAAAATCTTCTCCATCCAATGGCATCCTTCGCGGCAGGGGCTACACTGGCCACACGACTCATGAGCGAAGAAGCGAGCGATGTTCCAGGCGGCCTTAACCATACATGTCGAGTCGTCCATGACAATCACACCACCGGAACCCAGCAAAGTCCCAGCCGCCTGCATCGATTCATAATCCATCTGCACCCCATCAATCTCGTCCGCCCGCAGCACGGGCATCGAGGCGCCACCGGGAATCACCCCTTTCAATTGCCTTCGTCCGGGAACTCCACCGCAATCCTCCTCTAAAAAACGCTTAAAGGGATAGCCCATCTCAACCTCGTACACTCCCGGCTTGTTAATATGGCCGCTAACGCAGAAGAGCTTCGTCCCCTTGCTCTTTTCGGTTCCCGTCGCGGCATATCGGCTGGCTCCTTGATCGATGATCCAGGGAACCACAACCAACGTCTCGACATTGTTGACGACAGTTGGGCAACCAAAAAGACCGTGAGTCGCGGGAAAAGGCGGCTTCACCTTGGGCCACCCTCTCCCCCCCTCTAAAGAAGATAGCAGACCGGTCTCCTCACCGCAGATGTAAGCGCCGGCGCCACGGTGCAGAATCAGCTCCAGATCGTAGCCTGAAGCTAAAATATTTTTACCGAGGTAACCTGCCCGATAGGCCTCTTGGAGCGCGGCTTCGAGCACCTTTGCGCCATAGGCGAGCTCCCCGCGAATGTAGATGAAGGCCGTGTGAGACTGTATCGCATAGGAAGCCAGGACAATGCCTTCGATGATGGCATGGGGATCTCTTTCAATCAAAAGACGGTCTTTAAAAGTACCGGGCTCACTCTCATCTGCGTTGCAGACAACATATTTCGGCTTCGGGCTATCCTTCGGTACGAAGCCCCATTTCATTCCGGTCGGAAAGCCAGCGCCACCCCGTCCTCTAAGCCCTGAGGCTTTCACCTCTTCGGTCACCTGCTCTGGAGACATCTCTTTTAACGCCTTCCTTAAGGCTCGGTAACCTCCACAGGACTCGTAGACTTGCAATGTGTGCGAGTCGGGGATGTCGATGCTTCTTAGCAGAATCTTTTCCATTCGAAAGCTATCTCAATGTAAAGTGCAAAGTGTAAAATGAAAATTGCAAATTAGAATCTCTGTATGACTATTTCATTTTGACTTTTGCAGTTTGCAATTTTCAATTTGCATTTACTTTAGTCTTTGAAGGATCTCGTCGAGTTTCTCTTCGTTTAGATTCTCGTAGTAATCTTCATTGACCTGCATCATGGGCGCCGTTCCGCAGGACGCCAAGCACTCGACCTCCGCAAGCGTAAACCTTCCATCCGGGGTTGTCTCACCCAGTTCAATGCCTAACTTTTTCCTGAGACAAGCCGTCACCCTCTCCGCGCCCATGAGGTTGCACGGAAGGGTGCGGCAGACCTGGATGTGGTATTTGCCCACGGGCTTCATGTTGAGCAGGGTATAGAAGCTGACCACGCTGTAAACCCGTGCCGGGGGAACTTCCATGATCCTGGCGACGTATTCCATGGCTTCGACGCTCAGATAGTCAAACTCTTTCTGGGCAAGGGAAAGCACCGGGAGCAGGGCGGCCTCTTTCTTAGGATAGCGACCGACAATTTCCTCGAACCTTTTCCACGTGTCCGGTGAGAACTCAAGGCCCATCGTTATCAGGACTGAGTCATGAGTGCTGAGGACTGAGTCTTCGTTCTACTCAGCGCTCAGTCCTCGTTATCGTTACTTTCGTTATCGATCACACTCCCCGCCGATCATATTGATCATGCCGAAGGTCGGCACGATATCCGCCACCATGTGCCCCTTGATCATTTCATGAAAGGCCGACATGCCAATAAAAGAGGGAGGCCGCACCCGGATCCGATAGGGCCTCCCACCCCCATCGCTTACGAGGTAAAAGCCCAGCTCACCGTTTCCGCCTTCTACGGGGAAATAAACCTCTCCTGGAGGGACCTTGGTCCCTTCCATGATAATCTTGAAATGGTTCATCAAGCCTTCGATACTGTTATAGACCTTTTCCTTCTCAGGCAGCACAATGCGTGGATCCTCAAGCATGATCGGTCCAGAAGGAAGTTTCTTCAACGCCTGCCCGACGATCCTCATGCTCTGTTCAATCTCTTGGATGCGGACGACGAAGCGATCATAGTTATCGCCTCTACTTCCAACAGGAACTTCAAATTCCAGTTGATCGTAGACCAGATAGCTCTGAGCTTTGCGGACGTCATACGGAACGCCCGTCGCGCGCAGAAGCGGCCCCGTCAGTCCGTAAGACACTGCGGTCTCCCGGGAGATGACCCCCACATTCGACATCCGGTCGATGAAGATGCGGTTGCGGGAGAGCAGCCGATCGCAATCAGACAGAAGCCTCCGGACCTGATCAAAAGCCTGTGTCACCCGCGCGCCAAAACCAAAAGGAAGATCGTGCTTTACACCGCCGATGCGGACATAGGTGACCGTTAACCGAGCGCCGGTGACTTCCTCAATAATCCGCATAATCAGTTCCCGCGCCTCCATCATATAAAAACCGACTGTAATCGCGCCCAGCTCCGAGCTGGACATCCCGCAGCAGGTGAGATGATCGAAAATGCGGGAAAGCTCGCTCATGATGACCCGAATGAATTGGCATCGCGGCGGCGCTTCCACCCCCAGCAGCTTTTCCACCGCAAGCGCGTACCCCGCATTGTTGATCAAAGGGGAGGCATAGTTGAGGCGATCCGTATAAGGAATGACCTGGGTCCAAGTTGCCTGCTCACAACTCTTAGCGAAGCCGCGATGCAAGTAACCCACCTCCACTTCGCAGTCCAGAACTTTTTCGCCCTCAAGCTTGAGATTGAACTTGATGGTCCCATGGGTCGCAGGATGGGAGGGACCCATTTGCAGGTCCATCGTCTCCACGGGAAGCTCTACTGCGCCGGGTTTCATTGCTTAGATGCAAGGATCAATCAGGCCTTAGCCCTTGGCACCGATCTTTTGCTGCAACTGCATCAGCTTGTTGCGTGATCTTTGATCCACAAAGGTGCCCTGGACCTCTCGCTCGGGAACCAGGGGCTGCCACTGGTTCACTGGATAGTCCTTGCGTAGGGGATAGCCTTGGAACTCTTCGTAGAGAAGGATTCTTCTCAAATCGGGATGACCCTCGAAGCGAATGCCGAACATATCCCACACCTCCCGCTCCAGCCAGTTCGCCCCTTTCCACAAGGGAGTGAGCGACTCTACAAACGGCTCGTCGTCGGGCACGGGCACTTTGACACGAAGGCGGCGATTGAAGCGAAAAGAGTAAAGATGATAGACGACCTCGAAGCGCGGCTCCTTCTTGCCGAGAAAATCCACTGCCGTTAAGTCAGTGAGAAAATCAAACTCGAGCTTGGCATCCTCTTTGAGCGAGCTGATAAACTCCCGCAGCCCTTCGCGGGATACCACGATCGTTTCATCGCCGCGAAAGGCGTGCGAATCGACAATCTTCTCTGCAAACTTTTCCCTTAGATAAGGGATAGTGAGATCAATTTCCGCCACGGATTTTCACTCCGGCTCCAGCGCCCCTCTTTTCCATGCGTAGACGAAGCCGACCACCAGGATGGACAGGAAGATCCCCATCTCCACGAGGCCAAAAACTCCCAGGCGCCGAAAAAGGATCGCCCATGGATAGAGAAATACCACCTCGATATCGAAGATGAGAAAGAGCATCGCCACCAGGTAAAATTTCACCGGGAACCGGATCCGAGCGTCTCCCCTGGGCGGGTTGCCCGACTCAAAGGGCTCTCCTTTGACGGGACTCGGGCTCTTAGGGCCGGTTTTTTCAGCCAGGATCAGGAGTGAAATCACGACCGTCCCGGCGAACAAAAAGAGCACTAACAAGGGGAGATAAGAATCAACCATAAAAAATCATGGTTAAAAAAAACCATACCCCCCGACCGAGAGGTATGGAGATGGCTGCAGCGACACAAGGAGAGCTAGACTATTTTTGTAGTGGAAAAAAACGTCGAAGTCAAGATAAGAAAGCGCTCAGATCTTGTTGAAAATGAATGAAATTGGGCGCTGGGCGGGAATCCAGCGAGGAAGCTCCCCGAGCCCAGAACTGCCATGCCACGAGGGCCGCGAGCGCCAAAGCTAGCAAGAAAATAGGAAGGGAATAACGCGATCCGTAGCGACCGTCCGACGCCATCGCCACACTAAGCCTACGGCGATGCCGCAAATGCGTCGGTCGAAGAGACACCGGAAGCCGTGTCGATTTTGTCGTTCTCCAGCGCAAGGCGCAAGGCTTGATCGACCGTTTCCAGAAATTCAAATTTCATCGAATC
>DASYRN010000214.1:0-8317 GCA_036004365.1 Binatia bacterium
GTGATCTTGTGCCATTTACCGTTAAACGTCACCAGCTCCTTTGTCCAAAGCGCGCGGAGCACTTGGACCTGCTCCTCCGAACGTCGGCCTCTGTTTTTGAAATTCTCCCCGAGCGCCTCGTACTCGACAAAGTTCCATCCAATGCCGATTCCCAAGCGTAGCCGACCGCCGCTCAGCACATCGATGGCCGCCGCCTGTTTGGCGACCAGCGCGGTTTGTCGCTGTGGCAGGATGAGGACTTCGGTAACGAGCTCGATTCTTTTTGTCATCGCCGCAAGATAGCCGAAAAGGACAAAGGGCTCGTGAAAAATATCCCGGTGAGTATAAGGCGGCCGCCAACCGGCGTGGCTTGCGGGATTCGCTCCCAACACGTGCTCAAAAGCACCCAGATGATCGTAACCCAGCGACTCCGTTGCCTGAGCGTAGTCTCTTATGACCATCGGGTCGATGCCAATTTCAGTTTGAGGGAAGATGACTCCAAATTTCATGAAAACACGCCTCCTATGTCGCAAGGATGATGGGCGACAAAACTTTCTCCTTCAGCCAAACGGAGAGATCCGCGAGGCTCTCTGGCCCGATCTGGTGCCCCATGTCGTATTCCCCGTAGGTAACCGGCGCCTGAAGCTTGCGCAAGATCTCCACGGACTCTCTGGCACGATCCACAGCCACAAGATCGTCGCTCGTGCCGTGCTGAACAAGGGTGGACGGAAACTGATCGTTTGGCTTGACGGACAAAGTGTCCACCAGGTCCTGTGAAAGCCATGAGCTCATCGAAACCAGCGCGCGAAATCGGTCCGGCTCGCTCAGCGCGAGGCTGTAAGCCATCGCGCCGCCCTGGCTGAAGCCGAGGACCACGATCTTTTCTCGGTTGATCGGGTAGCGGCTGACGGCCTGATCGAGAAATCTCTGCAGTCCCTCCTTCGCTGAAACCAGGGCTTTCAGATCGGTCGGCCCCCCCAGCCTCAAAGGAATCCAACCGTATCCCATGGCTCCTGGGCCGATAGGAACTTCGAGCGGACCTTGGGGACAGATCACTAGAAAACGCCCGTCGCAGAGGTAGGGTGCCAACCCCAATAGATCGAGTGCGTTGGCACCCCAACCGTGGAGCGCGAGAATCGTCGGATGGGGACCCTCGCCGGTCGGTTCGAAGAGTGCGTGAACAAATTCCACCTTCTTTCCGTTACCTTCCTTTTCGACTCAAGCCCTCATCGACTCGAGCTTGTTTAGTCCGAGCTTGATTGGGAAAACTACTGCTGCTGCCGTTAGCACAAAAATCATAACAAGGGAAGGAACCAAGAGCCAGGGACTGCGCGCAACGGCTCCAGGATCGAATTTTTGTACAGTCAGGAGATAGACCGGCCAGGCCTCGATCATCACGGTGAGGCCGATAAAGCCGATGCTGAAAATCATGCAGATCATGCCGCCGAACCCGGTAGAGATCTCCGCTGCATGATCATAGTCGAATTTCGGATAGAGCGCGCCTACGCCGACGGCGATCGCGGTGATCCCGAACGTCATGAGAAAAATCGTAATCAGAGAAAGCGTCATCATCCAGGTCGGGACGCGCAGCAGAAGGTTGCTGAGAAAAACCAGCAGCTCCCCTAGAAAGAGGAGCGGTACGAGATTGAGCCAGAATTTGCTCCAAAGCAGCTGGCGAAGAGAAATGGGAGCCGTCTGAAGAATCCAAAAAGCCTTTCCTTCGAGACTGATCGCCGGGAAGGCGAACCGGACGGCCACCGCGCTCAGGACGAATCCGGCCAGGGCTAGATTCGTGAAAGAGACGACCGTGCGCAGAGTCGAGCTCGGGATGGGAGAGCGCTCGATAGGAAGCACTTTAAAATTATAGAGATAGACCACGACCAGCGCCAAAAGGAGGAAGAGTTGAGACCACTGCGTCGTGTCGCGCAAGAAAGTTTTGATATCTTTGATCATGATCGCTTTCAAAGTTTCCGGAAAGAAAGAAGTGGCACCGCGGATCACTCGATCGAGAAGATAGCTGTGGTGTCGGCCCTGCCTGGATTCTTGGGCCTTGGACCAGCCGGTAAGATAGACCGCGCTCGACACCCAGCAAGCTAGGAGGGGGAAGAAAAGGGCGTAGCTAAGGAGCAGCGGATAAAAGAACCATAGATCGACCGGTTTCTTGAATAGGGCGGAGGCGAAAATCTCCGCCGACCAGCTGCTAGGCAGGTAGGGTGAAGACGGAGTTTCCATGGCCGCTAGGAACTCCAGGAAGTGGCCGAAGGTCTCGGGTTGTACAAGGCGCTCTGGTTGGGAAAAGCGAAAGAAAAGATAGAAGATGATAAAGGCGAACAGACCTACGAAGAAGAGGATGTCGCGAATTCTCCTAGCGGGCAGAAAATAGACGAGAAGTTGAGTGACGAGGACTCCGAGCGCAGCGGGAATGATCAAAAACAGGGGAAGGACAAGAGCCACCCACGCGTAGAAACGGATCCCGCCGCCAAAGACTGCGGCATAGGCTGCGAAGATCGGAAGGCTAAAGAATAGAACCATCCAAGAGGAGTTCAGGGTCGTTGTGATTAAGCGCGAGTAGAAGAATGATGACAGCGGAGTCGGCGCCGAAAGGACAAGGTCCAGATCGCGGGCTAAAAAGAACGCGGAGAGAGCGGTGATGAGATTGCTGAAAAGAAGCATGGACAAGAACGTAAGCAAGACGATCAGCAGAAGCTGGTAGGCAAGGGCGGGCCCGAGCTCGTGAACTGTCTGGAAATAAAGCAACACGCGCCGAACAATCCAAAAGGTCGCCACCCAAAAGGCAAAGCCCAAGAAGAGAACGATTAAGCTGCGCAGCCATCCGTTCTCTCGGCGCAGCCAGAGCTCATTCTTCCAGGAGAGGAACAGGGGAGAGAGAAGGACAACCAGTGTGGACATACAGTACGAAGTTTTGAATTTTAAATGTTGAGTTTTGAGTTCCTAATTAAGAATTCATACTTCATCATTCACAACTACGAAGACGCGCCATCGCGCGTCAATTCGAGGAACACGCTTTCCAATTTGCCTTCTTCGACTTTGGCGAGTTGCAAAAGCTCGGCCATCGTTCCGCTCGCAATGAGCTTACCCTTGTGGATGATTCCCACGCGCTCACAGACCTCTTCAGCTACGCCGATGCTGTGGGTTGAAAGAAAAATCGTGGTTCCTTTCTTTGCCAAAGAGAGAAAAAGATCTTTGAGCGTCCTGGCCCCTTTGGGATCGATGCCGACCATCGGTTCGTCGACGACCAGAATCTTGGGCTCGTGGATGAGCGATGCGCAAAGGACCAGCCGCTGCTTCATCCCATGAGAATAGCTTTCGACGAGTTCATCCCTCCATTCCAAAAGCTCGAAACATTCAAGGAGCTCGGGGATGCGGCGGTCGATCTGTTCCCCGCCCATGTGGTGAAGTTTGCCGACGAAGTTCAAGAACTCCGCGCCGCTCAACTTTTCGTAGATCGCGGGACGATCCGGAACGTAGCCAATGATCGCCTTCGCCTTTTCCGGCTCCTTTTCTATGTCATATCCTCCCATGATGGCCCGGCCTGAAGTCGGCTTCAGGATTCCCATCATGACTCGGATGGTTGTTGTCTTGCCGGCACCGTTGGGTCCCAAGAAGCCGAAGACCTCTCCGGGGCGAACGTCTATGTTTAACGAATCTACGGCGGCTAATCGGCCGTAGCGCTTGGTTAAATTTTCTAGCTGAATCATGTCGATTTTCGATTTTAGATTGAAGGCGAGATTCTGAAAAAGCAAATGCCGCTCTAAAATCCCAAATTTATCCCGTCTCCACGACTTCTATCTTCAGGTTGCCGATGAGCTGCAGGATATCAATTTGACGGTCGATCTCTCCTTCGAGAAATTTGACGTGGGTGACATCCGCTGGAAATTGGTTCAAAACCGGATCGACGGAGATCCAACGGCCGAGCCATATTTCGGACCAGGCGTGGTAGTAGAAGGCGCCGCGAAGATAGACCAGACCGACAACGGTTTTGGCCGGGATACCGGCAGCTCTTACCAACGCGTTAAAAAGGACGGCGTGCTCGTTGCAATCGCCTCTTTTCGTGCGGAGCACCTCCAGAGCGTTGGGAATGCTTACCGTCGGTTCCTTAGCGAGATTTTCATAAACCCATTCTCTGATTCTTAAAGAGGCCTTTACGGCATCGGTCTCACTTTTAATCACTTTCTGGGCCAATTGTTGGATCTCAGGATGATCGCTCTGCAGGAACGGAGTGGATTGGAGATAGGAGGCAAAGCGCTGATCGCGAAGCGGTATTTGATAGGAGACGACTTGAGTTAGATCTTCCCGCTGGATTTCTAGGAGGTTTGCACTCAGTCGCTGACGATCGCCGGTCAGGATGAAACTCCCCAAGTTAACTCCGGACAGCTTGAGCTTGAGCAGTTTTTTCTGCGTCGGAGCGGCAATAGGCGTCTGAGGCCGTACAGCGGTTTGTGTGATGAGATCAAGAGAGATGGATCTTGTCCGAGGAAGGGTGGTTGCTTCTTCGGCGCTTTGCTGGATCAAGGAAAGACCCGTGGGCGTCTCTTCCTTGAGGGTTTTTCCTTTCCCATCCACCCAAGAAACGACGGTGATTCCCTTGAACTTCTGCCGGATGCGCAGTACAGGCTCGACTCGATCGCCAATCTTTATTTTTTCCCGCCCTTCCACAGTAAAGGTTGCGATCTGCTGTGAGAGCGTCGACGGATCGAAGATGGGGAAGAGCTGCTCGGTGCCGGGTTCGAAGTTCTGGGTTACAACGTAGGGCTTAAGCGCGGCCAGTAGGTAGGGAGGCTGGGACAGGGAAAGGGTTCTTTTTGAGAGGTGACCTCCCGACTGCACTTCCAAGTAAAGGGAGGTCCCCTCGATCTTGCCCCGAGCTTTGAAGCCAACCTGATCGGATTGCAGCTCGAAATCGAATTCTCTCAGCAGCCAGTCTTGGGTTGCTGTCATCTCCAGCCGAGTCCTCAAGGTCTGCACGGTTCCTAAGAGATTCAGCTTAAGGAGCGAGGAGTCTTGGACGTGATAGCCTTGTGGGCCAGGAGTTATTTTTTGCGTGCCGTAGCCGATTTTTTCGCCCTGGTAATAGACGCCCCACCATTCTTCCATCGGCTCGGTAATTGCAGCCACGGTTTGGATTGGAATGGGAGGGGGGGGAGCCCAGAGTTGGCGCCTGAAAAGCAGAATATTCATGAGGCACCAGAAGAGAACGATGGCTATGGTTAAAGAGCGCTTCACAATCACGTAGGAAAAATTATAAAGATGGTAATGGATGTTCGGGTTATTTTCAAATTATTAAGCTTTCAGCGATCTCCGCCCGAGGCGAATCAGCTTCAGGCTGAAGCTGTCACGGTAAGGCAGAGAGCATAGAAATCGAAACTCTAAGCTGATAGCTGAGGACTTATAGCTGTTGTGCTATGAAATTCGGGGCCGACAAAATGCTGGGGCGACTGGCGAAGTGGCTTCGGGTCATCGGACAGGATGTGACCTACGGCCCGCATCTATCTGGCAACGGACTGATACGTGAAGCACGTAAGGATGGGCGCCTGATCCTGACCAGAGATCGATCCATCGCGAGGAAGAACCCGCCGGACTATCTGCTCATCCAAAGCGACAAGTTCCGTGAGCAGCTCAAGCAGGTGATCGACGCTTGCCAGTTGGATCCGTGGAAGGAGCCGTTCACGCGCTGCATCGAGTGCAATACCGCGTTGGCGCCCCTTGCCAAGGATAGGGTTGAAAACAGAGTGCCTCCTTACGTCTTCGCCACGCAGGAGAAATTCTCTTTCTGCTCGAAGTGCCAACGCATCTACTGGCCGGCCACGCATCAGCAAAAGATGTTGGAGGAGCTTAAATCCTTGGGATCTTAGTCGGCTAGAATTCGATGTTTGTGTATGTTAATTAATTAATGTAACTCACTCCCCGGTTGAGCCAAAGGCTCATGAGCTGCTAGTGAGACTGTAAAACGCAACAACGGCATGATATATAATTATTTTTACTCCCCGGTAGCTCAGCCGGTAGAGCAGGTGGCTGTAACTAGTTGCAGCTTTCTGTCGTAAGGCAGAATGAAAAATCGGGTGAATTCAGGGAACCCTAAGCAGGAAACCCACTCGCCTGTAAGGCAATCCTGAGCGAAGCCTGTCGAACGGGGATTAGTAGACAGGAACGTGCAGAGACTAGAGG
This sequence comes from Binatia bacterium, assembly GCA_036004365.1. GTDB lineage: Bacteria > Desulfobacterota > Binatia > UBA9968 > UBA9968 > DP-36. Next base: position 6,166 of record DASYRN010000214.1, read on the forward strand.
TTGAGGACCCCTACCAATAAACCTCGAGAGCGCCCGACACCCATCTTTCTGGACGATAGAAAAGTGGGTGAAGAGATAGTCCAAGCCTGGTAGAAATGCCAGGAAAACTTGTAACCACTTGGTCGGGGGTTCGAGTCCCTCCCGGGGAGCCAGATTTCAGAAAGGCCACTTCGCGTGTGAAAAGTGGCTTTTCTCTTTTGATAGGCAGGGTTCGTAAGTGCAAGCATGTCAAAGGGTTTTCGGTAGTTAGGAATCAAATTGCCATCTTTCCAAAGACAGTTCGAGAATATGAAATCAAGAACGCGTCGCTTTTCCCTCATTGCTTGCTGATAACTGGTCCAATGCCTCCGCTTGAAGGTGCTTATGAGATTTTTTGTTCTCTCCTCCCAGTACGCTTTGCGACAACGGCTATTATTCTAGCTGCTATTAGTTACATCCGGCTTAGCTCAGAGTGACTCGACATCTCTAACTGATCTAGCCCCTAAGTCTCGAACTCTTACCCATTAGGCCTCATATATTGCTCTCAATTTGGTCGTGGTCGGATGCGATGCCTACAAACCAGACACCCGTAAGAATAAGCGCGCTGCCGATAATCTGCAACGGCATGACCGGTTCTTTGAATAACGTCCAGCTCATTAGCTCTATAGCAATATAAGCAACGGCGGTAATCGGGAAGGCCTTGCTCAAGGGCACATTTGTCAAAACATTCAGCCAAAGAACAAAACTCAACAGCTCGCTCAACAGGACTACTACGGCCCAAGGCGAATGCGTGGCTTGCACGAGCCAACTCCAGCTGAAAGGCGTATGCCGCATTTCAGCGGCCAGCATTTTAGTGCTCGCCTGAAATAAAGCGGACAGCACAGGCAGACCGATCCATAGAGAATAGAAGGCCATTTTTTTACGCAGACTTTTTCAATGTCTCATCTGCGCTGAGCAACGGAGCGGCAAACCGAAGCAACCCTTGCGCGAGGACATTGCGGTGCTTGAAATAGATGGTGTTGCGCGTGAGCCGGCTGCCGAGACGCAATTTGTTTTCATAGTAGGCCTGTCCGCTTTGATAGCGTGTAAAGCCGCGCTCTAAGCAATAGCGGATGTTGGTAAACCAGCTGAGGAAATAGAGATGATACTCGCGCCCAAGTTTGCCGTTCATGCAGAAAAATTTATCGATCAGCGTCTGTCGATCGTGAATTAACAAGTTGGCCGCCAGCAACTGATCATCGGCATAATACAAGGTGCAGAAAGAGCGTTCCGGCATACGGGCGAGAACGCCTTGAAAATAACCCGGCGTCAGTTCTTCAAATTGCCACTCACTGCGATTTCTCGTGTCATGATAGAGAGTCATTATTTTCGCCAAGACATCGTTGATATTGGTTTTATATTCAAGCCGCAGACGATCCAATGAGCGCAGCTTGCGGCGCATGTCTTTGCGCGTGCTGGAAGAAAGCCGGCTCAGATATTCATCGATCGATACAAAATCGATATTCAACCACGCGGTCGGCATTCCCGGCACGGTGCTGAATCTCGCGGCTTGAAACTGTTTGCCGAAGCGCCGTTGAAACGGCTCAGGAATATCTTTCGCGGCGAGCAAGGGGCACGCTTGTGTCGCCGTATAGGTTTCAAAATAGGTGAGCATCTCACCCAGCAGATCATGCTTTTCTTGCTCCTTTAGCCGAGGGTGAAATCCGATGGCGCCGTGCTCCGTGCACGGCGAACCAAGACAAGCAAGTTTAATCGTCAACAGCTTCGGAAAGGCGTTTTTGATCCGGGTGGTCAGTTTTCTGCCGACTCCCTGCAAGGTGGTATCTAAGCTGTAATCAGTGACGAACATGGGGGTTCCCGATTGCAGCGTGCTACCCTGCCACGCGGTCAAATAGCGGAATGAAAAACCCGCAAGGGCCGACTCTTCAATCGCCAGCAGATAATCATAGTTTTCCACTTCGCCGGGAAAACAAACATCCCACTGCTGCTTATCGATTTCGTGTAGCGTGTCTATAACGCGAAACTCACGCATGGCTTCTGTCGAAAAAAATCCGCAGTTAAGTCAGCGACTGGCTCACGCTGAGCGGGCAAATGTTTGACCGACCCTCTGCTGGACATACCCGATCACATCTTGCACCGTGGAAAACTGCAGCTGATGTTCCTGAGGAATCTC
>DASYRN010000215.1:0-4352 GCA_036004365.1 Binatia bacterium
CGAAGACGATCCTGAGGCCGGGACGTGGCAACATAATCACACAGCATCCTTCCTACATGATAAAGGCGGAAGTGGACATCGCCGTAGGCGAGCGCCGTGCGGTTGATCACATCGCAGATGTGGCTTAGCTCAGTTGCGGGGGATTTTAGAAACTTGCGGCGCGCCGGTGTGTTGAAAAAAAGGTCGCGCACCTCAACCGTTGTGCCAACGGGACAGCCGACCAGTGAAATCTCTCCCTTTCGGCCTCCCTCAATCCACAAACGCGAACCTTCGGCCTGATCCCGAGCGCGGGAAACGATCTCAAGTTTCGCCACAGAGGCGATACTCGGAAGCGCCTCGCCGCGGAACCCCAACGTTGAAATCCGAAAGAGATCATCCTCTTGCTTGAGCTTGCTGGTCGAGTGGCGCTCCAGAGCCAGCGGCAAATCTTCACTGCTCATCCCTTCGCCGTCATCGCTGACGCGGATGAGTGAAGTCCCACTCCCTTCCACCCAGACCGAAATCTCCTTCGCCCCCGCATCAACAGAGTTCTCCACCAATTCCTTGACTACCGAAGCGGGCCGCTCCACCACCTCACCCGCCGCGATGCGGCTGATCCAGGATTCCGGCAGACGAATGATCTTCACCGACTTTCCGTTCTCTCTTTCATCCCAACAGAGTTTTCCGGAGCATAGCCCAGGGTTTGAGATCGGGTCAAGAAAAATAGATCCCGTGGACTCAGATCCACGCTTGAAAGCCAAAAAGAGTTGTCCTAAGAGAGCAAGAAAATCTTTTATCTGTGGTTCGCCGGAAAAAGTGACTCCTCCTCGGCCACCAACTCATATCGACCCTCTGGATCCTGACTGATTCTTCCGTTTTCCTGAAGCCAGCCCATGGCGCGGGCAATTTTGCCGAACCCTTGATTGGGAAAAAGCTCGAGGATTTCGGCGAAGAACCTGTGCGAGCTGGAGAGTGCCTTTAGAATGTTTTTGGCAAATGCCTCCGTGTCCTTCTCGTCCGTGGCCCTCTTCTTTTTTTCCGGACCGTTTACGGGTGCGCCCACATAATCCTTAAGTCGAACCTTCCCCTCGTTGAAGTAGACGATGCGCTTGTAGCGCTCGCGCGGAACATTTTCCGGAATCGTCGCGTCGATGCCCATCTTGGCCGTCGTCGGTATTCCATCGGTCGGAGGAAGAGAAGGATCCAAGGGTTTGGAGCGGGCGTTGGGGATAATCACCGCGTCGCGGTCCGCTTGAACCCGCGTGGCCACGGCCCACTCGACGTCCACCGGATCAAAGATGTCGATGTCGTCGTCGGTTACAGTGACGTGCTTGATATCGGCTATGGAAAGGAGCGCCAGGATCGCGTTCTTTCCGTCGCCCGGCTGCTTTTTGATCGCGGCGATGATATGCCAGTGGCAGCAACCTCCCGGTGTTACATTGATCGCGGTCGCGGTCACGCCCGCCTCGCGGAGAACTCGCCATGCCGCTGCTTCATAGATCGGAGCGCTCATCCAGATATTCTCCCAGGGCATGTGAAGCGCATAATAAAAAGGCTCTTTGCGGTGCATGATCGCTTTGATCCTCACACGGGGATTGTGATGCAAGCCTCCCATGAGGCGGTTGAACTCGCAAAACGGCCCTTCAGGATGAACCCAGCCCTCCGGAAGGATCTCTCCTTCCAAGACGATTTCGGCGTCGGCAATGCAGGGAACCGGAATGGTCTCTCCCGGGGTCAGTCGCAACGGCGCGCCCCGCAGCCCGCCCGCATAGGCCAGCTCATTCTGCCCGAGCGCCGCCTTAAAGGTCGAAGCGAACATTTCGTAAGGATGCGCACCGATGGACATCGATATGGGGAGCGGCTTTTTTTTCTGCAGGGCGCGCTCCGCATAGCGCCGGAGATTGTTAGGAGTTACGATATCGATCCCGGTGACGTTTCTTTCTTTGAGCATCAGGCGATACATCCCTGCGTTCATGCCGTATTCCGGATCCTCGGCGATCACCACGGCGCCCGTAATCATGGGACCGCCGTCCATGAGCGAAAATATCGGCACAGGCAACTGATAGAGGTCCACTTTCTTTCTAGCGACGATCACTTCCTTGACCGGAGCTTTTTGCGAAAGCTTCGGCTTGATGGGATGCTCCATGCTCGAGCGAATTTTTTTCTCAATCCCTTCGTACGAAACGCCCATCGCGAGGGACAATCGGTTTCTCGATTGAAGCAGACCCGAAGCCACCGGCATGGCATAGCCGATAACGTTCGTGAAAAGCAGCGCCTTATCGGATTGCGGCACCAGTGCGGCAACATCGCGCAGATCCACCGGCTTGGAGATCTCGAGCAGCTCGTCGTGCTTGCGGAGTGTTTGTAAAAAATCTCTAAAGCTGGCACGCATGGACTTCTCCATAGGAAGGCACCATAGTCATTACGGCCTGGAGTGTCAACGCAAGCCGTGGGGTGCTGCAGCGTTTATGGTTTCGAGTTTCAAGTTTCGAGTAACGGGTCCCTTTGCGAGGCTTCCACCAGCCTATCCCGAGAGTCTTCGAGTCGCGTCCGGTTTTTACGTCCTCTCCCTCGACGGGAGAGGATGGAGGTGAGGGTGAAAATTGGAACGCCCCCTCATCCTAGCCTTATATTCTCCCGCGAGGGGAGAAGGAACTAGGCTGTAAACCCTCTTGCGCCGGGCCACGAGAGGTTCGCGCCGCTCTGTCTTGACAAGCCGTCCTCCGTCACGTACGCAAACAATCATGAGCGCATCTTTTGGCCTGACCCTGGCGAACCGCGGTGTCATCATCGGCGCCGTTAAAGCGGGCGACCTTATTCGCATGGCAGAGCAGGCGGAAGCCGCAGGCGTCTTTGATGCGGTCTGGGTCGGCGACAGCCTACTTGCCAAGCCCCGACTCGAATCTGTCGCTCTCCTTTCCGCTCTCGCAGCGGTAACCACCAAGGTGCGTCTCGCCGTCGGCTGCATGGCAACCTTCGTCCACCGCCATCCGGTCCTCTTCGCCCAACAATGGGCGAGCCTTGACGTTATCTCAAATGGCCGTTCTTGGCTCGTCGCGTGCCTCGGCGGACCGAACGAGCAGAGCGCGGCCCAAGCGCTTGAGCACGCCGTGATGGGCATCCAAGCAAAGGAGCGGCCTGCGCGGCTTGCCGAAGGCATCGTTATCCTGCGTAAGCTATTCGCAGAGAAAAACGCGTCCCACCACGGTCGCTTCTATCAGTTTGAGAACGTAACTCTGGAGCCCCGGCCCGTGCAGCAACCCTGCCCTATCTGGATCGCCAGCAACCCGACCGGCCTTACCTGGAAGGACGGAGCCAGCGCGACCGAAGCTGTTGTCGAGCGAAGCTTCCGCCGCGTGGCGCGCTATGCCGATGGCTGGATGACCAACAAGGTGAGCCCGGAGCAGTTTCGCCAGCAGTGGGCGCGAATTACTGCGCTGACGCGGGAAGAAGGACGCGATCCCGCGAAACTGGGGAACGCCCTCTACCACAATATTAATATCCAACAGGAGCGAAAAGCCGCCCTTGAAGAGAGCAAAGCGTTTCTCGACAAGTACTACACCTCCAACTTTAGCGCTGCCTTTGTGGAAGGTTTCACGACGGCCGGAACTCCCCACCAGTGCATTCAGGAGCTGAAAGACTTTTTTAACTCAGGTATCCAGCACATCACGCTCCGGCTCACCTCCTGGGACCAGGACGGACAGCTCAAGCGCTTTCTCCACGAAGTCATGCCCGCATTCGCGTCTTAGTCTGGCGATGCTCCTTGGACTCGATCACATTGTGATTGCTGTTCCCGACCTCGAAGCGGCAACAAAAAACTACGAGCAACTCGGCTTCACCGTTGTCGCTGGCGGGCGCCATCCCGTGGGCACCTATAATAGTTTAATCTCTCTGGCCGACGGATCCTACATCGAGCTGATCTCCTTCTACCAAGCCAATCCCAACCATCGCTGGTGGACGCCTCTGCAAAAAGGCGGAGGCTTCATCGACTTCTGCATGCAGACCGATGATCTCACAGGCGATACCTCGAAGCTTCGCAGTGCCGGCGTCCATATCGACGACCCCGTGCCCTGGTCGCGCACCCGGCCAGACGGCTATCAGCTCAAGTGGCTCCTCTCGCTTGCCCGCGGTGAGCACAGGGGCGTAGCGCCGTTTTTAATCCAGGACGAGACCCCGCGCGAGGAGCGTATTCCGAAGCAGAAGACTCACAAGAACGGCGCCGTAGGAATCGGCAAGGTTATCGTCGCCGTGGAGGATCTAGCAACTGTAGGCCAATGGTATCAAAGCATTCTGGGTTACAAAGGGGAACCTTTAGAGAACACCGATCTTCAGGCTATGGGATTGCGATTCAAAATCGGTTCTCATTTCATCGA
>DASYRN010000216.1:0-9298 GCA_036004365.1 Binatia bacterium
CCGTCGCGATACCAGTCCGCGAGGCCGAACACTCGCTGTCCCACCGACAGGCCCGTCGTGCCATAGCCGAGGGCGGTGACCACTCCGGCCAGCTCGTGCCCGGGGATCGACGGTGTTCGGTCACGGTCGAGGCGATCGGTCCAGGTCGAGGGCCACGCCAACTCAGTCCCGACGAATCCCGACGCATGAATCTGAACGACGACGTCGTTTATCGCTGCCTGCGGCTCGGGCCGCTCCACCAGCTTCATCCCCGCCGTTCCCGCAGCCTGGTCCGTCACCACTATCGCCTTCATCGTCCACCTCCTTGTGTGTGGTATGTCGTCATCTTCCACCCACGAAGCATGAGTGCTCGCGGGGCCTAGCTTCTCAGGGGTCTGTGAGCGCGGGGTTAGCCGTCCGACTTTTCGGGCGGCTTATTCAGAATTAGCGCTGCTTTCACCTGACCTCCTGCGAGGCCCCTCCTACGACGCGTCCGCTTTTGCCATGGTTAGGGTCCCAGAACAGCGATACGTTGATGATCGCCGCTCCGTCCCCGCCCTCGTTAAGGTCGAACCCCAATTAACGCCTTCCGCCATTCGGCACGATCCATGCTGCGGCCTAACGGTTTGGGTGAGAGGCGCGGTCCGCGCGGCCTTCTCAACCCGATGGTTAGGCAACAGTTCAATACTGTTCCTTTGCTCTCGATCTATTTCAAGTGCACACTTATATAATCTAGATTCTTCGTGTCAATGTTCTCCGTTGTCCGGTTGTTTGCCTCCAGGTAGACAACGTCTCCAGTCTTCCACACGGTCTCTTCCGTTTTGCCGTCCGGGTAATGAAACCGAACCTTTGCGCCCTGTATGATATACAATACGCGATCAGGACGCTCCTTCATTACTCCTTTGTCTCCAGGCTTTGAGACCATGCGGACTACATCAACCCGCTCGTTCTCTAGTAGTCTAGTAACAGTGGTCCGATTCATTTGATTCCTCCGTTCCTGCAAGGCTGACGCCCCGCGTGCGGGCTGGCGGTACAGATTACGAAACACGCCGCTTTCGTCTTGGGTTTTTGTTTCAGACGCTTGGAAGGATTCATTCATTCGATCAATATTCCTGGACGGCTTTAGGATCTGGGATCGCATGATGCTCGGTACTAAAAGATTTGCCTAACTAGTGAGTATACAGTTCTGCGAATGACGGTCTTTAAAGTTCATAGAACGGACGAATCTTCCTCAGTTTCCAAACCCTTGTCAAGCGTTTCTGAAATCCGCTGATGCCTTCATATACAGATCTGCGAAATCTTAATATACCCGCCCATCATGGGGAACGATTGTCAAGCCGTCAACAGGACTTCGGACTCCCCTTCCACCTCGGTTCAAAACATGGGTGTAGATCATCGTAGTGCTGACATCATTGTGCCCGAGAAGCTCCTGAACCGTTCTAATATCGTATCCGTCCTCCAGCAAATGAGTTGCGAAAGAGTGGCGTAGAGTGTGGCAACCGGCGGGCTTAAAGATCGCTGCCTTGATCCTTGCCTCCTTGAAGGCCTTTTGTAGAACCGTTTCGTGAAGATGGTGCCTGCGATGTTCTCCGGTTAACCTGTCCGTGTAATGGCTTGTCGCAGGAAACACCCATTGCCATCCCCACTCTTTGCCCGCGCTGGGATACTTTCGCTCCAGGGCGTCGGGCAACACAACACGACCCAGCCCCCTCTTGAGATCTTCCTCGTGTTGGCGCTTTACAGCTTGGACGTGCTTTCGAAGCGGTTCCACGACCACCGCAGGCAATATCGTATAGCGATCCTTGTTGCCCTTGCCGGCTCGCACCACAATCTGGTTGCGGGAAAAATCGATATCTTTGACTCTGAGATGACAACACTCCAAAAGTCTCAATCCTGCTCCATAGAGAAGCACCGCCATTAACCACGGAGTGTTCTCAAGACAGTCCAGAATGCGCTTGACCTCTTCCTTTGTGAGAACGACAGGTAATCTTTTCGGTCTATTGGCACGGATCACTCCCTGAATTAGCCCGATCTTTTTTTCCAAGACTTCCTTGTAGAGAAAAAGCAAAGCATTCAGCGCCTGGTTCTGGGTGGAAGCGCTGACGTGCGAGTCACTGGCAAGACTCGAAAGAAATTGTGCAATCTCCGCCTCTGCCATCTCAATTGGATGCCGTCTATTGTGGAAAAAGATAAACCGCTTGATCCAGTGTGCATATGCTTTCTCTGTTCGGTAGCTGTAGTGGCGGGTGCGGATAGCCTGTCGCACCTGATCAAGAAGTCGAGGTCTCGGGGCGCTCGTTGGCGGAGCACAGACCGTGGCCCGACCCCCGATCCGGCTGTTGATTGTGACTCTCGGGTTGGGAAGGCTCCTGACTTTGGGGTTGTCCATGGCAACCTCCATAGTTGGTTAACGGGAGGCAACGATACGCCTAATCAACAGCGCTTCGGGAGTTGTGAGCCGCCTCCATTCCGCGATGCCAAGTTCTGGCCGGGACATGCATACACTCTCGCTGGGACCGTCCGACGCAGCGAAGCGCAGTTCCCTAATGTTCGAGAGCGAGCTCTAGGCGCTTATTTACTGAAATTACTTTCAGGTGTCAAGAAGTGATCATTTGCCCTGTCCTCACTGCCTGCGCGAGCGGGCTTTCAACAGAGTTCGAGAGCGGTCCAAGATCGGGATACTTGCTCCACCGGGGAGAGTAGAATGAGCTTATCTCCTCCGACAATGCCTTCAGCAGGTTTTCTTGGATAAAGAGCAAATATCCCTTTTCGAGCGGCTAGTATCCAGTAAGCTAGCCCACTACAAACTCGAAATGCTCTGTACCCTACAGTCCGAAGATCTTGCGAAACTCTTGCGCATACTGATCCAGATTCAGGTAGACCTCCTTGGGAACCGCTTTTAGCTTGAGTTTGCTCTGGTCCATCTTGGGCGCCAAGGGTGTGACGTCGCTCCGGGCGGGGATGCGCCGCATTTCGCGGATCATCTCTTGACCCCTCTTGCTCAGCGTGAAATCAACGAAAAGCTTGGCCGCATTGGGATTCGTAGGTTTGGCGCCGAGACCGATCCCGCTAACCGTCACGACAATCGGATCGAAAGTGTCGACCCAATCCACCGGCGCACCCTCTTTTTTCATTCGCTCAATTCGGAAATTGTAGGCCCAAGCAAGGGCGGTTTCGCCGGCGCCGACAAGCTGGGCGGTGAGACCATGCCCGCGGCGCCACTTCGGTTCCTGTCGCGCGAGCCGCTCCATGTACCGGGTGGTCTTTTCCCGCCCCCAAACGGTAGCGAGCGTGCCAAACCAATCGTAATCCGTAGAGTCCATCAGAATCTGCCCTTTCCACTTCGAATCGAGAAGATCGGGATAGTCTTTCGGAGCGTTCTTAGGCGCCTCCAACTTCGTGTTGTAAGCCAGGATCAAGTTGTTGACGAAGATCCCAGTCCAGTAGCCCTGCGGGTCTTTGAACTCGCTTATGTAGGCGTCTCTTTCCGGAGAGAGATAGGGCGATATGATCTTTCGATCGACCAAAGTGGATATCGCGCTTCCCGACACGACGTCAAAGGACCACTTCCCCGCGCGGGTTTCGTTCATGATGCGAGTCATCAACTGCTCTTCTCCGGCCCGCACGAGATCCGCCCTGATGAACGGATATTCCTTCAGGAAGGCGTCGAGCAAGGGCTTCGAAGTGTCGATGGCCATAGAGGTGTACCAGACGAGCTTTCCCTCTTTTTTGGCCAGCTCAATTAGCGCCGCCGAGGAAGTCGGCTGGGCCCAAACAACGTCGACCCCCGCCAGCCACGCAACCAGAATTAATAAGTAGCCGGCTGGATTCATCCTGCACCTCCTGAGCTCCTGTGTGATGCGCTCTGAGTGATTCTCTTAACACGTCCCTGAAGGAGAAAAAAAGACCCCTTTCCAAAGCATTGCCTCTCGAAGGACTATGTGGTAAGCGGGAGCCGGGATAAGACTCTGTGCGGAGCGGCTAAGCAACGGTTTGAGAAGGCAAAGAAACTTTACGGCGGAATAGGAAGGGCACCGACAATGAAAAATAAAGCCCATCTGGTTTTTATTTTGTTCTTCGTGGTCTTCTTCGCCTACTTTGTATATGCGGCCCAGGACTGGCGTCTTCAGGCGCGGCTCTATCCCTACGCCATTGGAATTCCCATGCTGGTCTTGGCACTGCTCTACGCCGTTCTGGAGCTCCGGGGTAAAAACAAGGTTAAAGCTTCCGCGTCGGACGGCGCGCCGGTCGACTTCCAGTTCACCCAAACCACCGATCCAGCCCTTGCTCGCTCCCGGACGATCAACATTTTCGCTTGGATCTTCGGCTTCTTTGTCGCAATTTGGCTTTTTGGATTCTCTTTCTCTATTGCGGCGCTCTTATTTCTTTACCTCAAGTTTCAGGGCCGTGAGGGATGGGTGTTATCCATTCTTCTGACCGTGCTTGGCTGGCTTGCTTTCTGGGGACTCTTTGTTCGGCTGCTTCACCTACCCTTCCCGGACGGGCAACTCTTTGTTTGGCTCGGAATGGAGTGACCGCTAGCAGCAGACTTATGTCCCGCAAAGCGCACGGTTCATTTAATTTCAGCCTTCATACGTTATCCTTCATCCTTCTATTCTTACTCGTTTATCCCCTGATCCCTTTGACCCTCAAACCCGGCTATGCCCAGGAGACTTTCTATAAGGGACAGACGATCAGAATCATCGTGGGTTTCACACCGGTGGGATTCTACGACCGCTGGGGCAGGCTCTTCGCTCGCTACATGGGGAAACATATTCCCGGGAATCCTGAAATCATCGTCCAGAATATGCCGGGAGCCAGCTCCGTTATCGCGGCAAACCATGTTTACAATGTCGCCAAACCCGACGGCCTAACTTTGGTGATGCCGATCAACACTCTGTACCTGGACCAGTTTGTGGGAAGGCAGGAAGTGAAGTACGACGTGCGCAAGTTCCAATGGATAGGATCTCAAGAAAAAATTGTCACCATGCTCTACGCCCGCGCGGATGCGCCCTATAAATCCTTAGCCGACATCATTAAAGCAAAAGAGCCACCGAAATGCGGCGCGACCGGGACAGCCAGCACGGGCTATATTCTTCCTAAAATCCTGGAGGAGACGCTCGGGGCGAAATTCAACATCGTCACTGGCTACCCGGGCGGCAACGAGATCGACATCGCCGTGGAGCGGGGAGAGATAACCTGTCGCGGGATGGATATCTCCCCCCATTTCGGCCGGGAGCCGTTTGATACCTGGCATGTGAAGGGCTTTGACCGGCATCTGGTTCAGGATCAGCGAAAGAAAGACCCAAGACTATCCGACACACCGACCATCCATGAGCTTATGGACGAGCGTAAGACTCCCGAGGCCAGCCGCCGCACCGCCGAGGTTATCTTGGCAAGCGGGCTGTTTGGTCGGGCAATGGCGGTAACCCCCGGCACGCCGCCAGAACGGGTGAAGATCCTGCGCGAGGCGTACGTCAAAATGATGAAGGATCCTGAGCTGATCGCTGAGGCCAAGAAGGGAAGGATGGACATGGATCCGACATCAGGCGAAGAGCTGCAAGCGCTTGCACAGCAGGTTATGGACCAACCCAAAGACGTTTTGGAGCGCGTTAAGAAAATCTTGAGTGAATAATCTGAAGAGTGGAGGTTCTATGTCCGAGAAGCTTAAGAGTTCGAAGATCAAAGCATCGTTGAGTCTGCTACTTCTAACCCTTTTAACCGTTACTTCTACTTTCGCCCAGGAACCTTTTTATAAGGGCAAGAGTGTCCGAATCATAGTTGGGTTGAGCGCCGGAGGGGGCTATGACCGGGCGGCGCGCATTGTCGCGCGCCACATGCCGAAATATATTCCGGGAAACCCGGAGATCATTGTCCAGAATATGCCCGGCGCAGGATCCGTGATCGCGGCCAATTACGTTTATACCGTAGCAAAACCGGACGGGCTAACCCTGGTCATGCCGCACAACAACTTCTACCTGAACCAGCTCTCGGGGGACAAAGAGGTCAGATACGACCTTGGGAAATTTCAATGGATCGGCAACTTGGAAAGGGACGACATGATGCTTTTCGGCCGCGCGGATGCGCCTTTTAAGTCGGTTGCAGACATCATCAAAGCGAAGGAGCTTCCGAAATGCGGCTCGACCGGCATAGGAAGCTCAGACTATGTCATGTCGAAGATCCTCGAGGAGACCGTCGGCGCAAAAGTCCAGCACGTAACCGGCTACCCGGGGAGCAGCGAGATCGCCATCGCCCTGGAGCGAGGCGAGGTGCAGTGCATGGGGCTCACCATCGGCACCTACTTCTCGCGCGAGCCGTTTCTAACCTGGCTCAAAAGCGGCTTCACTCGATTCCTCGCCCAGAGCGGAAAAAAGCGCGACCCGAGAGTCAATGGACCAACCATCTACGAGCTGATGGATGAGTACAAAACGTCACCGGCCAAGCGCCGGGTGGCCCAAGCGATGCTGGCCGGCGGAGATTGGGCAAGGCCAATGCTCGCGCCTCCCGGCACGCCCCCTGACAGGGTGAAAATCTTGCGCGAGGCGTATCAAAAGGCCGCTGCCGATCCCGAGCTTTTGGCCGATGCGAAAAAGGGAAGGATCGAGGTGGAGGCAGGCAAAGGCGAAGATCTGCAGGCTTTGGCGAAAGAGGTCATGAATCAGCCTCCGGAAGTGGTCGAGCAGGTCAAGAAGCTGTTCGTCGTGCAATAACGATCTCCTATTCCGCGAAACAGGAGGGCTCTTATGCTTGTCACTGCAGCCTCGCGCCCCCGCCACAAAGCATCAGCGGGCCCGCCACAAAGAGTTTGCGGGTCCGTCCGAAGTCCTGTGGCGGATCCGCCAAAGCGTTGGTCGCGGGTCTCGCCTCACGCCTTCTTCACACTCTTAATCCTGTATCTCTTCAACTTTCTAATCGTCCCTTCCATTTCTGCTCAGGAATCCTTCTACAAGGGTCAGACCCTCAGGATCGTCGTGGGCTTCACGCCGGGTGGATTCTACGATCGTTGGGCCAGGCTATTCTCGCGTTATCTGGGGAAGTACATACCGGGCAACCCCGAAATCATCGTCCAGAACATGCCTCAGGCGAGTTCCCTGATAGCATCAAACTACGTCTATGGCGTAGCCAAACCCGACGGGCTAACCGTTGTCATGCCCAGCAACAATATCTACCTGGACCAACTTGTAGGCCGGAAAGAGATACAGTTTGACGTGCGCAAATTTCATTGGATCGGCACGCAGGAAAAAAACCACATCCTGCTGTACATGCGGGCCGACGCTCCCTATCGATCGATCGCGGATATCATCAAGGCCAAAGAGCCTCCGAAATGCGGCTCCACGGGTACTGCGGGAGCAGACTACATATTGGCCAAACTCTTAGAGGAGACCGTAGGGGCGAAATTCAACACGGTGCTGGGATATCCGGGTGGCAGCGAGATCGATCTCGCCGTGGAAAAAGGAGAAGTGATCTGCCGGGGGATGACGATTCCTCCTCACTTCGGCCGCGAGCCTTTCGACTCCTGGCACAAGAAAGGCTTTGACCGGCATTTGGTTCAGACCGGACGCAAGCGCGATCCGCGGACCGCCGACGCGCCCACAGTTTACGAGCTCATGGATGAATACAAAACGTCTGAGGCAAAGCGGCGTGCGGCTCAGGTGATTTTGGTCGCCGGCGAACTTGGTCGTCCCATGTTAACGACACCAGGGACCCCCGCGGAACGAGTGAAGATATTACGCGAGGCCTATCAAAAATCACTAAAGGATCCTGAACTCATCGCGGAGGCCAAAAAGGGCAGGATGGACATGGAGCCTTCTACGGGAGAAGAGCTCCAGGCGTTGATCAAAGAAGTCATGGATCAACCTGCCGATGTGATAGAGCGGGTCAAGAAGACGTTGGAAAATTAGGGAGAGTCACAAAATCGGCCGGAGGCCATAGCTCGATGAAAAAAATAATCATAGCTCTATTCGCGTTTCTTTCATGGAGCACCCATCTCCAAGCGCAAGCTCCCTTTTACCAAGGAAAGACGATGACGATTGTCGTGGGCTATCTCGCGGGTGACGGCTATGACATCTGGGCGCGGCTGCTCGCGGGGCATATGTCCAAACATATTCCCGGCAACCCAAATTTCATCGTGCAGAACATGCCCGGCGCCGGCTCCATGATTGCGGCGAACTACGTCTATAACGTGACCAAGCCGGACGGCCTGACCCTCGGATCGATCGGCCCGTCGCTGTATCTCGATCAGGTCGTGGGGAAGAAGGAAGTTCAGTTTGATTGGGCGAAGTTCGGCTGGATCGGCTCGACGGAGAAAACGCCCTGGTTGTTTTACATGCGAACTGATGTCCCGTACAAGACTCTGGAAGATATTCGGAAGGCGTCCGAACCGCCGAAATGCTCCGCCACCGGAACCGGAACGAGCGGACACTTCGTACCTAAGCTTCTTGAAGAAGCGCTGGGGCTTAAGTTCAGGTTGGTCATGGGTTACAAGGGCGGGGGCGAACAAGACTTGGCTCTCGAGAGAGGCGAAGTGCAGTGTCGGGCCCTCAGTATTCCTACCTTTTATGCACGGGAGCCCTTCGGCACGTGGAGGAAAACCAACCTCGTTCGCGTGCTGCTGCAAACCGGCCGCAAGCGAGATCCAAGGGCAGCCGACGTGCCGACGATCTACGAGCTCATGGACGAGTACAAAACTCCGGAATCGACCCGAAGGCTTGTAACGGTGATCTTGGCCTCCGGCGATCTCGGTAGGCCTTTTGTCGCGGCTCCAGGCGTTCCGCCCGACCGGGTCAAGATTCTCCGGGAAGCCTTTACCAAGACCATGAGCGACCCGGCATTCTTGGAGGAGGTGAAAAAGAAAAAGCTGGAGGCGGATCCGAGCGGTGGAGAGGAGATTGAGACTATCGCAAAAGAGGCGGTAGCTCAGCCTCGGGAAATCATCGAACGGATGAAGAAAGTCCTGGGCGAATAAAAAACAGACAGAGATAGAGACAGAGACCGCTCCTCCCTCTCTATCTCTGTCTCTGTCCCTGTCTTTCTTCGCTGACAGCATGACCGCTCATTCTGCTGCTGAGACGGCCTTCTACAAGGGCAAGAAAATCAAAGTCCTTGTAGGCGCTCGCCCCGGCGTAGCCTATGATCTCTACGCCCGCCTCATGGGCCGGCATCTGGAAAAACACATTCCAGGGGCGCCCCGGATTATCGTCGAGAACATAACCGGGGCTCGCTCCATGGTGGTGGCCGATTACGTATACGGCGCAGAACCGGACGGGCTCACACTTGGAGCAATCTCTCCGGATCTCTACTTTGCCCAGCTGCTTGGGCG
>DASYRN010000217.1:0-4324 GCA_036004365.1 Binatia bacterium
GCCGCAGCAATGACCTTATCTCTCGATCTCTTCTGATCGCGAGCACCATCAAACAGTTCTTTGAGCGACGGCCGCCCCAGGAATCGCTGCCCTTTAGGTATCTCGCGAATCTGGCGCTTTCCTGTTACGTGATCCAGCAATGCCTCCGCAAAGCCGTCAGCCCCCAAGATACTCTGAGCCTCTAGTTCTTCCCAAATTGAAGCTTTCTCGATCCCAGCCTCGACAAACTCCCGGTACTTCCGCTGCGCCCAAGTCTTGTATCGACCGAACTGACCGAGAACATCGTCTGCCGTAAGGCATCGATGCGCGGCAACCAGACCTGCCGTTGCGCCGAAACTGCTCCATTTCCAGTAGTGCGGCCTTTGCACCCACCTCGCTCTAAGGGGATTGAGCACAACGTACCGGCATACCTCCAGAAAGTGACTCTCCTTTTGTACTAAGATCCCCTTGAAACGGCCTTGGAACAAATGTCCCACCCGGCCATGGCGTTTGTTGAACGCCTGCGTATAGACTCCGTTCAGTTGCCTCATTCCCTTGGATAAGTTTCCATCCGGTGTTTCAATTACCAAGTGATAGTGGTTGTTCATTAGGCAGTAAGCGTGACAAATCCAGTGAAAGCGCTCACGGACGTGAGCCAGGATGTTCAAAAACAGTTCTCGATCCGTATCATCCCTAAATATCGACCTGCGCTCGTTGCCTCGAGACGTTACATGGTAGAGCGCCCCGTCGTATTCAATCCTCAGCGGCCGTGCCATGGCGCCATACCTATTCGTTCCAAGAGCAAAAGTAAAGACTTGACCCTAATCTGCTGCGCATGACCCTAATCTGCTGCGCATACCAACGCGATTGTGGAATAGGCAACATAGGTTGACACAGAGCGATAAGGATTTTCTCATTCTCGCAATTGCGCAAACGTGAAAGATTCGCGTTATGCCGCGAGCGCGAACTTCTTTTGCTCCAGATCCGCAATCAACGCCTGGGCGTCCGTCCTCGTTAATCGAACGAGCGGCGGCCGTACGGCCGTCCAAGCCGGGTCGTTGCGGAAGTGAGCCAAGATCTGCTTGAGCGCCGGGATCATGGGGTAGGCCTCGATGGTCTTGCGCAGCTTGGTGATCTCGTCTTGAAGTCGGTCGGCCTCGGGGGTTCGCCAGCGGCCGTAGAGATCGCGCACCGCCGCTCCATTGACGTTGGCGGTCGCCGTAATGCAGCCCATGCCTCCCGCGCGCAGCGCCGGCAGCAGAAAAACCTCTGATCCGGGGAACACATCGAAGCCGGGGAAGCGCTTGAGAATGGCCTCCGTGTTCTTCCAGTCACCCGAGCTGTCTTTGACGCCGATCACCACCGACGGGTATTCCTTGATCAGGCGCTCCATCAAGTCGAGGCTGTAGCCTACGACGGCGACAGGCGGAATGTGGTAGAGGTAGATGCGCAGACGCGCGTCCCCCACGCGTTCGATTACTTCCGCGACATGCGCGAAAAGTCCATCATCGCTCACCGGCTTGTAGTAGAACGGCGGCAGCATCAGCACGCCGCCGCAACCGTTGCGCACGGCGTGAGCGGTCAGCCGCACCGTGTCGGTCAGCGCGCAACAGCCGATGCCGGGCATCAGCAGCTCCGGGCGAATGCCGCCCGCGATCAATGCATCGAGCAGACCCATGCGCTCTTCCGCCGAGAGCGAGTTCGCCTCGCTGGTGGTGCCAAAGACCGCTAGCCCGGCGACGCCTTGCTCGAGCAACCAGCGGCAATGCGCGACAAAGCGCTCGCGGTCGGGCGCCAGATCCTTCTTAAACGGCGTGAGCACCGGAGCAAGCACGCCGGCGAAAGGCTTGACAGTTTTCATCGATAGTTCCTTTCAATCATAATGAAACGATTTTAGGGACATCATATTGCTTTTGTCGTCCGAGTCCAAATGCCCAATAATGTATGGCCGATACCAATTTCCTTTATTTCTTTCCAAGAAGGTGTTGAAAGACCCTGTTCACAGGTTGCTCGAAAAGATCTCAGAGGCGAGGCGCGCGAAAAATCGACGAGCAGAGGCGGATCAGCGAAATGGGGTGTTGGAGTATGGGAGCATTGGAGTGTCGGTTTTTTTAAATGCATCACTCCAGTACTCCACCACTGCTATACTCCAGTCTTCTATCTTGGAACGAGGCGATTGAGCGCACCCTTCGACAAGTCTCAGGGCGATCGGTTCAGGATTACCGATCACAGTCATTAACCGTTCGTGCTGAGCAGCTTAGTCGAAGCATGAACCGACTGAAGGCTTTTTCAGCAGCCCGCCATCTCCTGCGGCTTCAGGGTCAGGAATGGCAGCAGCTCTTGGACGTTGGCCACGCCCTCCAAACCGTTTCCCCGCTGTATGACAGCCTCGGTCCGTGATGGCCCGAGCACCGGCTCCAGCAAGTCCCGCACCTTTGCATTGACGCTCTTACTTTCCATCGGGTTCTGCTTGGTGCCATAAGCATGGGGTGTGAAGTGGCTCAGAGTACGGCCGTCCTTTAAAACCACCTCTACCTTTGCGCTGCGGGGGGCCTCTGGGTTCATGAGAGCAGGGTCAGCCACCAGATTCACTCGTTCCTTCACCGCCAGCACCACGGGGTCTGACATGCGTTGGTAGGAGCGGGTGGAGGCAAAGGTGACGTTGCCGTCGACCAAGGCCATAGCGATCATGTGCTGACAGTTGACGTCCGGCATGGAGCGGTCGTTGACAATGCGGGCGCCGTCTTCCGGTAGCCGAGCGGTGACGCGCTCCACATTCTCCACGGTCAGCCCGTGCTGCCGGTGCAACGCGAAAAAAGCGTCCAGAGCCGACTGAATGGGATAGCCCACGGGGTAGGGCTTAATGGCCGTCTCGGTCACGAAGAAGTGGCCTCCCAGATCCTTCACTATCTCACTCGGCTTCGGTGAAGGAGACAGGGCTTCCAGCACATTGTGCTCACCTTCCAATACATCCCAAACACCAGTAAAGCCCGTTTGCACCATGATGGCGGCGGTGACACCGTTACGTGCTCCCATGCCTGCGAAGTCGAAGGCCTTCTCCACATGCTCCGAATCCCGCACCCAACTCCAGATGCCGGAAACCTGCTGGGCGGCGTAGGAGAGGGCGTAGCGCATGCCCGTCTCGTCCAGCTTGGCGAGAGACGCCGCTGCCGCCGTACAGCCCATCGTGGAACTTGTCCCTTCCGCGCTGCGGTGGCCTCTGCGCACCAGTTCCGGCCCCAGGGCCATGAGGAAGCGGCAGCACAGGTCATAGCCAAGGACTACGGCCCGCAGGAGCTCCTCGCCCGAGCTGCCTTCGCGCTCCGCCATGGCCAGGGCCGCGGGTACCACTGAGCAACCCGGATGGGCCTTGGTCACCGGCTCAAAGTCATCCGTTTCATCGGCGTGGCCAAACATCCCGTTTGCCAGCGCCGCGTTCACGGCGGAGGTCTTCAGGTCGGTTGCGAGGACAGATGCTTCCGGCGTGCCACCCTGTAGGCGCACATACCGGATAGCCAGCTCTCCCGCCTTAAGGCGAGAGCCGGAGACTATAGCGCCGAGAGAATCTAAGATGCGGTGTTTGCCTGCCTGCGCAACCTGCGGTGGTAGGCTCCGGTGTCTGGCTTCTGCCATGTACTGGGCCAACTGGCCGGTGATATCCGTGGCAACCATGAACGTAGAACCTCCATGTTGCTCTCATGAGCAAGCATGTTCTTGTGCAGGGGGATAATACGGAAGCGATCTTATCGGAGTCGCATCGAGCTGTCGATAAGAATTCGCCAGAGGAGCCTGATTCGGTGAGGCAGGGAAGAAACGTGCAAGATCAGGTGGGCCAATTCGTTTCTGAGTGTTACGTTTTTTTATTGTTCGTCGGGAACCACGGTGTTAATATCGCGCCGCACTCGAAGGTCAGGACATCTCAATCAGGAGGTGAGAAGTGCAAACATACCGGCTTTTGCCCTCGCTAGGACTGGTAACACTGTGTCTGATGTTAGTCTTTGCCGCTTCAGCATCCGAGGCGCCTACCCCGGCCCCATCGCCAACGGCGGCTCCTTCTTTGGTCTCGCTCCGTGAGGCGCGGGTCATTATCGACGGGGCGCGTAGCCGGCCTGCCGCAGGGCGTTGACGAGAAAGCCGCAGAAGCGGGGATAGCAGCTTGGCAAAAGTTCCGTGAGGGCATGAAAAAGTAGGCATCTCGGCGCCCAAGAGGTCATGTCTCAACGACCGGAGATCGTCGAGAGACTCAAAAAAGTGCTCGGCCATTAGGGCCCTCAACAGAGACGCCCTTGACAAACTTTTCATGAGTGGACGTTTAATCTCTTTGCCTGACGTCGGACGGTTTATT
>DASYRN010000218.1:0-6372 GCA_036004365.1 Binatia bacterium
CCTGATGGGAAGGAGGTTGTCTTTCAGGGGGCAATCGATCCGCATACCCCCGTCAGTCAAGGATGGCTTCGGGCCTCGCATCGCAAACTCGATCCTGAGCTGAGCACGTCCTACCGGCCGTATCACACGCACGACGAGAAGCAGCTGCTACGAGCCGGGGAGGTTGTCGAGCTGGACGTTGAGATCTGGCCGACCTCCATCGTGGTACCTGCCGGCTACCGAATTGGCCTTACCGTGCGAGGAAAAGATTACGAGTACCCCGGGCCGAGTGGCGGCCGGCTTTCGAACTTCAAGAATGAACTGCGAGGCTGTGGGCCATTTCTCCACGACGACCCGGCCGACCGGCAGGCCGAGATTTTTAGCGGCAAGACGACCTTGCACGTCAGTCCTGAGCGAGCTTCGTATCTCCTCCTCCCAATCATTTCTTCGCGACCAACTCAGTGATACGTACAGCCGCATCGACTTGACGGGCCCTGAGCCTCATTGTTACATTCTCCCCAGAGGAGGTTTCACTATGGGACAAGCACACATCCTAAAAATCGACTCGTTGCCGGTGCTCGACCGCGGCAACGGCATCCAGACCATCCCTTTGGTCACCAAGGAGATCGGCGCGAAGCACATGACGACAGGGTTGACCCGCTTTCCAGCCGGCGCGAAGGTCCCGCTGCACTCGCACAACTGTGATGAGCAGGTGACGATTCTCGAAGGGGAAGCCGAAGCTGAGATCGATGGTCAGCAGCACCGCCTACGCCCGTTTGACACGACGCTCGTCCCCGCTAATAAGCCTCATCGGTTTATAAACGTCGGGACAACACCGCTCACGATCCTGTGGGTTTACGGAAGCACAGAGGTGACCCGAACCTTTACCGAAACAGGCGAAACAGTCGCCCATCTTTCCGATCGTGATCTCGTTAGTCCCTTACCTCCGAAGGGAAAATAGCCGCTGTAATCCATCGATCGAGTGCGCTTGCTTGAACGATTTGAACAGCTTCAACGGTTCGAGAAAAGCCGTTCCTTCTCCCCTTGCGGGAGAAGACTTTCTATGAGGCTTGTCAAGTGCCCCGTTTATTTTTTTAAGCCGCTTGGCGCATCCTTTGACGAGCAATGTTCGCCAAGTGGTAATTTTCGTCGTAAGGCTTATGGTCTCTCCACATCACAAAAATAATCTTCAACCACTTTGCTCCCAGAGCCCGAAGTGCTTCGTGATGGCTGTGTCCCCGAGCCCGCTGGTCTCGGTAGTATGCGTAGGCCCACTCACTACGGTTCAACGAGACAAAAGCAAACAAGTACGCGGCGTGGCGCAGGTGCTTATTACAGGAAAAACGAAACTCAACACTGCGACTCTTTCCGCTCGATTTGGTCACAGGGACCACTCCCGCCTCGGCCTGAAGGTGCCTAAAGGATTCCCATCGACTCTCAGCATCCCCCAGCTCAGCCCAAATCATGGGCACTATGGTCCCACTCTTTCCTCCCGGCAGCGTCTCCACAAGTTTAGCTGCCGGCATAGAGGCGAAAAAACATTCGACCTTCTCGTCGTATGTCTGCACCGCTCTGACCGAGGCCTCCAGCTGATCCAACAGCACTTCTACCAACTGCGCCTTGGCTCTCACCACGTGTTCGGGAACCGCCAGTTGGGGCTTGTTCAGCTCCTCCCACAACTCCGCACTACGCGTCTGACCGAGGTGATGCCGGCGCTTGGCAAATCGGTTCCAGTGCCTACGGCTAAGCTGCGAGAGTGCGGCTGGGGTCGGATACTGCTTGAGAAAATCCAGTGCTATGCGCGATTCCAGATCGCCAAAAACCTCTACGGGCCGAGGATAGTACTCTTTCAATGTCACCTTGAGCTGATGGAGAAGCCGCGTGTTGTGACGCTGCACTCTTTGCTGATCCCGCGTCAGCATCTTGAGTTCCTGGGCCTGCTCGGAGTTCGGTTGAAGGGGTCTCAAGTGAGCATGATCGGTCCTCACAAATTCCGAGAGCACCCGGGCATCAAAGGGGTCGCTCTTGGATCGACTCATCCGAAACCGATCCCTGGCCCGATCCACAGCCTTAGGATTGACCGGGTAAACCACTACCCCATGGTCCAGAACAAAATCCACAATCCGCCCGTGGGGTTTCTCGATCGCCGCCCAAAGCTCGATCCCCTCAGTCCTCTTCTCATCGAGCCAGCGCCCCAACTCCGCCATCCCCTCAGCGGTCTCTTGGACCTTCATCTCTGCTATCTTTCCCCCATCCTCATCACCCACGTACAGCTGGTGTACTCTGTCTCCCCAATCCACTCCGAGATAGTATCGCTTCACCTTTTTCTCCTCCTTCGTTGTGTATTTCCAATTCCAATAGCTGTGAACGGAAGATTCGCCTTATATGGGTCCTCGATGGGACAACTTTCTATTGAACCTTTAGCTCCGTTCTTTTGCTGGTCGGGACAGTCTTCTCCAGATCCTCCAAAGGAATGGGTTAGGATGGGTCCTCATACCAACAAGCTTGATTGAAATCGGTATTACAAAGATGACCTCCAACAGACTTAATATAAGGTCAGGATGAGGGGGAATAGCAAGCTATCTTCACCCTCACCTCATTCCTCTCCCGTCAAGGGAGAGGAGGGTAGAAAGAGACGCGGGAGGAAGCTATTTATCCAGTTAGCCGTTATTCAGGAACTGTTGCATTCATATGACTCAAGGCACATCAATGACCCGTCGATTCCAATCAGCCGATCTAGAAGCGTTCGTCGCGCGCGCTCTCGCAGCCGTCGGCCTGCCACCGTCGGATGCCGAACAAGTCGCGCGGTTGATGATCCTCGCTGATCTGCGCGGCGCTGACGGCCACGGCATTTTCCGCTTGCCTCAATACGTTCGCCGGATCAGAGCCGGCGGGATGAACGTGAAACCGAACATCCGTGTGCTCCAAGAAACAGAGGCGATCGCCCTGGTCGATGGAGACAACGCCATGGGCCATCTGGTGATGCGGTTTGCCGCCAACGTCGCCATCGAGAAGGCTAAGCGTGCAGGGATCGGTTGGGTCGGCGTGCGACAGAGCAACCACGCAGGGCCCGCAGCGCTCTACGCGATGATGCCGCTCGCCCACGACATGATCGGAATCTACATGGCGGTCGGCAACGCCAATCACATGCCCCCCTGGGGAGGTATCGAGCTTTTGCTCAGCACGAATCCGATCGCATTTGCCATCCCGGCCTTAGAAGAACCGCCAATCGTTCTTGATATGGCCACCAGCGTGGCCGCTTATGGCAAGGTGAAAACCAAAGCTCAACGAGGGGAGCCTATGCCTGAAGGCTGGATGATTGACGCGCTGGGCAGGTCTTTGACTGACCCGAAGCGGGCTGAGGAAGGCTTTCTTCTCCCCATCGGGGACTACAAAGGATATGGGCTCGCGCTCGTTTTCGGTCTGCTTGCCGGCACGCTAAACGGCGCCGCATTCGGCCGCGATGTGATCGACTTCAACAAAGACGACAGGACTCCAACGAACACGGGTCACGTGATTGCGGCGCTCAATGTGGGGCGCTTCTCACCGGTTGAAGCGTTTAAGCGTACCGTGGATAAGGTGATCCGCGATTTCAGGACTTCGAGAAGGATGCCAGGCGCCGAGCGTATCCGACTTCCAGGCGAGCAGAGCCATGCCACATGGCTGGAGCGCAGTGCCGCCGGACTCCCGTTAAACGACACCCTCTTCAAGGATCTCCAACGTTTAGCTTCTGACTTGGGAGTCGAAGGACTTCCTTCCAGCGGTTCCTCGTCTCAGATTAGCCGCGCGCCTTCTCCATGAACTCAGGCCGGAGCGCCTTTTTCCAGTCGGGAATGGCGCCGATTTTTTTTTCCTTGAAGAGCCCCTCTGCGATCTGCTGCAGGTAGGGCCTGAGGTCGCCGGGAAAACCAGGATCGACCTCGACATTCGCCATTGCTTTGTTCAAGGTGTCGCGGCTCATCTTGTACCCCTTTGATGTGAAGAAGGTGTAGATTACATCCCCCGCCTTGCCCGGATTCTGTTTGAAGTCCTTGCCCACATCGAGCCACGCACGGAGATAATCGACTACCACCCTCGGGTTCTTCTCGACGAACTCAGGCGTCGCGGCCATGAAGACCGGCATCGGGTCGTACTCGTACAGGCTCACCACGGTGGTCGCGATCCCTTCGGCTTCGGCGATGGAGCAGTAAGGGTCTACGCTGACGAACGCGTCTATCGATTTGGCGGCCGCGGCGGCCACCATCTCGTTCACGTTCATCTTGACCTCCTGATAATCCTCCTTCTTCAGGCCCGCGCGCGGGGCGATGATGTCCACGAAGGTATTGCCCGTGGAGGAGCCCACCTGGTTGCCGATCCTCAGCCCGCGAAGCTGCTCCACCCTGGCGATATTAAGTTCCTTCCGCGCCATCACCCGCGCGGTCTTCCCCACCTTCTCGATCTGCGCGATGGCTACAAGCCCGCCCTTGTCATGACCGGTCACGAAGGACTGGCCGGCATAGGTTCCGAGGTCCACCTGGCGCGCCACCATCTGCTGCATCGTCAGGTTCCCGGACGGGACGGCGAACTCTTCGAATTTAAGCCCGCGCTTTTCAAGGGCGCCCGAGCGAAGGAGATAATAGGTCGGCATCCCCCAAATGTTAGTCTGATAACCTTGGCGGATAGTCATGGTCTGGGCCAGGATAGATCGCGCCTCCAGAACAGCCGTCGCTACAAGACCGCTGCCGGAAAGGATCAGGAACTTACGCCGTGTTAACGCTCTCTGTTTCATTTGCCTATCCTCCTAATGCATTTTAGATTTTAGATACTTCGACCTAGCTCAGTACAGGTTTTGGATTTTCGATTAGAAATTCCATAAGAGCCCTCACCCGGCCGTCCGCACCAGTACCTCGTTTATTCTCCCTCGCCCTCACAGGGAGAGGGTTCGGGTGAGGGTTCCCTTAGTACCTTCGCGATTTGTTCAAGGACCGCCTCAATCTCCGCCATGACTTGATTGTCCCAAAAACGCAATACACGATAACCCCTTCTCTCCATCAGAGCAGACCTTCTCTGATCTGCTTCAGCCTGCACAGCGTGCTGACCTCCATCAAGTTCTACTACTAGGCGGCTTTCCAGACAGCAAAAGTCAGCGATAAAGGGACCGATAGGATGCTGGCGACGGAACTTAGCGCTGCAGAGCTGTCGTGCCCGCAGCCGTGTCCAGAGTCTGTGCTCAGCTTTAGTCTGGTTGTGGCGCAGTCGGCGAGCGCGGTCCCTAAGTTTAGCGGCTTGTGGCTCCATAACTTCTTCCCTCACCCTAACCCTCTCCCACAGGGAGAGGGAAATGAGGTCGGCAATCTAAAATCCAAAATTACTAACGGCTGACGATGTGACCGACGATTTCTTTTTGGTAGTCCAGGAATTCGACGCTCAAGGTGTCCCGGGGCCTTGGCAGCGGGATCCTGACCTGGCCCCTCACTGTACCGGGATGGGGCGAAAAGATGATGATGCGATCCGCAAGGTACACCGCCTCCGCCACATTGTGCGTCACGTAGATCACGGTCTTCTTAGTTTCTCTCCAGACATCCACCAGGAAACGCTGCATCTCTTCACGAGTCAGGGCATCCAGGGCCGCAAAGGGTTCGTCCATGAGAAGGACGGCCGGATTATATGCAAGGGCGCGGGCGATGGCAACGCGCTGCTGCATCCCGCCGGAGAGCTCATGCGGATAACAGCGGGCAAAGTTTTCGAGATTTACCAGCCGGAGGAATCGAAGCGCAATCTCTGCCCTCTCCTCTTTAGAGAGCCCTTTCATTTCCAGGCCGAACTCCACGTTTCTCTGAGCCGTTCTCCAGGGAAAAAGCTGGGCGAAGTCCTGAAAGACAATTCCGCGGTCAAGTCCTTTGCCTGTCACAGTCTTCCCACCAATCAGAACTTCTCCCTTTGTGGGTTTCAGGAATCCGGCAACAACGTTGAGCATCGTGGTTTTGCCGCACCCGCTCTGGCCCACCACGCACAAGAATTCCGCGGCCTCCACGCTAAAGCTGACGTCCCGAAGCGCCGTCACGGAGTTCTCGGCGGTTTCGTATTCCAGGGTGATATTGCGCAGCTCAATCTGATGCATCAGCCTAGCGGCGAAATAAATTTGCGACCGTACATCATCATTTCCCTCTCCTGTCGCGGGAGAGGGCGAGGGTGAGGGCAAATTCCATGCGTACCACCCTCACCTTCAATCCTCTCCCTCCAAATGGAGGGCGAGGAGACTATTTGGAGCGTCTTCGAGCATCATCCCGGGAACCATTTTCGCATCGGGCCTAGCCTAGAATTGTCTTGACCATGCCCCAGCGACCTACGGTTCGCCGCTCCAAGGTCTGGAAGATGAGCCGCTCAAAGAAGAGCCCGACGATCCCGATGATG